>JAZLCS010000136.1:0-58416 GCA_045614385.1 Acutalibacteraceae bacterium | reverse complement strand
CGCTCAGATAACAAAAATAAATGACGTATAACAAATGTAAAAAACACTGGTCGGGCGACCCTTTATAAGGAAGTTACCTCTCTTATGAAGGCTCGCCCTTATACGTCATTGTTTATTTTATATGTTGGAATATTTGTTGTTTTTGATTATCTGATAGGCTTTAGTAAGTTCTTTGATTCCGTCATCAAGAGAGTAAATCGGCTTCCAGCCGAGAGACTCAAGCTTTTCATTTGAAACGATATAGTTGCGTTTGTCGGGGTCCTCGCCAACGGGAGCCTCGATATAAGTGAATTTCGGCAGTATTGCCTTGATTTTTTCACAAAGCTCGATTTTGGAAAGGTTGGAATCCGAAAGACCGCAGTTGTGCGTTCCGCCTTCCATTCTTTCGAAGTTTTCAATTGCAAACCAAAAAGCGTTTGCGGCATCTCTGACATGAAGATAATTCCTCTTGAAATTGCCTTCAAAAACAACGAGAGTTCTGTCAAATACTGCGCGGTAAACAAAATCGTTAACAAGCAAATCAGTTCTCATTCTTGGTGATGCGCCGAAAAGAGTTGCAAATCTGAAAGCGGTTGTGCCGGCTTCGCTGAGAACGGCAGCTTCAGCTTCAACCTTGCTTTTGCCGTAAATTGAAATCGGCTTGATGGGAGAATTTTCGGTGCAGAATTTTTCGCCCTCGCCGAGACCGTATCCGCTGTTTGTGCAAGGGAAAATAATTCTCTGACCGGGCTCTCTTAAACGTAAAATTATTTTGATTGCGTCAAGATTTATTGAATATGCAGAGCATGCTTCTTTGTCGCAAATGGGGAAGCCTGCGAGAGCTGCAAGAGGGATTATATAATCCTTTCCTTTCATTGCTTCTTTCACTGCCGATTCATTGCGTGCGTCTGCGTTTATTATTTCAAACGCAGGGTTTGAACAGCACTCAAGAAGAGAGCTTTGGTTGTAGAAAAAGCTGTCAAGAACTGTTACCCGACATCCTTTTGACAAAAGCAGGGGAACAAGAACCGAGCCTATGTAACCGGCGCCGCCGGTAACAAGAATATTGAGCATTTGTTTCACTTCCGTTTGATTGTTATGAATACACTTTACCACATTTTTGTTTATTAGTCAACAAATCGAAAATATTCGGGCTTATTGACATTCGCTCTTATTAATATTATAATATGATAATATGGGAAAGGAGCGCGGCGATGAAAAACATTTATTTTATCCAGGCAAATAATGTTTACGGCAACGAGCGCAGGTCGGTTTATATTCCGTATGCATCGGGCTGCATTGCTGCATATGCTTTTGATGACCATAAGATAAAATCCGAATGCAGGCTTGCCGGCTTTGTTTATACACACGAGCCGATAGCCGAGGCAGTTCAGAGAATGAAAGAGCCTTTTATTGCCGCTTTTTCATGCTCGGTCTGGAACTATGAATATAACAAAGCGTTGGCACGGGAACTGAAAAACACATATCCCGATGTTATTATTGTTTTTGGCGGCCACAATGTTCTGAGAGACTTTGCAACCTTTGATGAATGCCCTGAGGCGGATATCCTTATTTACCGCGAAGGTGAAGAAGCGTTCAGACAGATTGTTTTGAATATGCTTGAAAACAAAAGCCTTGAAAATGTTGCGAATATTGCATACAGAAAAGACGGAGAGTACTTTAAAACAAAAGAAAAAGCCTTTTGCCTCAGCGAATATCCTTCGCCGTATCTTAACGGTGTTTTTGATTCTGTTGCTGACGGCAAAACAAATTTCTCCGCAATTCTTGAAACAAACCGCGGCTGTCCTTTTCAATGTTCTTTTTGTGACTGGGGAACTCTCGGCAGCAAGGTCAGGCTTTTTCCGATGGAGCGTATTAAGGCTGAAATCGATTGGATTGCAGAGCACAAAATAGAATACGTTTATTGTGCTGACGGTAACTTCGGGCTTTTTGACCGCGATGAGGAAATTGCAGAATATATCATTTCATCTAAAAAAGCGACGGGTTATCCGAAAAATTTCAGAGTGTGCTTCACTAAAAACAGAACCGACTTTGTCAAAAAGATTTGTATGAGGTTCAATAAATACGGGCTTGATAAAGCACAGACGCTCTCTTTTCAAAGCCTTTCGCCCGTAACGCTTGAAAATATCGGCAGAAAAAACATTTCGCTTGAGCATTTCAAAGCACTGATGAATGAATACAGCAGATGCGGTATATCAACTTCGTCTGAGCTTATTCTGGGATTGCCCGGCGAAACCAAAGAAAGCTTTACCCATGGAATATGTGACCTTCTTGAATACGGTCAGCATAAAGCGATTCAGGTTTATACTTGCGATTTATTGCCTAATTCCGAGATGGGTTCGCCCGAATATGTTGAAAAATTCGGAATAAAAACGGTGCGCACTCCGTTTTCTCAGGCGCACTGCAGTGCACTTGAGCGTCATGAGGTCTGTGAATATAACACAACGGTTATTCAAACAGATTCTCTCAGCAGAGAAGATTGGATTTATTGCGTTGCTTTTGCTTGTCTTGTTCAAGCGTTTCATAACATCGGCTTTTTCAGAGCGGTGGCACTTTACCTGAGAAATGATTTAGGTGTCAGCTACTATGATGTTTATTCGAAAATTGCAGAGTTTTCCGCTAAGAACGAGAACTCAGCCTGCAATGCGGTTTATTCGCTTATAACCGGATTTGCCGAAGGAATGTCACGCGGCGAAAATCCGTGGGCGGTTTCGTGCGAGCCGCTTGGGGATATATGCTGGCAGTTTGATGAAATATATTTTCTCAAAAGTCTTGAGAATGCGGACAGTATTTTTGATGAGCTGGAAGGTTTGGTTGCCGATAAATTCGGCATGACCGATGAATTGAAAGCTTTATTTGCATATCAAAAGCAAACTCTTAAAAGAGTCGGTCAGAGCGGCAAGCAGGAAATTTCAAGCGAATACGACTTTTATAATTATTGTAATCGGATTTACAACGGCTGTTATGAGCCGCTTAAAAAGAAAACTGTGACACTTATGATTGAAGATTGTGTTGAGTGCAAAAATCTCTATGAATATGCCTGCAAAATTATCTGGTACGGCAGAAACCAGGCGGCAGCGCTTTATACATCGGATTGTTATAAGCCTTTTTTGAAATATAATTAAGAAATGTGGGATTAAAATGACAAAAAAATTACCGTCACTCGGCAAAAATGAAATTTTGACAATTCTTGTTATTTTTGCAGCAGTTTTTGCAAAGACTCTTTATGAGATGAGTACAATGGGCCCTATTCTGCCTGAATCTTTGATTAGAGTACTCATCGCCAGTGTTGCTTTTGCAACCTTCCTTTTGATGAGTTTTTCAAAATCAATCGGCAGAAGCTTTACCGGCCAGGATTTTGTGGGTATAGCGGCTTTGATTTATACTTTGGGGGTAACAATTGAATCACTGGTAATCAGATATGATGTTTTAACATTTATGGTCTGCATTTCTGTTATGCTGCTCCTTGCGAAAAACATATATGCATTGATAGCGGCTGCTGCCGTAAGTGTTTTTATTACCGTATTTATCAATTATGCTGCGGTGGTATGTATTCCTGCCGCAATCGGTACTTCAATGGTTCTTATGGCACCTCGTTTTGTTAAAGCCAAGCCGGCTTCAAAGAAAAAATCAAAAAAAGCAGAGCTTCAACCTCAGGATGAAAACAAAAAGGAAAAGATTATTTTCTTTGTTTGTCAGGCGGTTATGCTTGCTTCGGCAATTTATGCACATTATGTGCGCCGTTTTTCAATGGCGGCAATTTCATTCGAATATAACATTAAGCTTATAATCCCCATTCTGATTCTTGATGTCGTTTTGATAGCTTTGGTTATTGCGGCAATTAAAAAGAAGAGACCTGCATTTGAAATTATCGGCTATATTATTCCCGTGTTGTTTTCTGCTATGTCTATGTTTATGGAATACAGCCTTGTTGCTACCGAAACTTCGTCTCTTTTCTTTGCGCTGTTTTTGATGTGTGATAAGAGTTCTCTTGCAGGCGAAACAGCTGAAAACATAGAAGAAAAACTTTCCGAGAAGATTTCGGCGTTGTTAAAAAAGGCTGAAACAGAAGCTTGATGAAATGCATTTTTAAGATAGGATGTGATTTTTTGCAGAAAAAGAATGTTTATTTCGTTCAGGTTGATGTTTCGTCAGGCAAAAATTCAAAAGTAGTTTATTTGCCGTATACTTCCGGCGTTATTATTGCGAATGCATGGAAAAATGAAGATGTCGTAAAGACATATGAGTTCAAAGATTTTATATTTATACGTCATGATATTCAAGATGTTGTTTCAAAGCTTGAAGAACCTGCGGTTGTGGGTTTTTCGAATTATGTATGGAATACGGAATATCATCTTGAATTTGCCAAGGCGATTAAAGAAAAATATCCGGAATGCATAACCGTGTTTGGCGGTCACAATATTCCGCCTGACACTTCGTTTCTTGAAAAGCATTCTCAGGTTGACTATCTTTGCTTCGGAGAGGGCGAAGTAACCTTTGCAGCGCTTCTTAACGCTCTTAACCGCGGCGATGTTACTAAGCTTACCAATATTGCTTACAGAAGCAAAAACGGCTGTGTGATGACAGCTAAAGAATCTTATTGCGGTATTGACTATGCTTCGCCGTATCTCGACGGATGGTTTGACAATCTTTCCGAAAAATATCCTGATTATGAATTCAACACGATTCTTGAAACCAGCCGCGGCTGTCCTAATTCTTGTGCATACTGTGACTGGGGCCCGCTCAAGGACAAAACAAGGTTTTTTCCGCTTGATAAGGTGCTTGCGGAAATTGAATGGATTGGGAAAAACAAAATCGGTTTTGTTTGGGGTGCGGATGCAAACTTCGGTATCGGTAAGGATGACCTTATAATTGCGGATGCTCTTGTTGCCGCTAAGGAAAAATACGGTTATCCGGAAAGAGTACGCATCAACTATTCGAAAGGCAATACTGAGCGAGTGCGTGAAATAGTCCGCCGTTTTAACAGAAAGGGTGTTGACCGCGAGGGTGCAACAATTTCGCTCCAGAGCCTTTCGCCCGTTGTGCTTGAAAATATCGGGCGAAAGAACATGTCTCTTGATAAATTTCAGAAGAATTTCAGCCTGTACCATGAAGAAAAGCTTCAGGTGTATTCCGAGCTTATTCTCGGCTTGCCGGGCGAAACATATGACAGCTTCGTAGATGGAATATGCAAGCTGTTTGAAATCGGTCAGCATTTTATCTTCGAGGTTTATCATTGTATAGTTTTGCCGAATTCTCAGCTCGGTCAAAAGGATTATATGGAAAAGCACGGCATCAAAACATCGCGTGCCGAAATAGTCCGTTTCCACTGTGCTGCGGATGCATATTATATTCCCGAAAAGATTAACATTATTACCGAAACCGATTCCATGCCCTGCGATAAATGGCAGAGAAGCGGTCTGTTTGCTGGCTTTACACAGACAATGCATGCCTGCGGTCTGCTCAGATGCCTTGCTGTTTATGCCTTTTATGAGCTTGGTGTCAGCTACAGAAGCTTCTATGAGGGACTCATGGAATATATCGAAAAAGCGGATGTTCCTTTTGTTCAGAATTTCTATAATGAGGTCAAGGAATCGTTTGTCGGTCTTGCAAAGGGTATAACACCAAAGTTTGTTGTTCCGTTTGTCGGTAATCTTGTCTGGGACCATTATGAATTCATGTTTCTTCACGCAAGTGCGGATATCGACAGGTTTTACAATGAGCTTATGCCGTATCTCAGCGGAATTATAAAGGATGAAAACATGCTTTCTCAGCTTGTGGCATATCAGAAGGCAATCATCAGAAAGCCTTCTGAAGAATGCAGCGAGTGCGAAACTGAATATAATTTCTTTGAATATTTCAAAAATATTTATATTAATAAATATTCTCCGCTTGAAAGCGGATGCTTCAAAACCGTGTTTACAGACACCAATCCGGTTTATAATTGGGATGAGTTCGGCAAACAGGTTGTTTGGTACGGTAAAATGGGCAGCAAATCCTACAAAGCAGATGTTAAAGTAATATCAGTATAAAAAATGCAGTCTCACCGAAACAGTGAGACTGCATTTTTTAAGTTCCCGTAAAGTTATGTTTTTTATATTTAAGTCTGTAGTTGCGCACCCAATCCGCGCCGTATTTTGAAAGATAAAGCAGAATGTGGTCGGTGTCTGCAAAGCTGAGGGACCAAAGACTTCTCGCATTATCCTTAAGAAAATCGTGCTGGAATTGCATGCGGTCTTTTTTGATATTCTTTGTGGAATTGCCGTTTATGACATAATTGCAGGAAATGTGGAAATCGCCGTTGTCAACAACGTTATTAATGCCTGCATCGTCGGTTTCTTTAATCATTATAGCGTTTTTCTTCAAAGCGAAGTTTGAAGGAGTGCAGCAGTTAACAAGCTGACGGTTGCGTATTGTATTCTTCGTGGCTTCTGTTTCTTCAGCTGTTTCACCCGGATAGCCGAGAAGGAAAGTGCAGTGATTAAAAAGACCAACTGATTTTGCATCCTCAAGAATTCTCTTGCGGCTGCCGCAGTCAATTCCCTTGTTAAGAATTTTCATAATTCTTTCAGATTCCGCTTCGTAGCCCCATATGAATGAACGCGCGCCTGCATTATAAAGATTTTGCAAAATCTCTTTTGTGAAGGTTTTTTCGAGCCTTACAAATGAATAGAAATTGATTTTGATTCCTCTGCGGATAATTTCCAGAGCAAGTTCATTGTAGTATTTCGGAGGAACGGCTTCATCAACAAAAATAAAATGGTGAAAACCGTATTGATTAACCAGTGCCTCAACCTCATCAACCGCATGATTAACGCTTTTTATGTCAAAGCATTGCTGACCGGTGTAGAAATCACAGAAGGTGCATTTTGCCCAGTAGCAGCTTTTTGAAAGCTGAACGGGCAGAACAATGTCTGCGGAGAGATACTGACTGAAATCATAGCCGTCAAAGCACGGAGGTGCAAGGGCATCCATATCAAGCAGGGGAGCGGTTTCGGTTACTTGAATGTTACCGTTTTCGTCTTTATAGATAAGTGAGTATGTGTCCTCAATTGAAATTTCTCCGCTGATTGCTTTGGCGAGCCTTACAGCTGCAATTTCACCGTCACCAATCTGAACCGAATCACAGAAGATATCAAAAAATTCGGGCAGCGTTTTAAGGGATTCTCTTATTTTGTAAATATAATTGCCGCCCAAAGTGATGTGAGCATTTGTTCTATCTTTAAGATATTTTGCCAAGGTCAAACCGGGGATTATCTGGCTCAGGTCGCAAATGCTGATGCCTATCATACCGTATTCTTCAAAATCTTTGGTGTTGACTTTTTTGTCAAAATAATCAACAAACATATTGAGGCTTGAATCATTGCACTGAAGCTTTATGTCCTCATAGTCGTATGAATAAACGGGGTTGGCAATAAAATTGTCAAGCATAATTTTGCTGGGCATAAAGGGCAGCGAAATTATTTTCAAAGCATCAATAAGAACATCCTTTGCTTCAAAAAGCTGTTCGGGGTCATAAAAACGCTCGCGGTCTTTAATTGCCGCAACGGCATCCTCAACTTTTTCGGCAACATCATAAGCATCAATGTCGCCGTCAAAAAACTCTCGGCATGCCTTGAAACGCATAAGTTTTGTTTTTATTATAGGGGGATATTGCTCAAAATTCTCTTCGCAATATCCTTCTTTTTCTGTTTCATCAGCAAATTCTTCGCAGAATTGCTTTGCCTGCTTTGCTGCGGAAAGAACCCTTTCTTTTTTTAACATGTCGTTGAAAAACTCAACGTTCATGTCTCTTGCAGCGGCAGACAGCCCGTTTTTCTTGAACTGACCGATAAGCTGCGCTGCCGAGAGATAAGGGCTCATCGGATACCACTGCGGCGGCAGGATAAAAAGAGTTTTCATTATCTGTATTCCTCCAAAAGAATATCTTTTTTCGGCATGAACCTTATATGCAGAGCAACCCTGAGATATTCAAGAATTTCTCCTGCGGAGTTGCTGGATTTGCCGTCAGTGCGTTCATAGCAGTTGGTCGGCAGCTCCTTGAATTTATAACCCAGTCTTATGGGCTTAAGTATCATTTCTGCAAAAATCGGGAATCTGGTTTCTTCAAAATTGATGGATTTGTAGAGTTCTGACGGTGCAATCTGAACGGGGTCGGTAAAATCGGTGAGGTTGCGCATGTAAAGAACGGCAAGAAATTTCTGCCCGCAGAAATTAATAAGCTTTTTGACTTTTCCGTAGCCGTAAAACTCGCAACCCTTTAACCAGCGTGAGGCGGAGAAAATTGTGTCCGGTTCTTTTTTTGCTCCCTCAATCATTTTGGGAACAACGCTCAAATCAACAGCCAAATCCGAAGGCACAAGAATGCAATGAGAGCCTTTTGCGGCTTCAATAAGGTCTTTAACAAACGCCATGAATGGACTTTTTTGTTTAAATATATTTATCGGAATGTCGCATTCCATGGTTGCCAATTCGTTGATAACCGCAAGGCACTCGGGGGTTACTCTGTCGGGATAGCAGATTAGAATTTCGGCAACATCTCTATGGTCGCAGATTTCCAATAGGGTACAAATTGTTTTGCGAAGAGATTCCGTTTCCGAAACGGTGCCCGTCATCAAAGTGACGCCTGTAAAAACTGACAATTAAAACACGCTTTCTAAAAATTATAAGTAATCAACCTCAACGGTTTCTCTGTGGTTGGTGCAGAGTGTGGCGCTCTTTCTTTTGCCGTACCAGATTATTTCTATTGCATAATCGGACCAATTATCAATCTGTTTTTCAAGAGTGATGGTTAGTTTTGTTGCCTTTTTCTCGAGAGGAACATAACGGTCATCGTATATATTTTCAAAATATGAATAGAAGTCATAGCCCGATTCAACCGTTACAACATCCGTGTTCGGCAGGCGAAGGATACCCTGCTGATATTTAAGCAGTTCTTTGTAAACATCCGAATCGATTCCGAGAGAAGAAATAAATCCTTCGATTTCCGGCCAGAATATGTCTCTGTTATAGTGCAAATCAAGGAAAATACCTTCCTCAAAATACCAGCCGATTTTGCTGAAGATATCCTTCTGATAGCACCAGTCGGAGGTTGCGGTGTTTGCTGTTTTTTGGCGGATTTCTTCAAAAAGAGAATAGATATATTTTGAAGAATCGCTGAATATATAATCAAGCAGTTTGTTATAGAAATCATAATAGCTTATGCCGAGTTCATGGCGGGCATAGATTGCAAAGCAACGGAGCAATCCAAGATGATGGAAGCTTTGAAGGCAGACAGAAAACATGTTTGCCTTAACCCACATTTCCTTGCTCATGTCTTTGGTTTCAACAATGACATCGTAATATTCCTGAACACCGTTGAAGTCGGCAGTGTAGTGGATTCCGTGAAGCGGCTGACGTTCCCAACGTATGCCGTATTTTTCTTTGAACTCCTTGCTTGCAATCGGTGCATTGCAATAAACCTGACAGGTATAAACCGTCATGGAGTTGTGCTGTCCGTTTTCAAGCAGGCGGCAGAGGCCGTTGCAGAAGCTTTCATATGTTTCACCCGGCATGCCGAGAATCAGCTCGGTATATGTCGGGATTTTTTCTTCGGCATATTTTGCCGTGAGATTCGAATAATGCTCAAGAGTAAGATTTTTTCTGCCGATGTTTTCTAATGTTTTTTCATCAAGCGACTGATAGGCGAGTGTAACTCCCTTGTCAATGCCGCTGTGGTTGAGAATTTTACCTATTTCAAAAACGGTGTCGTCGCTGTTTTTGGCGTAGCAGGGCTTGAACACCTGCGGATAACCGTTTTCATTTTTCTTTGCGAGAATATAGTTTGCGATTTCGATATCACGCTCAACAATACCGAAATTTGCATCTGCGCAGTAGCAATATGAAATTTTGTGTGCTGAAATCCAGTCGATATCTCCCTTGACTCTTTCAATTGGGAAAAGACGGATTTTCTTTGTGAAGCACCAGTCACAGAATGCACAGCCGTAGGGACAGCCGCGGTTGGTTTCAAGAGTGGCGTGAAAAGTGACTTCGGGAAATTCCTCGAAAAGCCTGTCAAAGCAACCTGCGGTATAGGGTGAAGGATAATTCTCAATGTCATAAAGACGCTTCTTTTCTGTTGTTATGTATTTGCCGTTTTTTCTGAAAGAAATATCGGGAATTGAATCAAACTCCGAGCCGTCGCTCAACGCTTTGAGAAGCAGAGTAAAGGGTTCTTCGCCCTCGGCATGCATAAGCACATCAATGAAAGCGTGCTTTTCAAGCAGACTTGTGTCATCCGGAACGTTATGACCGCCGAAAACTATGAGGCAGTCGGGATATTTTTCTTTAACCATGCGGGCAAGCTGCAGGTTATACTCCATGTTCCATATATAGCAGGAAAGGCCGACAACGGCGGGATTGTCGATTTTTTCAAGAATTTCTTCGGTTTTGTGCCTTATGCAGAATATATCTGCAAGCTCGTAATTTTCGCTGACCTGCTTGTCCTGCCATGCATAGGCGGCAATGCAGCCCGAGGCATAGGGGAGATATGAAAAACAGTCGCTGTAAGTTACGTTAACCTGAACAAAATAGACTTTGCTTTTATTCATCGCCGTTATTTCTCCGTTTCGAGTGAGATTGTTTGATATATGTGCTGTTGCTGTCTTTCCTGCCGTACCATGCCACGACTTTTGCAAATTCTTCCCAAGAAGAAAAAGGCTGAGGTTCGACAGAAACGGTGTTGTTTATATGATTGAGAACGGCTTTTTTGCCGTCGAGAATATCAAGAAAATAGCTGAGAAAATCATATGAAGAATCAAAGCTTTTATTTTCCGTAAACGGTTGTTTAATCATGTTTTTTTGGAACGTGAAAAGCTCGTTAAAAATCTCTTTTTCAATCCCGAAGCCTGAAAGAAATTCTTTGATTTCGGAATAGAATGTCTCAGCTTCATATACCGTGCAAAGGAATGCATATTCTTCAAAAGTCCATTGAACCTTACCGAACCTGTTGTCACAGCAGCTGAGAGTGCCTGCTTCGTTCAGAACATCATCAAGGAAACCGCTGATTTTCGAAAAGACTTTTCCCGCGACTGTTTCAGAATCAGAAAGAAAGTGTTCAAGCAGAGAAGAATAGAAATTTTTGTATGAGCACAAGCCTTCATTGTAAAGATAAAGTGCAAAAAATTGCAGAATACCCATATGATGATAGCATTGAATCGTATATGAAAACAGATTCATCTTTTTCCAATCCTGCGGAGTCATCGAATATGTTGAAGTGACAATGCTTGAAAATTCTGCGATATCGTCTGCCTCGTCAGGCTCCCTGTGCGGCTGGTTAAGAGGTGTGCGTGAGGTTTTTATTTTATAACGCTCAACATAATCCGGCTGCGCCATTATTGAGCAGGGGAGATGCTCGCAGTTGTGGATATATATGGAGTTATGCTGGCCGAGATTCAGAAGCTCATCAATGCCGTCAACAAGGCTTTCGTATGTTTCACCGGGCAATCCGAGAATCAACTCTGTGTAGGTTGCAACGCCTGCATTATTGTAGAGATTCATAAGCTCCGAATAATAATCAATGCTTATATTTTCTCTGCCGATATTTTTAAGAGCCTCTTTGCACATTGACTGAAAAGAGAGGGTGATACCTTTATTCATTCGGCTGTGTTCAAGCTTCAGCCCCATGTTAAAAACAGTTTGACTGCTGTTTTTTGCATACGAGGTTTGAAAAAGAACAGGATAACCTGTTTTTTGTTTTGCTTCAACGATTTTATCGACGATTTCTTCATCACGTCTGAACATTCCGAAATTTGAATCAGCTGCGCCCAAACCATAGATTTTGTTTTTACTCATCCACTCAATCTCGCCGTAAATCCTTTCAATCGGGAATTTGCGGATTTTGGATTTCATGTTGCTCCAGTCGCAATATGCGCAGGAATTGGGACACCCTCTGGAGGTTTCGATGATGGACATGAATTCGGTTTCGGGATTTTCGGTAATTATTCTGTCAAAATATCCGTTAAGGTAAGGTGAAGGAAAATCACATTCGCCCGAAATCATTTCGGGATTTGAGAGAACACCGTTCTCTACCCTCATGGAAATGCCGGGGATTTCTTTCGCCTTTTCAAGACCGATTAATGAACGCATAAGCTTGCGGAAAATGATCTCACCCTCGCCATGGAGCAGATAGTCAATATAAGGGCATTCCTCAAGCATACCGCCGCCGGGGGCAACATGATGGCCGCCAAAAACGATTATGCATTCGGGATATTTTTCTTTGATTCTTTTTGCAACAGCCTTGTTGTAGTTGCAGTTCCAGATGTAGGTTGAAAAGGCAACAATAAACGGTTTTTCGATTTTTGCAAGAACTCCGTCAACGGATTCTCGAAGGAAAAATATATTTTCAAGGCTGTAATTTTCGGCAACGTCATTATCTGCAAAAGCATATGCGGTAAGCTGACCCGCGGTGTAAGGAAGATGCGCGGATTTGCCGTAAGGATAATTCACTTGAAAGAAATATAATTTCTTTTTCAAATAATCACGAGCCTTTCACCCCAAAGCAGTTTAAAGGGGTTTTGTTTCAACAAGCTTAAGGTTGTTTGTGTAAAGCGTTGCGCCCTTGCGTCTGCCGTACCAGACGGTTTCTTTTGCAAAGCGCGGCCAATCGTCATATTTTTGCGGCGCCGTGAAGGTGAACAGAGTCGTTTGCTCTTTTAGCGCTTCATCGGTGCCGAGGTTCTGGAAGTATGTGAGGAAGTCGTAACTGCATTCAAATTCCTTGCCGCTTTCAAACGGACGTTTGATTGCATTGAGTTGGAACTTAAGCAGTTGTGAATATATTTTTTCGTCTTTAATAAACGGTTTCACATAATTTTCGATGAGTTTTTCGAGTTCATCGAAATTATAAAGAATTTCAAGGAACAGTCCTTCTTCAAAAAACCATGTGATATTGCCGAAAACCGGGTTGCTGTGGTTCCAGTCGCCTTCAAGAGAGCCGTCAAGCTTCTTTTTGATTTCTCTGAAAAGCTTGCCGATAAGCCCGTTGTTTTTTAAACAGAAATCAAGAAGTCCCTTGTAGAAATCATAATAGTCTATGCCGAGCTCTTGATATGCATATATAGCAAAATATCTGAGCAGACCGAGGCTGTGGAAACACTGAAGGCATATTGAAAAAAGATTTGCATATACCCAGCCGTCGCGCGGCATGGTGCTCGTTGAGCGGACAAGATATGAATATTCGGGGATGGTGTCTTTTTTGCCGAAAGCTGAATGGATATGATTGAACTGAACCTTCATGGGCTCAATCCGGTATTTTTCCATGTATTCGGGTTTGCACATCGGAGCGTTGGGAAGCAATTCGCAATAATAAACGCTGATTGAATTATGCTGACCTGCTCTGAGCAGCTTGCAAAGCCCTTGGCAAAAGCTTTCCGCCGTTTCACCGGGCAGACCGAGAATAAGCTCGGAATATGTGGGGATGTTTGCTTTGGTATAATCTGCCATAAGACCCGAAAAATGCTCCATGGTCAGATTTTGGCGATTGATGTTTTTGAGCGCATCGTCGCAAAGAGTCTGATATGCCATTGTTGCGCCCTTATCAAGCCCTCTTGAATTGAGGGTTTTGGAGATTTTGAAAACTCTTTCCGCACTGTTTTTTTCATAGCACGGTCTGAAAACCTTCGGGAATCCGGTTTTTTTGTTGAGTTCAACAATATATTCCGCAATTTCTACATCGCGTTCAAACATTCCGAAGTTTGAGTCGGCGCAGAAACAGTATTCGATTTTGTGCTCTGAAAGCCATTGGATTTCTCCCTTGACCTTCTCTATTGGGAAAAGGCGGAGCTTTTTGTGGTTGCTCCAGTCGCAGTATGCGCAGTTATAAGGACAGCCGCGGTTGGTTTCGATTATTGTGTCAAACATCATATCGGGATGTTTTTCAATGATTGAATCGAAAACCCCCGTAAGATATGGGGAGGGATAGTCCTCAACCGATTGCGGGCAATGGGGCTTTGTGAGAACCTTGTTGCCTTCTGAATCTCTGAATGCAATTCCTTCGCACTCATTTAAGCTTTTGCTGTCTCGGAGAGCTCTGAGCAGTTCAGCGGTGACTTCTTCGCCTTCGCCCAGAGAAAGAATGTCAATATATTCATTTGCGAGAAATTCCATTCTTTCGGAAACGCTGTGGCCGCCGAAAACGATGATGCATTCGGGATATTTTTCTTTAACCGCTTTTGCAAGTGCCTTGTTGAATTCAACATTCCAGACATAGGTTGAAAATGCAACGATATAAGGGGATTCCATTCCGCTGACGATGGTTTCGATGTCATCTCTGCGGAAAATTATCTCCTTAAAATCATATTCGGTTGCGAGGTCGGGCTTGCTCTTGCAATAGGCAACAATTGTTCCGGTTGCATATGGCAGATAAACGGATTTGTCAAATGCAAAACCGACCTGAACGAAATAAACATTTTTCAAACTAAAACACCTGCTTTAAATTTTGGGAGAAGCCGTAAAGGCTTTCGTAATGTGCCGAAGCAATGCCGGCGGATTCGGGCTCGTCCGAGCCGATAAGAATATTGGTGCCGACTCCTGCGTTTATTCCGGCAAGGATGTCGGATCTTTTGTTGCCGACCATGAAAGAATTTTCAAGGTCAATTTCAATTCCGATTTCGGCAAAATCGGAAACTGCTTTTAAAATCAGCCCCGGTTGAGGTTTGCGGCAGCCGCATTCGCAGCGATATTCATCAAGAACCGCCTGCGGATGATGGGGGCAGTAATAATAGCTGTCTGCAATTATGTGAGAAGAAACCGACAGGCTGCTGTCGATATGTTTATGAAGCAAACGGACATCTTCGGGGGAATAAAGTCCCTTTGCAATGCCTGCCTGATTGGTAACAACAATTGCAAGATAGCCCTTTTTTTTGATTTCGGCTATCGCTTCGGCAGCTTCGGGAAGAAATTCAAAATCCTCCGTGCGATAAAGATGACCCGTGTCGCGGTTGATTGTTCCGTCGCGGTCAAGAAACACTGCGCGCCGAACGGATTTTGATATGAGCTTATGTTTTTCCGCTTCTGCTTTTCTGTAGTTTTCGGGGATACCGATATCTATGAAATAACCGTCGCTTTCAAAAACTCCGATATCGCACAGACCGCTTTCAAGCACCTGCTTTTCGAACGAAAACCTTTCGTCTGCTATATTATCAAGGGCTTTTTTTTCTATTAAATAGACTCCGCCATTTATGGGGCCTGATTCCTTGACTCCTTTTTCCCTAAAGCCGCAGAGTCTGCCGTTTTCTGCTTTTATAAAGCCGGAATGTTCTGCACATGGAACCTCTTTTGAGGCAAGGGAAATACTGTAGCCCGAGGCTTCGTGAAATTTTTTCATTTGAAAAAGGTCAACGTCAAAAAAAGAGTCTCCGTTAACGGCAACGGCAAAATCGCCGCGGCACATGCCGAGAGCTTTTTTGATTGCACCGCCCGTGCCGAGAGGAGTGTCCTCCCTGCAATAATCAATCACCATTCCGCGGTAAGTGTTTCCCGTAAATTCTTCAATTTTATCGGCCATGAAGCCGGTTGAAATGATTGCTCTGTGTATGCCGTTGACGTAGAGATAATCAAGAAGATAGTGCAGAAACGGCTTGCCGCCTATGGGTGCCAACGGTTTCGGTAGATTGTCAACACATGGCTTGAGCCTTGTGCCGAAACCGCCTGCAAGAATGATTGCTTCCATTATTCGCCCGCCTCCGGAATAATGTCCTTTGTTCCATCGGGAAGTTCAACTCCGTTGTCATAAAACCCTATAAGCGTTGAATCCTCGCGATAAACAAATCTGTGTATAACATTCGGTTCGATGATAAACATATCACCTTTCCCGAAATCATAAGTTTCTTTCTTGTTGCCGAGGCGTGCTTCAAGAGTGAATGCACCTTCAATAACATAAAAACCTTCACGGTTAAATTTGTGATAATGGTTGCCGCGCTCGAAGCCTGCTTTTGAAGTTACCACATTTATCTGTTTGTAGCCCTCGTGAACAAGCTGAACAAGAGTTCCGCGTTCATCCTCAAAAACAAAATCCGGCTTGATTATTTTAACCATGCTTATACCTCGTCAGTTATTACAAATGATTTTTGTTCCTTCGTTTTCAAACTTGAATTTAATTTCAAGAGTTCCTGAAAAAGCAGAGCGCACAGCATTTTGTTTTTCTTTCGGAACATAGAAAAGAAGGCAACCGCCGCCGCCTGCGCCGAGAAGTTTGCCGCCCAAGGCACCGGCGTTCATGGCTTTTTGATAAAGCTCATCAATAAAATCGGTTGAAATTTTATTGCTGATGCTTCTTTTGAGCTTCCATGTTTCGTCAAGCATGAGTCCGAAGTCATCGAGCGAGCGCGATTTATCAACCAGAATTTTTTCGGCATCGTCAACCATTCTCAATATTTCAAGAAGCTCTGCGGTTTTTTTCTCAAGCATCAGCTTGGTTGTTTTCTGAATTTGGAAAGAGAAGCGGGAGAGTCCCGTAAAAAACATCAGCAGGTTATCATTCAACGCCTGTTTTCTTTCATCGGATATGTTCAGCGGAGTTACGGTGTATCCGTCGGAATTGAAATCGATTCGGTTGAAGCCGCCGAAGGAAGCTGCAATCTGATCCTGAATGCCTCCGTCTTCTTTGCAAAGAATGCGCTCAAGATGGATTGCATCGTCTGCAAGCTCACGTTTGGTTTTAGTTATTCCCTGCATTGTGTAAAACGCATTGAGCATGCCGACGGAAAATGCGCTGCTTGTGCCGAGCCCTGTTTTTGACGGCAAATCCGCATCATAATTAAGACAAATGTTTTCAAGCTTCAACCATCTCATGGCTTCTCTGATGGCGGGATGTTTGATTTCATCAATTTCATTGATTTTTTCAATCTGCGCATATGAAAGATAGGTTTTGTAGTCATACATTTCCGGAGGAAGATGCCTGACATTGACGTGGCAGTATTTATCGAATGTTGTTGAAATAACAGCTCCGGAATGCTCTCTGTAGAATTCGGGGAAGTCTGTGCCGCCGCCGAAAAAAGACATGCGAACAGGTGTTTGGGATATAATCATTCTTCAACTTCCCTCCAACGCAGATTATTTTGTCATTATAACATATACTATTAATTAAATCAACTGTTTTATTAATAAACTATATTAGTAGGAGAACCTTCCATAAAAGCTGTAACATTTTGGCGGCAGATGGACATGAGGCGTTCTCTTGTTTCAAAAGCTGCCCAGGCAATATGCGGGGTTATATGGCAGTTTTCAAGCCCGAGAAGAGGACAGTTTTCTGATGGCGGTTCAGAGGAAAGAACGTCGAGCCCTGCTGCTGAAATAACACCGTTTCTGAGGGCTTCGGCAAGGTCTTTTTCGTTGATAACCTGTCCTCTTGAGGTGTTTATCAGCATAGCCGATTTTTTCATTTTTGAAAGGAATTCAGCGTTTACCATGCCTTCTGTAGCGGGAGTGAGAGGGCAGTGAATGCTGACAAAATCGCTCTTTTTAAGAAGCTCATCTTTTTCGCAGAATTCAATGTTCTCAAAAGGTGTGGGATGATTTGTTGAAGCAAGAATTTTCATGCCAAAGGCTGCAGCGATTTTTGCAACCGCTTTTCCGATTTTCCCGAAGCCGATTATGCCGAGCGTTTTGCCGGAAAGCTCCGAAAGAGGTGCTTTCCAATAACAGAAATCATTGCATGCAGACCATTCGCCGGAGTGAACTGAGCTGCTGTGAAGCGCAACCGCATTTGTATGCTCCAGAATAAGTGCAAAGGTTAGCTGAGCAACCGCGGCGGTGCTGTAAGACGGAATGTTACAAACCGGAATGCCTTTGTCTCTGCAATATTCCCAGTCAACTATGTTATAGCCCGTGCTGAGAAGCCCTATATATCTGAGCTCGGTCATTGTTTCAAGCATTTCTTTGCGCAACGGTGTTTTGTTGGTTATAACTATTTCGCAGCCGCTGACACGTTCCGCCACAAGTTCTGCGGGTGTGCGGTCATAAATCCTGCAGTCACCGAGTTTTTCAAGCCAATCCCATGAAAGGTCGCCCGGATTTGTTGTGAAGCCGTCGAGAACACATATTTTCATTCGTTTCATCCTCTCAGATTTTTCGCCTGTCGAGTAATGTTATTTATAAATATTATAGCATATCCTGCGAAAAATAAAATACCAAAATATTTGGTTTTCTTATTGACCAAAGAAGAATAATATTATAAAATAATTAATTGAGATTATTTGATTGCGGTGAGTTTTTGGAAACAAGAAAAAAGCGAAAAAAACTTCTGCTGTTCAGCGGATTAATTTTAATAGTGCTGTCTCTTGCGGTTGCCGCGCTTCTTGTCTCGCTGCAATTTGAAGAGCTGTGGCGGTGGTATGCTCAGGTTAAGCACAGTCTTATGCAACTTGAAGATTATATTCTTCATATTGACATAATGTGGCAATTTGTGATAGCCATACTGTTGCTTTTTGCCGTCAAGAGCTTTTTTCCGATATACGCAACGTCAACGGTCTGCTTTCTGACCGGTGTTGTGCTTCCGATGTATGTCGCTGTTCCTGTCAACATCATTGGTTTTGTCATTTTGCTGACAATCCGTTATTATTGGGGCAGGCGATTCGGGGCGGGCAACGCATGGAAGATGGTAAGCAAGCTCGATGTTGCGCGGCGGCTTATTCAGCAGGACGGCAAGGGGAATCCCGCGCTGCTCATTGCGCTGAGGCTTATTCCGTGCATGCCTATTAACGGTATATCGGGCATTTACGGCTCGTTCGATTTCGGGTATCGCAAGTTTGTTTTGCTTTCCGTAATCGGATTTATGCCAAAGCTGCTGTCGTTCACTTTTGTCGGCCGTAATGTGTTTGACCCGCTTTCGTCAGGCTTCCTTGTGCCGGTAATGGTGTTGCTGTTTATTTCCGGTGTTTCCGTGCTTTCGGTTAACGGGGTGTGGACAACGGTTGAAAAAACAGTGGAATTTGTAAAGAAAAGAAAAACAGAAAAATCAGAAAAGAAAGGAATTTCCGAAAATGATAAAGACTACCGAGCTTAAACAAAAGCTTGCGGGTGCCGAATATGACGGCATTTTAGCAAAAAACTATAAGAAAGAAGACATAGCTTTTCAAAAAGAAAGGTACGCAAAGCTTGTTTCAAAATTTGAAGAGATTTTCGGCTCGGGCAGAGAGGTTGAAGTTTTCAGCGCACCCGGCAGAACCGAAGTCGGCGGCAATCACACCGACCATAATCACGGATGCGTTCTTGCTGCAAGCGTTAACCTTGATGCTGTTGCGGTTGTCGGTCTGAACAGCGAAAACATCGTTCGCGTTAAATCGGAAGGCTATAAAATAGATGCCGTTGACCTTAAAGAACTCGGCGTAATGCCTGCGGAAAGAGGCAAATCAGAGGCTCTTATCAGAGGTGTATGCGCTGCTTTCAAAAACAGAGGCTACAACATCGGCGGATTTGATGCCGCAACTGTTTCGGATGTTCTTTCGGGTTCCGGTCTTTCTTCCTCCGCGGCCTTTGAAGTCCTTGTCGGCACAATCCTTAACCATGCATATAACGGTGGCAAAATCAGTGCCGTTGAAATTGCACAGATTGCGCAGTTTGCCGAGAATGAATATTTCGGAAAGCCCTGCGGTCTTATGGACCAGATGGCATGCTCCGTCGGCGGTTTCGTTATGATTGATTTCAATGACCCTGCAGCTCCGATTATCGAAAAACTTGATTTCGATTTTGCCTCATCAAACCACGCCCTCTGCATTGTTGACACAGGCGGAGACCATTCGGACTTGACCGATGAATACGCGGCAGTCAGAGGTGAAATGGAAGCAGTTGCCGCGAAATTCGGCAAGAGCGTTCTCCGTGACGTCGACAGAGCGGAGTTTGAAAAGAATATTTCCGTTATCCGCGATGTTGCGGGTGACAGAGCGGTGCTTCGCGCAATGCATTTCTATAACGAAAACGGAAGAGTTGCAAAGCAGGCTGCCGCACTTAAGAGCGGCGATTTTGAAGCGTTCAAATCTCTCATAATCGAAAGCGGATTTTCTTCATATATGTATAACCAGAATGTTTATACTTGCAAAGCTCCCGCAAATCAGCCTGTCAGCCTTGCACTTGCAATTTGTCAGGATGTTCTCAGCGGTAAGGGCGCTTGGAGAGTTCACGGCGGCGGCTTCGCCGGCACTATTCAGGCATTTGTTCCCATGGAATGCCTTGATGAGTTCAAATCAAGAATCTGTGCCGTTTTCGGCGAAAAATCCTGCTATGTTCTCAATATCCGTCCGGAAGGCGGAATAAAAGTAATTTAAGTTATCAAAGGTTGACTCCCACGGGTCAACCTTGATTTGTTTGGAAGTGATTGAATGAATAATTTTTCGGAGATATCCGCTTTGCTTGAAAAGCTTTGCTCGGTTAACGGCGTTTCGGGGGCGGAAAACGAGGCGGCAAAGGTTGCTGCAGAGCTTCTTTCGGAATATATGCCCGTAAAAATTGATACTCTCGGCAGCGTAACGGGTTCGATGGGTGACGGCGAAACGCATATTTTGCTTGACGCTCACCTTGACCAGATAGGTCTTGTTGTGACGGCGATTGATGAAGACGGCTTTTTGAAGGTTACCAAATGCGGGGGTGCGGATATCCGTGTGCTTGCCGCCGCAGAGGTGACGGTTCACGGTAAAGAGAAACTTTTCGGAGTTATTACTTCAACCCCGCCGCATCTTTCTAAACCTGAAGACAGCAACAAGGCGAAGGGATTTGACGATATAGCTGTTGATATCGGTATGAGTGTGAAAGAAGCCAAGGAGCTTGTTTCGCCCGGTGACAGAATTACTTTTAACGGCAGCTTTCTCAGAATGCTCGGCAGCCGTATTTCTTCGCCCTCGATTGACGACAGAGCGGGCGTTGCCGCAGTTCTCAGATGTCTTGAACTTATAAAAAATAAAGAAATTAACTGTAAAATCAGTGTTATGTTTTCCGTTCAGGAAGAAACCGGCGGCAGCGGTGCGCAGACGGGCGCTTTTGCGGCAAATGCCGATGAGGCGATTGCCGTTGATGTCAGTTTTGCATCCGCGCCCGGTGTCAGCAGCGAAAAATACGCCGTTCTCGGCGGCGGAACCATGATAGGTTATGGTCCTTCGCTTGATTATGAAATGAGCAGAAAGCTTGCCGGGATAGCCGAAAACAAAAAAATCCCGAATCAGCCCGAGGTTATGGGCAGAAAAACGGGAACAAACTGTGATGAAATTCAGGTTGCAGGCAAGGGAATTAAAACAGCGTTGCTTTCGATACCCCTTCGTAATATGCACACAGCGGTTGAGCTTTGTGATCTTGAGGATATCGAAAACACCGCAAAACTGATGGCAGAGTATATTATCGAAAGGAGCGGTGCAAATGCTTGAAATGATTGAAGAACTTTGCGCTCTTTCGGGAATATCCGGGCGTGAAAACGCAGTCAGAGATTATATTATTAACAAGATAAAAGATTATGCCGAATACAGCATTGACCCGCTCGGCAATTTGATTGTGTTTAAAAGAGGTAAAAACCCTGCGAAGAATAAAGTTATGCTTGATGCTCACATGGATGAGGTAGGCATGATGATTTCCGCAATTACTTCTGAGGGATATCTGAAATTTGTGAAGGTCGGAGGCATTGACAGCCGTGTTATGCTCGGCAGGGCAGTTAAGGTGGGCGAAAAAGCTGTTAACGGCGTTATCGGAATAAAACCCGTTCATCTTGTCGACAAGGATAAAGAGGCTGATATTCCGAAGCCCGATGACCTTTATATTGATATCGGTGCCAAAAGCAAAGAAGAGGCGGCGGAATATGTGCGTATCGGCGATGCCGCGTGGTTTGCGGGTGATTTTGTTGAATTCGGTGACGGTTTTGTGAAATCAAAGGCACTTGATGACAGAGCGGGTTGCGCGATTCTTATTGAAATGATAAGAAGTGAGATTGAATATGACACGTGGTTTTCTTTCAGCGTTCAGGAAGAAATAGGAACACGCGGTGCACAGACTGCGGCTTTCACAATCGCACCCGATTATGCAATCGTTGTTGAAACAACAACGGCGGCTGATATTTCGGGAGTTAAAGACGAAAAGAGGGTTTGTGTCTGCGGTGAGGGCGGAACGGTTTCGTTCATGGACAGAAGCACGCTCTATGACCGTGAGCTGTTTGATAAGGCTTTTGAAATTGCCGCGAGAGACGGCATAAAATGCCAACCGAAAACAATGGTTGCGGGCGGCAACGATGCGGGTGCGATTCATAAAAGCAGAGGCGGCGTTAAGGTGCTGACTGTTTCGGTGCCTTGCCGATATCTCCATTCGCCCGGTTGCGTGATAAAATACAGTGATGTTGAAGAAAGCTTAAAGCTTATCAGAGCCATGGCAGAGGAGTTTGCAACATGGTGAGCCTTTGCGATGATTTCGGCGAACTTGCATTTTTGCCTGCTGACCCTTATTCTGCAAGGATAACCGCTCTCTTTAAAACCTACGGTTCAGAGCATGATTTTGCGCTTTTCTGGGTGCAAAGGGTCGAAGAAACGCCTGTTGCGGCAATAAGCAGAGTAGACGGAAACATGACTCTCTGCGCTTTTGAAAATGCGGATTTTGAGGAGCTTTCCTGCTTCATGAATGCGGCGGGTTTTGCAAGCCTTACATGCAGCGAAGAAAACATGAAAAAGCTCGGCTTCAAGCCGTCAAAAGCTTCGTTTACGGTTAAATATACAGGAGGCTTTCGGCCGAAAAAAGCGAAAATTTCACGCGATTGTGATAAGCGGCAGGTTTATGATTTGCTTTGCGGATGCGGTTTTGAACTCGGCAGCTACGGTTCGTTTCTTGCCGATATCTGTGCGAGGCTCAATAAAGGAACCGCATCAATGGCATCGATTGAAGAAGATAGAATCATTCACGCATGTGCTTTCGCTCTTTTTGAAGGAGATAAAAGTGTTTTGCTTGGAGCTGTTGCAACTTCTCCAAAGGCGCGCGGCAGGGGATATGCTTCTGAACTTGTCGGAACTCTTGCGGCAGAGAAATCTGCAAAAGAAGTGTTTTTGTTTTGCAGAAATGACGGACTTTCGGAGTTCTATGCTAAAATCGGATTTGAGATTGTCGGCAGATGGGCAATTTGCGAAAGGAGAATATAAATGTCACCTTTGTGTTTTGTTTTAGCGGTGCTTACCGTTGTTTTTGCGGTCGGCTGTATTCTTTTCAGAAGCAAAAACAAAGCTTTTGAGGGCATGCTGTGCAAATTCATGGCAAGCTTCGGCTTTATTTCCGTTGCGGTTGTCGGCTATTGCACAAATCCGCACGATACATATTATTTCTGTTTCGTTTGCTTTGCATTGATGTTCGGCTTTTTCGGTGACGTGTTGCTTGGCATAAAGGAAATTGCGCCTACATTTAAAACAAAGCTTGTTCCTCTCGGCACACTGTATTTTCTTGTCGGTCATGTTTTTTATCTGATAGCTTTCATAAACAAGGGTGGGTTTAATGCCGTAACACTGGCAATCGGTGTTTCGGGAGCTTTGGTTTCTTTTGCAGTGATAAAGCTTATGAAAATGAAGGTTGACAAAAAGCTTGCACCGCTTTTGATTTTTTATTACGGCATGCTGATTTATAAAGCGGCTTCCGCTGCGTTGCTTGCCGCTGAGAGCGGGGATGCATCTTCAATTGTTGCGTTTGTCGGTGCCTGTCTTTTTGTTATCAGTGACACATGCCTTGGATTTCTTTATTTCACACCCGTCAAAAGAAAAAATATTTGGGTTATGGTTGAACTTTCAACATATTATCCGGCGCAGATTTTGCTTGCAATGTCGGTTGCGCTGATGTGATACAACACAAAAAGGAGAATAAATATGCTTTCAATATTAACAAAAATTTCAGCGGCGTTTTTAACAATGCTTATGCCGGTTGTTGTTGCTTTCAACAGCTTCACAATTCCGCTTCCGTTCATGTCTGAAACGGCTGAAATTACCTATGAATTTGCCAACGAAAACGCAGGCTCTGCGGCGGGCACCGTAACGGTTTCTGCCGATTTGGGCGGTGATTACGAACTTTATTGGGGCGATGAAGACGGCGACAGGCTTTCTGTTGAAGTTGAAGGCTATGACGCTTATTACAGTGAGTTTGCAACCGTTTCGGTTTCAGACGGTGAGGGCAGCGCGAAAATACAGGAGTTTACCGCAATTCCCGAAGGTGCAGAAACTGTTCTTGCTTATAAGAGTAAGGTTCTTTCGGGTTCAATGGAGCTCCCGAAAGAGAAAATAGCCGATAACGGCGAAAAGCTCTATTCCTTCGGTGCGCTCAGTGACGTTCATTTTAACAGATATAATCTTTCACTCACGGGCGACGATGCCTGCCTGACCTTCCCCAATGCCCTCAATTTCCTTGAGAGCCTCGGAGTCAGCATGGTCGGCATTTCCGGCGATATTTCAGCCGACGGCGAAAGAAATGCTTTTGAAAAATATAACAGCATTGTTTCAAACTATGATTTCCCTGTTTACACCTGCACCGGCAACCACGATGTAAACGACGAGTATAAAATTGAAAACTGGCAGGAGCTTGTGAATACAGGTGTTTACGGCGAAACAAAGGCAGCAGGCGTTAATGACGTTTCCGCAAACGGTCTGGATTTTGTTTATGCTTCCGATGAAACAAAGGGTGATGTTTTCATCTTTCTTTCTCAGCAGTGGTGGGATTACGGCGGACCTACAAGCCGCATTCTCAGCGATGAGCAGCTCAACTGGCTCGAAGCACAGCTTGAAAAATATAAGGACAAGACAGTTTATCTTTTCTTCCACACATTCCTTGATAATCCCGTAGAGGGTGAGAATCCAAAGATGGGCGAAGGAAATCTCATAAATAACAAAGGTCATCACTATGACCTCGCGTTTACTGCCGGCTGTGCAGATGAGGTTCGCTTCAGAGGTATGATGGATAAATACGAAAACGTTGTTTTCTTCAACGGCCATTCACACTGGGCATATGATATGCAGGAGCTGAATCCCAATCTCAATATTGCAAACTACGGCGGCGAATATGCAACGATGATTCACGTTTCCAGCGTTTCTTCGCCCAGAAGAACAAAGGCAAATCTTGATGACACCACAGAGCATTTTATGCGTTCCTCGGAAGGTATGCTTGTTACGGTTTATGAGGATTCAATCGTGTTCACCGCAATTGATTTTCTCCGCGGTGAGATGCTTTCGTATGCGACATATACGGTTGAAAAATAAAAAACAGAGGTTGGCAATTTGCCAACCTCTTAATTTTTTATTTCCAGATAAACCAAAGAAGAAGATATCCTGTTATAACTGCTGCAAGGGTGAAGGGAACGCCGTATTTCATGAATGTGGTTGATTTAACCTCATGGCCTTCCTTACGGAGGATGCCGATGCCTGCGATATTGGCACTTGCGCCGATGGGAGTAAGGTTGCCGCCGAGCGTTGCACCGCAGAGCAAGCCGTAATAAAGCAGGGTGGGTTCAATGCCGATTTCGCCTGCGATAACAGGAACAATCGAAAGCATTGTTGCGGTATAAGGAATGTTATCAATAAATGCCGAAAGAATAACGGACATCCATACGATAATTGTGTAAACAACAAATACGGAGCCTGAGCCGAGATTTGCGATAGCTCCGCCGATAACATCAATAACGCCGGCACTTTTGACACCGCCGATAACTACGAAAAGAGCTGTGAGGAGTACAATTGTGTAATAGTCGATTTCCTTGAATGCATTCTTTACGATTTCCTTGTTCTTTTTGAAAACAAGCTCACGGATTGCGCCGATAAGGAAATAGAAAATGCAGATAATGCCGTTTGATATATCCGGCTTATAGAACTGACCTTCTGCTGCGCCGTCTTTATAGGGGATAAATGAAACAACGATGAGAGTAACAACGGTGCCGAGAAGCAGGAAGGTGGGGAATTTATCCTCAACCTTGGTGCGGTTGTTGAAATCAATTTTGGCATTTTCTTTTCTGAACATGAAAAGAATAATAAATGCGCTGACTATTGCGCCTGCCTGAACAATCCAGAACATACCGGGATGGCCGTCGTGAACAAAGAAGTCTGAAAAATCAAGATTTGCCTGCTTTGCAAGAAGTATTGATGTTGTGTCACCAACGAGGGTTGCCGCACCCTGAAGATTTGATGAAACAGCAATGCAAATGATTGAGGGGACCGGTGAAATGTTGACCTTTTTACAGAATGCGAGAGCAACGGGAGCAATCATGAGAACGGTTGCAACATTATCAACAAAAGCGGAAACAATTCCGGCAAAAAGCGAAAGTGTAACAACAGTCCATTTGATATTGGGCATTTTTGAAATCAGAACGTCGGACATAAGCTGCGGCATCTTTGATTCGATAAACAGATAAACCGTACCCATGGTGCCCGCAATCATCATGATTACGTTCCAGTCGATTTCGCCGAATGCTTCCTTTATTCCGTACGTATAAGTGCTTCCGTTTTCAAGGGCAAAAAAGCTTTCACCGAAAAGATTTGGGTCAGCAACGGCGATTATGCCGAGGGCAATAAAAACAATTGCTGAGCCGGCAGTAACATAAGGTCTGATTTTCTGAAATGCCATCATCAGAATATATGTTATTGCGAAAATAACCAGTGCCGTGATTGTGATTGGACTCATTTTTTCATCTCCTGCGTTTTTTATTGGTGCTGCCTGCACAAATAAAAAAGCAGAACCCGCAAATAACGGATTCTGCCTGGAATTTCGGATATAACACACCAAAATTACAGTTCATAACAAATAGAATGCGTTGCATTCTATGACAGACTCCACCACTTATTCTGAACTGCGCTTGAATTATACCCCACACATTGTCAAAAGTCAATACGGATATATAAAATATGACAAATTAATTTTCAAAGAATCAGAAAGCTTCAACTGCGGCTTTTTCTGCGGCAAGACCTTTCTTATAGTTTTCAAGGAATGCTTTGAAGCCCGCAATGTCATCGGCATCGGGAGCAATTTCTGTTGAATCCTGACCTGCAAACACTTTGTTTTCAAGGTATGCATCGAGAGTTTCACCCTCGGCCTTGCTTACCATGTATTCTGCAAGAATTGCAACGCCCCAGGGCCCGCCTTCGCCTGCAGTTTTCATAACAGAAACGGGAGCGTTGAGTGCCGCACCCATGATTTTCTGACCTGCAACGGGTGCTTTGAAATAGCCTCCGTGGCCGAGAATTCTGTCAATCTTAACATCTTCGTCAGCAAGGATTTCCATGCCGAGGCTGAGTGTTGCAGCAGCGGAACAGAGCTGGACTCTTGCAAAATTTTCGAGAGTAAACTTGCTGTCAGGACCTCTGAAGAACATGGGTTTGCCGCTGTCAAGACCTGTGATAACTTCGCCTGAAAGGTAGTTATAAGCCACAAGACCGCCGCAGTCCTTATCGCCTTCAAGAGCTTTTTCAAACATCTTGTCAAGAACTTTATAAATGCTGATATCCATTCCGAGTGCCTTGCACATTGAAGTGAACATTCCTGCCCATGCATCGATTTCACCCGAGCAGTTGTTGCAGTGAACCATTGCAACGGGTTTGCCTGCAGGAGTTGTTACCATGTCAATTTCGGGATAGAGCTTTGAAAGCGCCTTTTCAAGAACGACCATAAGGAAAATGGATGTGCCTGCGGAAACGTTACCTGTTCTTACGCCGACCGAATTTGTAGCAACCATGCCCGTTCCGGCGTCGCCTTCGGGAGGACAAAGGGGAATGCCTGCCTTGAATTCACCTGTGGGGTCAAGGAGAAGTGCACCTTCTTCGGTCAGAACACCTGCATTTTCGCCCGCAACAAGCACCTTGGGCAGAATTTCTTCAATGTTCCAGGGAAACTCAGATGTTTTTTCGGCAAATTGAGCAAGCATTTTTTTGTCGTAATCATTTGTTTCGCTGTCAATGGGGAACATGCCGGAAGCTTCACCGACGCCGATAACCTTGTTACCGGTCAGCTTCCAATGAACGTAGGCTGCAAGTGTTGCAATGAAATCAACATCTTTTACATGTTCTTCACCGTTCAGAATTGCCTGATAAAGATGAGCGATGCTCCATCTCTGAGGAATATTGAAATCAAAAAGTGTGCTGAGTTCTTCGGCAGCCTTTGCTGTTATTGTGTTTCTCCATGTTCTGAAAGGAGCAAGGAGATTGCCGCCTTTATCGAAAGCGAGATAACCGTGCATCATGCCGCTTATGCCGAGAGCGCCGACGCTTGTAAGTTTAATACCGTATTTTTCAAAAACGTTGGCCTTGAGCTTTGCAAATGCGCCGCGAATACCTTCCCATACCTGTTCAAGAGGATAAGTCCATACGCCGTTGTCATAGCTGTTTTCCCAATCAAAACTTCCCGAAGCGAGGGGTTCGTGGTTTTTACCGATAAGAACGGCTTTTATTCTTGTTGAACCGAACTCGATACCGAGAGCGGTCTGAGCATTTTCAATTGCAAGCTTTATATTTTCCATATAAATCACTCCCATATAAAATATACATATTAATAATACCAAAACGAACAACCCGAGTCAAGAAAAAAGAATTTTGAGTTATGAACAAATTACATCTTATTATGTTGATTTTTTTCTTTTGTTTTGATATAATAGTATATATATAATGTAAAATTGCAGGAGGAAGATTATGAATCCTATCGGAATGGTAAAAGATGGTTTTTCAAAGATTAAAACCTATTGGAAAACACCCCCTCTGGGAAATTATATGAATTTTAAAGAGATTGTATCTCTTGCGGGCGGCGGTATAGGTGTTAAATTCATCATCACCTGTGTTTCGGCTGTATTGCTCTCTGCAACAAACGTTTTCGTCGGTAACACAATCGGTATTGAACCGATGAATATGTATTATATCTATATTATTGCAGTTATTCTCAGCTTCCCGCTGACGATGTTCAGAGCTTACATAATCGATAACGCCCGAAACAGAAAAGGTAAGTACAGACCGTATATCCTTACCATGGGTCTGCCGACGGTTCTTCTTTCAATCGGTTATTTCTGGATGCCCTATGAAAAGATGGAAAGTCAGGCTCTCAAATGCGCAGTTGTTCTTCTTTTCAACATCGGTTTTCAGTTCTTCTATAACTTTCTTTATGATGCATACGATAACTTCGTTGTTGTTCTTTCTCCAAATACTCAGGAAAGAGCGAATGTGTCATCCATCAAATCCGTAACGGACTCACTTGCTCCGTCAATAACAAACGCAATAATCCCTTTGCTTGCAAGTTCCATTTTAGGCACAAACAACCTCAATGATATAAGACTTTACAGATATATCTGGCCTCCCGTTCTCATTGTCGGTTTCCTTCTGAGTGTTATTGTTTATGTCAACACAGAAGAAAAGATTGTTCAGGCAAAGACCCATGTTGTTCAGCTTAAGTTCCTTGATGCAGTCCGTGCGGTTGCAAAGAACAAATATTTTTGGGTGATTTCTCTTGCCGGCTGGCTCGGATTCCTTGAAAGCGCTTGTTTCAATATTCTTAACTGGCTCTATTCTTATCAGCATGCCTGCACAGCAGGTCAGTATTCTCTTATCTATACAATTTACGGCAACGCGTCTCTCTGGGGTATGCTTCTTGCACCTCTTTCAATCAAGAAAATCGGCAAGAAAAACACTCTTATTCTCACCAATGCACTTAACATTGTTTTCATCGCACTTATTTATCCCGTTGTTAAACATGCGGATATGAGCATTATGATCTGGCTTGTTATGATCTGCCTTTGGTTCAATGCTCTTGTCGGTTCATTCGGTCATATTCTTACTCCTGCGCTTAATGGTGATATCCGTGACTATCAGCAGTATATCACGGGCGAAAGAATTGACGGTATGTTTGCTGCAGTCGGTCTTATCGGCAGCGTTATCACAATGGCAACAAGTTCCGTTCTTCCCGCAATTTATGAAAAAGTCGGTTTCAACGAAATGAAACTCAACGAACTTCTTCCCGAGATTATTGCTCAGGAAGGCGAACTTATTGACCTGACCAATGTTTACAATGTTCTCTATCACCGAGAAACATTTATAGGCATTTTAGGTGTTCTTGTTGCGGTTTCGGTTCTTGGTGCGGCAATGAATGTTGTTCCCTATTTCTTCTATGACCTTTCTGAAATCAAACAGCAGGGTATGATCAAGGTTCTTAAAATCCGTGCTTTGTTTGAAGACTACGGTAACGGTGTTCTTAAGGATAAAGACCTTGTTGAAGCAATCGAAATCATCAAAGAAGCCAATGAGCTTGAAAATGCACAGCCCAAGAACCTTAAAGAGTTCAAAGCTGCAAAGAAAAATGCTTCAACAAAAGAAGAAAAAAAGTCTGCTAAAAAGGCATACAAGGAAGCTGTTGCTTATAATCAGAACATTGAAATTTCAAAGTTTGTTACCGACGAAATGAACCGTTTTAACACTTCATTCGGTAAAATCGGTCTTGAAGATGCAAGAAAAACTGTCAGCGCAGGTTATGAAGCAATTTATAATTATGATGAATCAGGTCTTGCAGAGGCAAAGTCTCTTCCCACAGACACACCCGAAGAAAAGGAATACAAAAAGACTGCTCTTTCAACTGCAAAAGATTTTGTTTATGCAAAGAAAGCAGCTGCCAAATATTTCCCGAACGGTATTAAGGAGTTTGACACAAGCATATTCGAAACTCTCTTTAATAAAGAAGATGAGCTTGCAGAAGACCTTGAAGCAACATATAAGAAGCTCTATGCCGCAAGAGACAGAAAAGATAAGGCTTCTGTTGAAAAATATATGCAGGCTGTAAAGGCTATCAGAGCAGAACAGAAAAATGTTGAAAATGAACTCAAGAAAGCAACAAACGAAAATTCTGTTTATAACCGTGCCGCAAAGCCATATATCAACGCAAAGAAGCTTTTGACACAGAGCGAAAACTATGCAAAATTTGATGAAATTGCCGCTATGTATGAAGAAGCAAAGCTTCGTCATGAGCAGGCAATGATTGAAGAAGCTGCCGAAAGAGAACGCAAGGAAGCTGAAGAAAAAGCTTATGCCGAAAAGCTCAAGGCTGAAAAGAAGTTAAAAAAATAATTTCATATAACATAAATAACCGCCGCAACTGAATGTTGCGGCGGTTATTGTTTATCCTTCGTCGGTTGTAACGGAGTCTTCAGCTTCTGTAAGACCTATTTCTTCTTCAATAATTGAAAAATCTTCGTCTGTGCTTTCAAATACCGATTCATCTTCGGAAATATCAAGCTCAACGCTTGTTGCTTCTTCAATCGCAAATTCCTCAACCTTAACGGGTGCGGGAACAAACGGCGCGTTAACATTGCTGTCTCTGCGTTTTTTGAATATGATCGCCGCTGCAATAAGAGCGATAACCGTAAACACGGAAACACCTGCACCTATCAGAAGACCCTGAGGCATGAAGCTGATTTCAATTTCGTGTTCGCCTGCGGGCAGGTTGAAGCAGAGATATGCATCCTGAAGTGCCACATAATCATCCTCAGCGATTTTGACGCCGTCAACCTTAACCGACCAACCTTTGTCATAAGGAATTGAAGTGAAGAAGAGCATATCTTCTGCGGTTGAAACCGTGCCTTTGATATTTGTTTCCTCAAACGAAGTGACATTCAGACTGCGGCTCTTGAGGATTTCATAGCCTTCGTTAAGCTTGTCGTCATTGACATAATAGGGGAAGAAATCTATATATCCGTAGTCACTGTCTTCGATTGTAATAATAACGGCAATTTCTTCTTCGGGAGTAACAACGCCGAGGTCATAAATATAAGGTTCGTCGGTATATTGTGTGAAATCTTCGCCGTCTTTTCTTATGATAATGCTGTCAAAGTCATAAGAATCAACAAACAGGTAGCAATGCTTTGTTTCGTCTGTTTTAAGAATGAAGGTAAGCTCGCCTTCGCCTGCACCGCTCTTGGTGTAATAGATGTCACCGGTTTCAAGACCTGATGTGATTTCGTCCATGTTGTAATACTGGATTTCGTCAATGTTCATAATTCCGAAAACATCTGAAACGCCTGTTGAATATTCAAACCAGTCGCTCTGAACGGTGAACGGATTTGTGATATCTGTCTGCCAATTCACAAGGTCGCTGTTTACTGCAAAACCGATAGGCAGGAAGTATTTGTTTTCATAAGCCGTGAATTTGCCGGAGCTCATGAGCTGATTATAATAATCGCCTTCAACAGTAACAGCCTCATCGTTGTCAACAACGTATTTGAGCGAATGCATCATGTTGTAAATCGGGGTTTGGAGATGATAGGTGTAGCTGTTTATATAGTTGCCATAGATGCCGAGGTCGCTCTGAACGTTTGACATTCTTTCGTAAGCCATTGAAGAAAATGTTGAAACTCCGTTGTAGCCATACCATGCAGGGTCCATTCTTGCTCTGTTATAAGTCAAATCCATGCGGTAGAAATCACCGCCGTCATGTTCGTCAAGCTCTTCTTTGAGGGTTTCAAAATCACCGTAGTCGCCGACAAAATTGCTCTTGAGCTGATCCATGCTGTAGCGGTCGGTGTTTGCACACGAAACTTCGCCGATAACGCAGCAGAGAAGAAGAACCGCAACTGCGGATTGCTGATATTTCGGGTCTTTCATGAGCGCGAATACCAGACAATAGGTGACAACAAAAATAATGCTGATAAGAACTGTGATTTCTTCAACGTTCTTTGAGCCGATTTCCTGAATGAGGATGATTGCTCCAAGAACCGCCATGCCTGCTCCGAGGATTGCACGGCCGCTGAATTCATGAAGGCGGGTGAATGCTTTGTAAGCAATTATGAGCAGGATAAAGGAATACATAAATGACCAGCGGTAGGGCAAGTCGTTGGGGTAATGGAAGCCGTGCCAGATATAGTTAAGAATGTTGATGTTGAAGCTGAAATACATAACTCCGAGCAAAGCGACATGAGCGACCTTTTCTTTGAGAGAAACGGACCTTGTGAAAAGATAGAGAGGCACAAGAATAATGGTTGCTATGCCACAGTAAACGTTGGGCAAAACATCTTCGCCGCTGCTGCGGATTGTGGGGTTAACGCTTGCAAGGTGATTTGCGAGGAAATCAAAGATTGAGTAATAGGATTCGTAGTTCTGCGGGAATGTGCCCGAAGTTGCCGAGCAGTTTCTGAGAATCATGAAAGTAGGAATAAGCGAAACAGCAACGAGTCCTGCCGCCGCAATGCTTGCAAAAGCAAAGGTGAAGCCGCTTCTTAAGAAAAGGCTGCCCTTGATTTTGTCTTTGAAAGCATACTTCTTTTCACCGTTTTCACCGATTGTGTATGGTGTTGACTCGTGAAGAGACGAGCCTTCGTTTTTGCTGAAATAATAAATAATGAAATAAACAACCGAGAAAACGCAGGTCATATATCCCATATAATAGCTTGAAAGAAGAGTCAGCGCAAGAAAGGCAATATAAACTCTGGGGTTGCGCTTGTTGATGATGTTTTCAATGCCGAGCATGACAAGGGGAAAATACGCCATCGCATCAATCCACATAACGTTCCAATAATATGCGATGAAATAGCCGCACATTGCGTAGAGAATGCCGAATGCGGCGGTTGTGTAGTCATGTCTGCCCTGTGATTTCTTGAGGTAATAAGTGAATGAAGCTGCGGAAAGAGCCGCTTTTGTGATAATCATGCCGGCAATGGCTTCGGGCATGTTTTCATGGCCGAGTAAAAGCATGATGATTGAGGTCGGGCTTGAAAGATAGTTGAAGTAGTTGCCGAGGAACGGTGAACCGAGACCCGTCTGCCATGAATAAAGAAAGCTTTGCAGATTTGTTACCCTGTCATAAAATTCGGCAAAGAGCGGGCCGTACTGGTGATAGAGGTCCATTCTCAATATTGTTGTTTCGCCGAACGGAAAAAGGTCATAGCAGTAATAAACAAGCATCATAACACCGATTGTGCAAAGGCATGAAAGCCAGCAGTAGGAGTTATTGACAAAGAAACGACTGAATATTGACTGCCTTTTTTTAAGACTTGTCATAAATATTTCCTCCGTAACATAATTTTACCATATACCCTATTACTATATCATAATATTATGTCCATTTCAAGTGAACAATCTGTTAAAATACTTTGTTCTAAATACGGACAAGGCGCAATATACTTTACAAACGGAATGAAAAAGGTGATAAATCGTGGATAATATAAAGCGTTTCGACCTTGCGGTACAAAGTCTTTCAAGGCGGCTGACGGACGTTTTTACGGCTCTCGGTGATGAGGATAAAAACAGAATACGTGAAATACGTCTTAGAAGCCGTAAACCCGTTGTTGTTATAACAGAAAACGGTTCGGAGTTTGTTATGAGTTCGGGCAGGCTGACCCGTGTTTATTCGGAACTGTTGATGAAAACGGATGAGCGGGAAGTTGAAGATGTTTTTAAAAGGCTTTGCGGCTATTCCGTTCACAGCTTCAAAGACGCCATTAACCGCGGATATATAACCGTTGCCGGAGGTCACAGAGCGGGCGTTGCCGGCACTGCGGTCACAGAAAACGGCAGGGTGACGGCTGTCAGGGACATCTGTTCCATCAACCTCAGAATAGCCCGCGAAATCAAAGGCGCAGCCGATGAAATTTACAAATCCGAATTTTCAAACGGACTTTGCTCGGTTATTATCGCAGGGCCGCCCGCGAGCGGAAAAACAACCGTTTTGCGCGATTTGGCACGCCGCCTTTCGGATTGCAACACAGGAAATTGCTTAAAAACTTTTGTGTGCGATGAGCGCGGAGAGATAGGTGCCGCTTTTTCGGGAATAGCTCAGAACGATTTGGGTGTTAACTGTGATTTGCTGACCTCATATCCGAAAAGCGAAGGGATAATGATAGGTCTGCGCTCATTTTCACCCGATATTATTATCTGCGATGAAATTGCAACAGACCTGGAGCTTGAGGCGATTGAAGCCGGCGTTAACAGCGGTGTATGCTTCGCTTTAAGCATACATGCGCGGAATGAAAAAGAGCTCAGAACGAAGCCTGCTTTGAAAAGGCTGCTGCTCACGGGTGAATTTGACAGGGTGATTTTGCTTTCGGGCAGGAATGTTGGCAGAACAGAAAAGATATTCGGGGCAGGTGAGTTGATTGCTTAAGATAACGGCAATGATCATGATTGTTTCGGCGTTTGCTCTCGGCGGCAGATGGCTTGCCGCTTATCAAATAAAGAGAGTTGCGGTTATAAATGATATAATCCTCATGCTTTCGGTAACGGAAACTCAGCTTCGCTATGCTTGCCTGCCCGTTTCAGAGCTTCTTCGGGTTCTGGGCGAAAATCCGTCTGTTTCAAAGCTTGAATTTATCAGGTGCGTGAGAGAAAAGGTTTGTTTCGGAGAGCCGTTTCCCGATGCGTGGAAAAACAGTATTGAAGCAGAAACCGAGTTTTGCAGGCTTCTCGGCGCATCTGCTCGGCATTTGGTGAGGCTTGGCTCCGATATCGGCGCAACAGACCTTGAAGGTCAGCTTTCCTGCTGTGAATATTACAAAAAGATTTTTGAAAAAGAGCTTGAAACGCAGGAGGAAAAAAGCCGCAGATATACAAAACTGTTTCCTCCTCTCGGTTTGCTTGCAGGCATTTCGGCGGCAATTCTGATTATTTGATTTGAGGTGATTTAATGGATATAAGCATTGTTATAAAAATTGCCGCTGTAGGCATTCTTGTCGCGATACTTAATTCCATTCTTGTGCGTTCCGGGCGTGACGACTATGCTTTAATAACCATTCTTGCAGGTATAGTGGCGGTTCTGATGATGCTCATACCGCAGTTTTCCGATTTGCTTGATACAGTCAAAAACATAGTCAATTTCTGACATGGATATTGTTAAAATCGCGTTTCTGGGCATTCTGACCGCTTTGCTTTACGGGTTTTTAAGACAAGTGAAGCCTGAATTTGCTCCGCTTGCCGTTCTGGCGGGAGCAGCGGCTATTATTGCAACACTGACCGACAGCCTGTTGGATGTTTCGGACAGTGTTGACAAAATGATGGAGCTTGCGGGGCTTGAAAGAGAAAATGTTTCGCTTCTGATGAAAGCACTCGGAATATGTGTCGTGACACAGTTTGCATCTGATATTTGCTATGATAATTCCTGCTCGTCAATTGCCGCGGCAATTGAAACTGCAGGCAGAATCGGAGCGATTTCTCTGGCAATGCCGATGATAAAAACTGTGGCGCAGCTTGCAATAGGATTAATAAACGGATAGGTATATGAATATTAAAAATATAACGGCAATTTTAATTTTTACGGCGTTGTTTTTTTCTTTCAGTCCGTGCGTGACGGCAATTAATGTTGATGAATATTATGAAGAACAGCTTGAAGCAAGCGGCGCGGCTGACCTTTCTGATTATCTTTCCGAAGAAACGCGCGGATATCTTAAACAAATCGGCTGTGAGGATATTGAATTTGAAAAAATGCTGAACGTTTCTCCTTCATCGGTTTTTGGGCTTTTGCGTGATTTTTTTACCGGAGGGTTAACTGAACCTCTTAAAGGGCTGATGAAGGCCGTGGGAGCTGTGCTGCTGATAAGTGTTTGCTCGGGATTCTTTCCCGAGGACGAAAAGAGCAAGTCAATACTTAATATTATTTGCGGATGCTTTATTATTATTGCTGTTTTTTCGCCCGCAATGCAGAGTATTAAAGCGGCGGTTTCGGCAATTGGAGCATGTGCGGTGTTCGAAAAGGCGTTAATACCCGTGCTTGCGGCGGTTGTAACCGTCAGCGGTAACCCTACGGTTGCTTTTTCGGTTCAGGGGGCAACTTTTGCGGCAGCGGAATTCATTGGATCACTTTCGAAAAACTTTGTTATGCCGCTTGTCGGTGTTTCGGGTGCTCTCGGAGTTGCGGGTGCCATGCTTCCTACCCTGCGTCTTTCTGCTGTCAGTGAAATAATCAGAAAAACAATGCTTACCGTGCTTGCTGCTTCGGCCGGATTGTTCTCGGGATTTCTTGCATTGAAGAGTCTGCTTTCCGTAAGTGCGGACAGCCTTGCAGTGAAGGGCGTAAAGCTTGCGGCGAATACTTTTATTCCCGTTGTCGGCGGTGCAATAAGTGAGGCTTATACTTCAATCATCGGCAGCCTTTCACTGTTGAAAAGCGCGGTGGGAATATATGCGATAATTGCGTTTTTTGCAATCGGAATGCCGATTGTCATAAATCTTGCGCTTTGGGCGCTTTCAATGCGTATTGCATGCGCGGTCAGCGATTTACTGGATTGTCGGGTGTGCTCCGAAATTCTCAAAAATATCGCCTTTGTATTTTCAATGGTTAACACTTTGCTGCTTCTGAGTATGGCTGTGTTCATAATATCGGCAGGGCTTGTTGTTCTTATAAAATCGGGGGAGTGAACAGATTTTGGAAGTGCTCAGACAGTGGTGCGTTTGCCTTGTTGTTGCCGCAGCGGCGGGGACTTTTGCAATGACAATTGCGCCCAAAGGGTCTATGGATAAAACCATGCGGGCCGTCATCGGGATTTTTGTGGTTTCTGTTATATGTGCGCCTGTTGCTCAAATCAACAAAACTGATTTTTCCGTTGAAGCGTTCGCAGATTATGATTTCGAATATGACAACACCGAGGAGCTTGAAGACTATGTGATTTCAGCCTGCAAGTCTGCAATTGAGAGAAGCATAAGAGCGGAAACCGAAGCTTTCGGCACGCAACCTGTTTCTGTTTGGATTCAGTTGTCCGCAGATGATGAAAACTGCATAATAATACATGAAATTGCAATAAGGGTTACGGATTCATCTGATAAAATTAATTCTGAATTAGCTGAAAAGCTTGAAGAAAAACTCGGTGTACCGGTTGAGGTAGAATAAAAATTCGCGGTAAGGAACGGTATTTCAATGTGAAAAGCATTGCCGAAAAAACAAAAAAACTGTGTGAAGTAATAAGCAACAAAACCCATATGAGCAAAAAGCTGCTTATGACCGTGCTTTTGTTGCTTATGGGTATAACAGCTTTGCTGCTCAGCGAGATTACGCAGCCGGAACAAACCGTGTCTGACATGACAACATCGGTATCAGAGTCCGAAGCTTCCTGTGAATACGAAAAAAAGCTTGAAGAACGCCTTGTTTCAATGATTTCAAGCATTGATGGTGCGGGAAATACCAAGGTTATGGTGACTCTTGAAAGCGGCAGCGAGGATGTTTATCTCCACAATTATAACTATGGCGAAAATGTTGAACCGAGCGGTGAAAACAGCATGGAGCGCAAGGACGAATATGTTATTATTGACGGCTCTGCGGGTGAGCAGGGGATAGTTGTAAGGGTCGCCGAGCCGAAGGTGAGGGGGGTTGCGGTTGTTTGCGAAGGCGGCGGCTCTCAGCTGGTGCGTGAGCAGATAGTCAGCACGGTAACGGCTCTGCTTGATATCAGCAGCGCGCGTGTGAGTGTGGCTAAGATGAATTGATACATTCATTTTGCATAAAAATTCAAATTGTTTTGGAGGAACAGACCATGATTATTAAAAAAAGACAGCTTTTGCTTGCAACGCTGATAATTGCTCTTGCGGCGGCGGTTTTCGTTAATTGGTATTATACCAGACCGGATATTCAGTCTGCGGGAGCGGAGGTTGCGGCAACAACCGTGCCTGAAGTTCAGGAGGGAGCAAATCTCGGTGATGCACGCTATGTTATTTCCACGGATGCAACCCTTGATGATGTTGCGGCGCAGGCTCAGGCGAGTGAATATTTTGCGGGCGCAAAGCTTCGCAGGCAGACTGCTCATGACGAGGCGGCAGAAGCACTTAATGACATTATCAAAGACAGCTCATCTTCTTCGGACGCGGTTGGTGAAGCAAGCACTGCTCTCAAAGAACTTGCGGATGCGATTTCTCTTGAAAGTGACATCGAAAACTTAATAACAGCAAAAGTCGGCTGCGAAAATCTTGTTATTCTCAACGGCGGAAATGCGGAGATAATTGTTGAAAACGGTTCGCTTGATGATGTTTCGGTGGTTAAAATAAAAGAGGTGGTTGTCAAGCAAACCGGCTATCCGGTTGATAACATAACAATCATCGAAATGGAATATTAATAAATATTTTATAAATTATAGTTGTATATTTATAAAATTAATGGTATAATCGGAGATATCAATAATCCGGAGGAATAATATGTTGACAAGACGTGAAGAGAGAGAACAGGCTTTTATTCTGCTTTTTGAAAAGTCATTCAATAATGAAACGGATATTTCGGAGCTTTATGAAACGGCTCTTGAAAACGAGGTGGTTGTCGGCAGCGAATTTATCAAAAAGCTTGCCTTTAAAACTGTAGAAAACAACGAAGAGATAGATGCGGTTATTGAGAGAAATCTGGTTAATTGGAAAATGAACAGAATCTCAAAAGTGGCTCTTGCTGTTTTGCGCCTTGCTGTTTGCGAAATGCTTTATTTTGACGATATTCCCGTCGGCGTTTCAATCAATGAGGCGGTTGAGCTTTGCAAAAAATATGCGGCAAAAGATGACTATGCTTTTGTTAACGGAGTTCTCAGTGCCGCTTCAAAGGAAGTTAAATAATGCTTACTCTCGGTATTGACACAAGCAATTACACAACTTCGGTTTGCGTTTATAACAGCGAAAGTGGCGAAATGCTTCAGAAAAAGCTCTTGCTTCCCGTTAAAGAAGGCGAAAAAGGTCTTCGCCAGAGTGATGCTGTTTTTCATCACACGGCGCGTCTTTATCCGCTTGTTAATGAGCTTTTTGCTGGGTTTGGCGGTCAGATTGATGCTGTGGGCGTTTCGGAAAGACCAAGGGATACGGAAGGCTCGTATATGCCGTGTTTCCTTGTCGGTGTAAACGCTGCGAATTGCATAAGTGCCACGCTGCGCAAGCCTTTGTTCGGATTTTCGCATCAGGCGGGGCATATCGCCGCCGCGCTTTATTCGAGCGGAAAAACCGAGCTTATCAATCAAAGATTTATTGCCTTTCATGTTTCCGGGGGAACGAGCGAAATGTTGCTTGTAACTCCGGATGATGAAAGGGTTTTTGATATTAAAATCATCGGCGAAACGCAGGATTTGAATTGCGGACAGGCTGTTGACCGCGCGGGAGTTATGATGGGAATTCCGTTCCCCTGCGGCAAAGAGCTTGAGAAACTTGCGTTAAAAAGTGACAAGTCCCATAACCCCAAGGTCTGCGTAAAAGACGGCAAATGCAGTCTTTCGGGGCTTGAAAATCAGTGCAAAAAGATGCTCGACGGCGGCGAATTAAAAGAAAACGTCGCCCGTTATTGTATAGATTTTATTGCGAAAACCGTCGAAAAAATGACTGAGTTTGCCGTTGGTGAATACGGCGAGCTTCCGCTTGTTTATGCCGGCGGAGTTATGTCAAACACAATTATAAAAGAAAAAATCCAAAGCAGATTTGACGCAAGCTTCGCTGCCCCCGAATTTTCGTGTGACAATGCGGCGGGGATTGCATATCTTGCTTATCTGAAAGGGGCGGCTGCGAATGGCTGACGGAGTTGTTCTGAGCGTAAGCCAGCTCAACAGATATGTTAAATCAATAATTGAGCAGGATACGAATTTGCAGACCGTTTTTGTTCAGGGTGAAATTTCGAATTTTACCAATCATTATAAAACCGGTCATTTCTATATGACAATCAAGGATGAATTTTCATCCGTAAAGGCGGTTATGTTCAAATCCGCCAACATGCGCCTTAAATTTATGCCCGAGAATTCAATGAGCGTTATCATCAGAGGTAGGGTTGCCGTTTTTGAAAGAGACGGTCAGTATCAGCTTTATATTGATGATATGCAGCCTGACGGCACGGGCGCGCTTAGCCTTGCTTTTGAACAGCTTAAAGCAAAGCTTGCCAAAGAAGGCCTTTTTGATTCCGAAAGAAAAAAGCCGATTCCGTCATATCCGGAGCGTGTCGGTGTTGTGACCTCACCTACGGGTGCAGCGATAAGAGATATAATAAATGTTGTTTCCCGCCGTTTTCCGCTTGCGGAGCTGATTCTTTGCCCCGTTGCGGTTCAAGGCGAATATGCGGCTCCTCAGATAAAAGCGGCAATTGAGCTTTTCAATGCCGAAAAAGCCGCGGATGTGCTGATAGTCGGCAGAGGCGGCGGCTCGGTGGAGGAGCTATGGGCTTTTAATGAAGAAATTGTTGCGAGAGCCGTCGCGGCGAGCGAAATTCCCGTTATTTCGGCTGTCGGCCACGAAACGGATTTTACGATTTGCGATTTTGCGGCTGATTTAAGAGCGCCGACCCCGTCGGCTGCGGCTGAGCTTGCGGTTCCCGACAGCTTTCAGCAAAAAGAAATGCTTGTTTCCGCTGCAAGGAGAATCAATTCCGCGGTTGCTGACAGAATCGGCACTCAGCGTGCAGTTGTTGAAATGCACAAAGCTGCGCTTAAAAGGCTGAGTCCTCAGAATTACGTAGATAATCTTCGGGTCAGATGTGACCGCGCGTGCATGGAAATGGATTCTGCCGTGCGTCATAAGATGACGGTTAAATCAAAAGAACTTTCTTCACTCTGCGCAAAGCTTGATGCAATGAGTCCGCTGAAAATTCTCGCCAGGGGCTACAGCGTTGCAAGCAAGCAGGATAAGATAATATCGGATATCAAATGTGTTGAAAAGGGTGACATGATTAATGTCAGAGTCAGCGGCGGAGATATCGAATGCGAAGTAACACAGGTGAAAGGCAGATAAAAATGGAGAAAATGAACTACGAAAAATCCGTTGCAAGGCTTGAAGAAATTGTGGACAAGCTTGAAAACGGAAATCTTTCTCTTGAGGAAATGATGAAGCTTTACGAAGAGGGCACGGCTCTTGCGGCAAAATGCGCAAAGAGCCTTGATGCTGCTCAGCTTAAAATAACGGAATTATCTTCGGGAAAGGTAAACGAAAATGATTGATTTCGATAAAAAATTTGAAGAATACGTTGCCTTGATAAACGAAACGGCAGAAAGCTATGTTTCCGAAAATGCTTTTTCGGGCAGAGAATCGGCAGGGCTTAACGTAATGCTTGAAGCGATGGCGTATTCTTTAAAGAACGGCGGCAAGCGCATCAGACCCGTGCTGGTTCTTGAATTCTGCCGTTTGTGCGGCGGTAACTGTAAATATGCGCTTCCTTTTGCACTTGGTGTTGAAATGGTTCATACCTATTCGCTCATACATGATGACCTTCCCTGCATGGATGATGATGACATGAGAAGGGGAAAGCCTTCAAGCCACAAGGTTTTCGGCGAAGCGAATGCTCTTCTTGCGGGCGATGCACTTTTAACACTGGCTTTTGAAACCGTGCTTTCCGCATCGGACGTAAGCGCGCAGGCTAAAGCAAAGGCCGGCGTTGAGCTTGCGAAGGCGGCGGGATGTTCCGGAATGATTGCGGGTCAGGTTATGGATTTGGCGAATGAATCAAAAAAAGCATCTCTTGATGAAATAAGAGCAACCGAAAGGCTCAAAACGGGCGGAATGATAAAAGTTTCGGGTCTGCTCGGTTGCATAGCGGCTGAGGCTGATGAGAAGATGATAGCCGCAGCTGATAAATATTGCGGAAATATCGGTCTGGCTTTTCAGATAGTTGACGATATCCTTGATGTTACGAGCGATGTTGAAACGCTCGGCAAGCCCATCGGCAGCGACAGTGCAAACGGAAAATCAACCTTTGTTTCGCTTCTCGGGCTTGAAGAATCCGCTTCTTTTGCCGAAAAGCTGACGGTGCAGGCAAAAGAGGCTCTGGATATTTTCGGTAGTGAAGGAGAATTTCTTGCGGAGCTTGCGGACAGGCTCTTAAGCAGAAAAAATTGATTTTATGAATCAAAACATTCTTGAAAATATAAAGAATCCGTCTGACGTTAAAGCACTCAGCGATGAATCTCTCAACGGGCTGTGCGCCGAGATACGCGAGGTTCTGATTGATACCGTTGCTTCAACGGGCGGTCACCTTGCTTCAAACCTCGGCACGGTTGAATTGACTGTTGCTTTGCATAAATGCTTTAACTCTCCCGACGATAAAATAGTATGGGACGTCGGTCATCAGGCTTATACTCACAAGCTCTTGACAGGCAGATATTCCGATTTTTCGACCCTTCGCAAGGAGGGCGGCATTTCGGGTTTTGTACGCCCTGACGAAAGCATGCATGACAGCTTTTATGAAGGCCATGCGGGTGTTTCGATTTCTCAGGCTGCGGGCATTGCGGCCGCCAATGCTGTCAAAGGCTCAAAAAATTATGCTGTTGCCGTTATCGGCGACGGTTCTTTCGGCAACGGCATGGCTTATGAAGCTCTGAATCACGCAGGTTCAACCAGAACAAGGTTGATTGTTATTCTTAACGATAACGAGATGTCCATTTCCGAAAATGTCGGCGCAATGGCAAGGTATTTTGCTTCTGTCAGAGCTAAGCCCGAATATTATCGGTTCAAGGCAGGTACGGAAAAGGTTCTTAACCGCGTTCCCGTTGTCGGCAAATCTCTTGCACGTCATCTTGTCAAACTGAAAACAACTCTCAAAAGCATGATTTATTCAAGTTCATTTTTTGAGGATTTGGGATTTAAATACATCGGCCCCATTGACGGCCATAATATCGGAAAGCTTTGCGAAGCCATGAACAGTGCAAAAATGGTTGATCGCCCAGCTGTGATTCATATAAATACGTTAAAGGGCAGAGGCTATGATTTTGCGGAGACGGCACCCGAAAAATTCCACGGAATTTCAAAATTTGATATAAACACAGGTGAACCCGTAAGTTCAGGGGACAGCTATTCTTCACGTTTCGGTAACGCTCTCTGTGAATTTGCAGCTAAGGATAAGCGCATATGTGCAATAACCGCGGCGATGGCTCTCGGCACGGGTCTTGACACCTTTTCAAAAGCTTATCCCGAAAGGTTTTTTGATGTCGGAATAGCTGAGGAGCATGCCGTGACATTTGCAAGCGGACTTTCCGCTGCAGGCATGATTCCTGTTTTTGCCGTTTATTCAACCTTCCTTCAAAGATGTGCCGACCAACTGATTCATGACGGCGCACTTCAAAGGCAAAAAATGATAATCGCGGTTGACAGAGCGGGCTTTGTCGGCGAAGACGGCGAAACACACCAGGGTCTTTTTGATGTTGCTCTGCTTCAAAGCTTGCCGAACACAACCGTTTATTGCCCCGCAACCTATGCGGAGCTCGGAAAGTCACTTTATAATGCTTTTTATAAGGATGAAAATTTGATTGTTGTCAGATATCCGCGAGGAAGTATGCCTGACGATGCGGTTGAAACAAGCGGAGATGATTTTGAAGTTTTCGGCAGCGAAAATGCAGAAATCGCAATTGTTGCTTACGGCAGATTGTTTTTTAATGCGTTCGAAGCGGCAAAAAGGCTTTTTGAAAAAGGAATTAACATTAAGATAATAAAACTCGGAAAAATCAAGCCGTTGCCGTTCGGTGCGGTTGAAGCAACTCTCGGTTGCAAAAATGTGTTTTTCTTCGAGGAAGGAATGCGTTCGGGCGGCGTCGGCGAAAAATTTGCATCGGTGCTGCTTGAAAACGGCTATAAAGGCGGCTATTCATTAACCGCTGTTGACGGTGAATTTGTTGCTCATGCAAGTGTTTCGCGGCTTATGGAAAAATATTCAATGAATGCCGACGGTATGGCACGCAAAATTGAAAAAGAGGTAACTTTATGAGCGAAAAAATGCGGCTTGACGTTGCCGTTTTTGAAAGAGGATATGCGGAAACCAGAGAAAAGGCAAAAGCCATGATAATGGCGGGCAGTGTCTATCTCAACGGCCAGAAGGCGCTTAAAGGCGGCGTCAACATAAAAGAAACCGATGTTATTGAGGTTCGCGGAGCGGTTAATCCCTTTGTCAGCCGCGGAGGGCTGAAGCTTGACAAGGCAATGAAAAGTTTTTCACTTGATTTGAACGGCTGTATCTGCATGGATATCGGAGCTTCAACCGGCGGATTTACCGATTGTATGCTCACAAACGGCGCAAAAAAAGTTTATGCAATCGATGTCGGTTACGGTCAGCTTGCGTGGAAGTTGCGCTGTGATGAAAGGGTTGTTAACCTTGAAAGAACAAATTTCAGATATGTAACAAGGGAGCAGGTGCCCGATGAAATCGACTTTGCTTCCGTTGATGTTTCGTTTATTTCACTGAAACTGATTTTGCCGGTTATGCACACTCTTCTTAAAGACGGCGGCCGTTCGGTTTGCCTTATAAAGCCGCAGTTTGAGGCAGGCAAAGAAAATATCGGCAAAAAAGGTGTTGTACGTGACATAAGCGTTCATGTAAGCGTCGTTGAAAACATAACATCCTTTGCGGCGGAAAACGGCTTTAAAGTTATAGATGTTGATTTTTCGCCCATCAAGGGTCCGGAAGGAAATATAGAATACCTGATGCATATTGAAAAATGCGAATGCGGCGAAATGCTTTGGAACGGTTCCGTTGCCGAGCTTGTTGCAATATCGCACGAAAATCTTGATAAATGAGGATTGGTAAAATGAGAATAACTCTGATGCCTAATCTGACCCGCTCCGAAGCCTTTGAGGTGACGGCGGGGATATGCGAGAGGCTGAAATCTCTCGGCGCAGAATACTGCTTTTTGCCTGAATATAAAAAAGATTTTGAATTTACCGGTGCGGAATTTCTTTCGCCCGAAGAAGCGCTTTCAAATTGCGATGCTGTTATTGCAATCGGCGGCGACGGCTCGATTATTCATGCCGCAAAGCTTGCGATAATGAAGCAAAAGCCTATTCTCGGAATCAACGCAGGCAGGCTGGCTTTTATGGCGGGGCTTGAAGATAACGAGCTGGGTCTGCTCTCAAGGCTTATTGACGGCGAGTATACGCTTGATAAAAGGCTGTTGCTCAAAACCTCGGTTATCAACGGTGAAGGCAAGGTCATTTTTAGCGATTATTGCGTCAATGACTGCCTTGTAACTAACGAGGAAAAGCAACGAATGACGGCGATAAACGTTGCACTTGACAGCAAGAAGTTCAACAGCTATCTTTGCGACGGAATACTTGTTTCAACGCCGACCGGTTCAACGGCTTATTCACTTTCGGCGGGCGGCCCGATAGTTGACCCCGAGCTTGAAAGTATTCTGTTAACGCCGATTTGTCCGCATTCTCTTGTTGACCGTTCGTTGATTTTCAGACCCGATGCGGTTATAACCGTTACATCTGCCGAAAATCTTCCTCTGTGTATTTCCAACGACGGAATGCAGCCTATCGTTATTGAACCGGGCTGCAGGGCGGAAATTTCAAGAGCGGAATTCACAGCGGATTTCATAAGAATCAAGTCGGATAATTTTATCGACATACTTTATAAAAAGCTTGCACAAAGACGATGAAGAATAAGGAGTGTAAAACGTGAAAAAGAAAAGACACGAGGCGATAATCAGACTGATTGAGGAAAACTGCCTTTCAACTCAGACGGATTTGCTTGAAATGCTCAAAAAAGAGGGTTTTGACACAACTCAGGCAACCATTTCGCGTGACATCAAGGATTTGCGCCTTATCAAAAAGGTTGATGAAATGGGAAGAAGCCGCTATGCGGTTGATAACGGCGACTCCGGTGAGCTTCTCGGCAAATACAGAAGCATTTTCAGCCATTCCGTGCTTTCTGCCGATTATGCCGGAAATACGCTTGTTATCAAATGCTACACAGGCATGGCTCAGGCTGCATGCGCGGCTCTTGATTCCATGCATTGGGAAGGTCTTGTGGGCACTCTTGCGGGCGATGATACGATTTTTGCTCTTTGCAGAACTCCCGAGCTTGCAAATCAGATGAAGGATGCCATTGCCGAGCTTATCGGCTGATAATTCGGAAGGAATATATAACATATGTTGGTCGGTTTAAAAATCGAAAATATAGCTGTTATTGAAAGTGCTGAGCTCGGATTTGATTCGGGTCTTAATGTCATGACCGGCGAAACAGGCGCAGGCAAATCAATTGTTATTGACGCAATCAACGCCGTTCTCGGTGAGCGCACGTCAAGGGAGCTTATCCGAACAGGTGCTGACAGTGCAAGGGTCTATGCCGTTTTTGCTGATATAAATGACGAAACGGAAAAGCTGCTTGACGAAACGGGCATCGAAAAAATGCCCGATAAAACTCTTGTTTTAAGCCGTGCGCTCAGCCATTCGGGTAAAAATTCATGCCGCATAAACGGCTGCCCCGTAACGGTTTCTGCGCTTAAGGAAATCGGAGCAGGTCTTATCAACATTCACGGTCAGCATGACAGTCAGGCACTTCTTTCGCCTGATAAACACTGCGGATTTATTGACAGCCTTGCGGAAAATCAGCAAATCAGAGACGAATACAGGCAGGTTTTTACCCGCCTGGTTTCAGTAAAAAAAGAGCTGGATTCTCTCTATGACAGCAGAGATGAAAAGGCGGCAAGGCTTGATTATCTGAATTTTCAGATAAATGAAATTACCGAGGCAAATGTGCGTGTCGGCGAGCGTGAAGAGCTTTCAAAAGAAAAAGAGCTTCTGCAGAACAGCGGCAGAGTAATCAAAGCTCTTGAAAAAGCTTATGTTGCGCTCAGCGACGATAACGGCATATTGGCAGGTGTTGAGGATTGCGCCCATGAGCTTGAAACTGCTTCCAAATTCTATGATAATGCAGTTCAAAGTGCAAAAAGCATGCGAAGTGTTTCGTATGAGCTTAATGAAATTTCTGCTCAGGTCAGAGACCTTGTTGACGGTTTTGACTACAGCCCCGAAAGGCTTTCGGAAATCAATGAAAGGCTTGATTTCCTTTACCGTCTTTCAATGAAATACGGTGCAAATGAAGAGGAGATTCTTGCTTGCCTTGAAAAAGCCGTTGCCGAAAGAGGTGCAATCGAAGTATCGGACGAAAGAATATCCGAGCTTGAGGAGCAGCTTTATGCTTTATCCGATGAAATAAAAATTCTTTCTGCCCGCCTTACAGACAGCCGCATGCAGGCGGCAAGAGAATTTGAAAAAAAGGTTAAAGCAGAGCTTGAATTTCTTGATATGCCCAAGGTTACTTTTGTTGTTGACAGAAAACAGACGGCGCTGACTTCAAAGGGCGCGGATGCCATTGAATTCTTAATCAGTGCCAATCCCGGTCAGGAGCCGAGAGCAATTTCCAAAATTGCTTCGGGCGGCGAGCTTTCAAGAATAATGCTTGCGATTAAAAATGTGCTTTCGGATAAAGACGGAATTGCAACTCTCATATTTGATGAAATTGATACAGGTGTCAGCGGCTCGGCGGCAGAAAAAATCGCGCTGAAGCTTCATCAGGTTTCAAAAGGAAGGCAGGTTATCTGCGTAACTCACCTTGCGCGTATAGCCGCACAGGCTGATAAACACATGAGAATCAGCAAGTCTGTTGCCGAAGAAAAAACGTTTACAAAAATAGATACCCTTGATTTTGACGGCAGAGCTGCCGAAATAGCAAGGATAACAGCAGGCGGAAATCTTACCGCTTTGCAGATAGAAACAGCCAAGGAAATGCTCAGAAATGCAAAGGGGATATAATATGAAATTCGGAATATGCGTCGGAACAAATATTGAAAAAATGAAATACATGAAGACTGTCGGATATGATTATTCCGAAGGTCATTGTCAGGAAATAGCAAAAAAAGACAAAGCGTATCTTGACGAGATGAAAGCAACGGGTTTGCCGGTTGTTGCGGCGAACTGTTTTATCGGTATGCGCGTTGTAGGCGATGAAAAAAATTACGATGAGATTGATGCATATCTTGCAAAGCTTTTTGAAAATGCGGATTATCTCGGAATAAAATATCTTGTTTTCGGTTCTTCGGGTGCAAGAAGAATTCCCGACGGAATGAGCCTTGAAGATGGCAGGGCAGAGATAATCGATTTTCTCAAAAATCATGTTGTGCCCCTTGCCGAAAAATATAACATTATCATTGCTATTGAACCTCTCAGACCCGAAGAATGCAACGCAATAAACACCGTTGCAGACGGCGTTGAGGTTGCAGGGGCGGTTGACTCTCCGTATGTAAAAGTTCTTGCAGATGTTGCGCACATGTATGTTCAGAATGAAAGCATGGAGAGTCTGCTTGAATATAAGGATTGGGTTGTTCATGCGCATACCTCAAACCCCAACCCCGACCCTTCGCTTGGTCGCAAAAGAATCTATCCGGTTGAAAATGACGGATTCAGTCAGGCAAGTTTTGTTAACGCATTGAAAGAAATCGGAGTTGAATATTGCTCGATTGAAGCTGAAATTCAGAATTTTGAAGAGGATGCAAAGAATGCTTATGAAATCCTTAAGGAGCTGAAATAATATGAAGCTTAACAAGAACGATGTTGTTCTTTTTTCGGGTGACTCCATAACCGACGGCAATCGCGGCAAGAGCATGGACTGCAACCATATTATGGGTCACGGTTATCAATATATAATCGCTTCAAAGCTTGCGCTTGATAATGCCGAAAACATGCCGAAATTTATCAACAAGGGTTATTCTGGCGAAAATGCGATAGATTTGCTCGGTAAATGGCGGACAGATGTGCTTGATAACAAACCGACCGTTCTGAGCATTCTTGTCGGGGTTAATGAAGGCGGCTACGGCTATTTCAACGGCTTATCTTCCGAAGAAGCGAAGGAACGCTACGAAACCAATCTGCGCGCAATTCTTGAGCTTACACGTAAGGAGCTCGGCAATATAAAAATAATTCTTTGCGAGCCTTTTTATTGCCCTCTTGACAAGTCGGATTATTCCTATAAAAACTCTCCTCACCCCGACAAAGTTGAAAAGCCGTTTGAAAGACCCGACAGCCACGACCCCGAGGATTCTGTAAGCTATCGTATAGAAGTCAATGAGAAAATCAGAGCGGTTGCGCCGAAAATCGCTGAGGATTTCGGATGTGTTTTTGTTCCTTTGTATGATAAGATTTATGAGCAGGCAAAAAGGTCAAGAATGGAATATTTCATATGGGACGGCACTCATCCGAGCATTGCGGGTCATATGCTTATAGCGAAAGAATGGCTTAAAGCGATTGAGGCTTGACAAAACCTTGTTTTATAATGTATATTTTTATAGTTTAATATTGTAAATAATACCGAAAGGATGTAATAAAATGCAGATTTATGAAGAACTTGTTGCAAGAGGACTTATTGCACAGGTAACAGACGAAAAAGAAATAAGAGAGCTTATCAACAACGGCAAGGCAGTTTTTTATATCGGCTTTGACCCCACAGCTGACAGCCTCCATGTAGGCCACTTCATGGCTCTTTGCCTTATGAAAAGACTTCAGATGGCGGGCAACAAGCCCATCGCTCTTCTCGGCGGCGGAACGGGCATGATCGGCGACCCCTCAGGCAGAAGCGATCTCCGTCAGGTTCTCACAAAGGAAACAATCCAGCATAATGTTGACTGCTTCAAAAAGCAGATGAGCCGTTTTATTGATTTCAGCGACGGCAAGGCAATGCTTATCAACAATGCAGACTGGCTTCTCGACCTCAACTATGTTGATGTTCTCCGCGAAGTCGGCGCATGCTTCTCCGTTAACAATATGCTTCGCGCCGAGTGCTACAAGCAGAGAATGGAAAAGGGTCTTTCTTTCCTTGAATTCAACTACATGATCATGCAGAGCTATGACTTTTATCATCTCTACAAAGAATATGGCTGCAACATGCAGTTCGGCGGCGATGACCAGTGGTCAAACATGCTCGGCGGCACAGAGCTTATCCGCAAAAAGCTCGGCAAAGATGCTTATGCAATGACAATTACTCTTCTCCTCAACTCCGAGGGCAAGAAGATGGGCAAAACCGCTTCGGGCGCTGTCTGGCTTGACCCCGAAAAGACTTCTCCCTATGAGTTCTATCAGTATTGGCGCAACGTCGGCGACAATGATGTTCTCAAGTGCATCCGTATGCTTACATTCCTTCCTCTTGAAGAAATCGATGCAATGGATTCATGGGAGGGCAGCCAGCTCAACACAGCCAAGGAAATCCTTGCTTTCGAGCTCACAAAGCTTGTTCACGGCGAAGAAGAGGCAACAAAGCCTCAGGCAGCCGCAAAGGCTATTTTCAGCGGTGCCGCAGACCTTGACAACATGCCTTCAACCGCACTTACAGATGCAGATTTCACAGACGGCGCAATCGATATTCTCGATATCCTCATGAAGGCTGAAATCACAAAGTCAAGAGGCGAGGGCAGAAGACTTGTTCAGCAGGGCGGTATCTCCGTTGACGATGCAAAGGTAACCGATTTTGCAATGAGCTTTGCTCAGGCAGACCTCAAAGAAAAGCCCATTGTTGTTAAGAAGGGTAAGAAGATTTTCCATAAGATTGAGGCATAATTATGCTTAACAATAAAGAAAAATGCGCGGTTTTTCTTGATATTGACGGCACTCTGCTTGCCGACAGCTTTAAAATTCCTCAAAGGAATCTTGAGGCAATTGCCGCCGCAAGAGCAAAAGGGCATCTTGTGTTTATCAACACGGGTCGTTCTTTCGGCAATATTCCGCCTGTTCTTATGGAGCAATTTCGCGATTTTGACGGAATTATATCGGGCATCGGCTCGATGATAACGCTTAACGGCGAAACTCTTTATGAGTCTTTTATGCCCGAAAGCTTGATAAAACGTGTTATGGAATATGTTTTTGAGCATGAGGAATACTGGGCGCTTTTTGAGGGCAAGAAAGATGTTTATGCCATTTCAAACGATATCCGCAGAAGGCAGGATTATCAGATTCCGCTTGAAAGCTCTTCCGATTTTATGAAAATCTGCGAAAATGACCAAATTCAGGTTATCGCCATGGGTAAAATCGTTCCGCAGGATTTTATTGAGCTTTTCAAGGATGAACTCACGGTTTTTCAGTTTGAAACCTATGCCGATTTGGTTGTTAAAGGAATCAATAAGGCTGTCGGAATGGAAAAAGCTCTTGAGCTTATCGGCGTTAAGAAAGAAAACACAATCGCTGTCGGTGACAGCAACAACGATTACGATATGCTCACATATGCGGGAATCGGCGTTGCAATGGCGAATTCTCAGCAGTCAATTCTTGATATTGCCGATTATGTGACGGATTCCAACTTTAACTGTGGCGTTGCAAAGGCAATAGAAAAATTTTTGTTGTAAATGATTAAAGAGTCGATGCTTGCATCGACTCTTTGTCTGTCATAAACTTAAATTTTTGTTGATAAACTGCAAATTACTGTTTCGGCTCCCTTAAAAGGAAGCAAAAATGACATATATATTTATTTAATTATTAATTATTGAAATGCATAAAAATTCGTGATATACTGAATTTATTGCACGGATATATGTGTTTTTCGTGCGTAGCTTCGGCTATGCACTTTTTAATTGTTTTTAGGGGTGATATTTAGATGAAGAAATTTATCAAAAAAGGAATTGCAGTTATTATTTGCGTATGTATGTTTTTTGGTGCTACTCATTTAGAGGGAACGTTTAGTTTTGATTATGAGGGATTTAGAGCTTTTGCAGAGGCATCAAATAATATACCTACTAGAGAAGGATATAAATTTGCTGGATACGCTGAAAATGGAGAACCTAGGTGGGAAGCAATTGCATATTCAATATATTTTAATGCAAATGGTGGTTACTTTGAAAGCACGAGTGAGTGTGAAGAGATCCTTTGTGCCTGCTATGGTAGCCGTTTAATGCAACCTGAAGAAATTCCTGTAAGACCTGGCTATATATTTAATGGGTGGACTTTGTCGGGTAGCAAGGAACTTGAGACATTTCCCATACTTATTCCAGCTAAAAATCTTTATTATGAGGCGAATTGGGCTCAAGACTTGAGCTTTTGCACCGTTAAAGAGGTGAGAAAAGAGTCCTTTATTCAAGATAAACAATTAGGTTTTTATTCTGTTACAGTTCATCATGAACCTAATAAAGTTCAGATTTTGAGCAATTCTTCAAATTTTGAATTAGATTTAGTTTATGACAGAAATGATGAGCTTGTTTCTGAAAACCTTGTTCAACCCGGATTGGTATCGATTAAAGCTTTCGATTATCATCATAATGAGGTTGAATTGGGTTCAGATGATGTGATTTATGAAGTGTGGACCGTTGCTGCCGAACTTGAAGAAGGAGAATATCTGGTTCGTTGCCAAAGAGAAAGCGGCGATTGGGAGTTTTTAGAGTATTCATATCAATACATTATGGTTTATGACGAAATACCCGATGGCACTTTCTGCGGCAAACTCGAATCATCGGAAATGATTAATGACCTTGATGACGGCGGCAGCTGGGTTTATAAAATGGTTGTTGATGGCATTGAATATGATGTCAAAGAAAATCTTATACCAAATTCTATAAAAGATGTTGAAGGTCAGGATGTTGTTTTCACTGTTGAAAACGGTGAGGTTGTTTGGTTTTCAACGGTTTGGGATTTGGTTCAAAAAATAAATTGCAATCTTGTTGTGACCGATGAAATAACATATTCGGGCAAAAAATACAGCACAGATGAAATTGATGCAAGGGTAGATATTAAGTATTCATATAAGAGCAAGAATATTGAGGAACTCAAAGCGATTTCCGAGCTTGGCGTTGCCGTTTCGGGAGTTAAGCTGAAATCGAGCAATCCCGATTTGCTTAATTTTGACGGCAAGGCAGAAACAATGGTCTTATTCAATGATATCGTTCCCATTGGCGGCAGCGCAAGCAAGGCTGTAACAATCAATGTTGATTCTTCATATAAAATCTCAGATTTGATTGAAAATGAAGTGGTTTCAATCACCTGTGACATGTCAGCGGCAGGTGACGGAAAATTAATCGAAAAAGCGCTTCGCGTTAAGAATATTACGGTTGTAAATAAGAATTACGAAAAGCCGGTTATTGAAGAACCTGATGAACCTATTGAACCGGATAAAATTGATACTTCCAAATTAGCTCAAAACGCCGGCAACATTTTGAAAAATAATTTTCAGGGTGCAGCAGCCGGTTTGGGGGCAGATTCATATTTATACGAAATATTAACTGTTGAGCAACTTCAAGCAATCGGAAATATGCTGATTTGCGAAGCTGCAATGGCAAGTGCAGAAAAAGATTCATTCAGCGAAGGAACAATATCTGATGCTTTGTTTGAAAAAGTTTTTAATTTCAAAAAAAATATATACATGACCCAAAGAGAAATTTCCGTGACTGTTGTTGTAGAACCACCCAAAATTGACGGTGATCTTAAAATAAAATTCACTTGCACAGCGGAAGAGTGGGGATTAGTAAGCGCATCTTCCACTATTCACGGAAATGTAAACTACGAAATTATAGGCGGCAAAGGAAGCAAACATATTCCGAAAGACAAAAAAGAAGGCTTGGCAGGAGGTCTTTATGTTGCAAATGTAAAATCGTTTTGTGAAGCTGCGTGGGCTCTTGCTGAGGCAGAGCTTAAGAATGCTTATAATATAGCGTGGGGCGATGATGTTAACAGCGCAGTTGATCTTATATTCGGAAAATGTGTTAATAAAATATTAAAAGCAGCAAATTTGGATTCAGTATCGGGGCTTACTTGGAAATTAATAACAATTCCTGCGGCATCAGTAAAAATCGAATGCCCCGTTGATGTTTATGTTTACAATTCAAATAATGAGCTCGTTGCGGCAGTTGAGGATAATGAGGTTATCCTCACAGATGACAAGGCTCAGATAACCGTTAACGGCGACACAAAATATGTAACTCTCTTTGATGAAAGCTATTATATCGTTTATGAAGCAACAGCAGACGGTATGATGCGTGTTACCGTAAATGAACACGCAAATTCAGAGGATATACTCAGAACGGTTGTTATTGATGAAATACCTCTTGAATCGGGCGCTGTTTTCTCACAGAATATCGACGGCAAAATTCTTGAAGAGTCAAATTATTCAATAACAGCAGACGATGAAACCGTTTATACTCCCGATTCAGATGAAACAACCTTCCATTATCACGAAACAGACGGAGAATGGTTTGAAGGAAAGGCTGTTGAATGCACAGAAGACGGCTGGAATTATACGCAATGTAACATCTGTGGCGATTGGTATAAAGAAATCATTCTTTTTGCAGGGCACAAAGACGAAGATAATAACGGCTATTGCGATGAATGCAAAGATTTAATCTGGCAAACAATAACCTGGAATGTTGACGGCGCAGAAACAACAGCAATCTGCAAAGAGGGAGCTGAAATAACCCTGCCCGAAACTCCGAAAAAAATCGGTTACTCCTTTGCAGGCTGGACTCCGCAGATACCTGATGCAATGCCTGCAGAAGATTTAACATTTACCGCAACATGGACTGCAAACAGCTACAATGCTGTCTTTGATGCTAACGGCGGCAAGTGGGCAGACGGTGCAGAGAAAAAGACTGTTCCTGCCGATTTCAATGCTGAAATCAAAGCCCCCGAAAATCCCGTAAACCAGGGCTATATTTTCTCCTGCTGGTCACCCGAAGTCGGAGTTATGGATGATGTGAACGGAAAGAAATTCACTGCTCAATGGCTTGCGGCAACCGACACACGCTACACCGTTGAAACCTACACAATGAATACATCGGGCGAATATGAAAAATCTGTTCTGACTATGAGCGGAACAACCGATTCAACGGTAAATGCCGATTATACCATTGAAACAGGTTTTGCTCTTAACAAAGAAAAGAGCGTTCTTTCGGGAACTGTTGCAGCTGATAATTCACTTGTTCTGAAAGTGTATATCGACAGAAACACATATGTGTTTGAAACAATCGTTGATGCCGTTTCAACCGAAACGGAATACCTTTACGGCGCGATGATTGCCGAGCCTGCAACACCGGTTAAAGCGGATTACAAGTTTATTGAATGGAACACAAAAATCCCCGAAACCATGCCTGCGGAAGATGTAACGGTAACCGCTGTTTTCGAAAAATCATATATCTGCCCCGATTGCGGTAATGAAATTCTCGGAGAAGCCGAAATCAATGCCCACATCGCATCGGAAGCAAGAATGAAGGCGACCGTTAAAATTCAAAACAACAACGGTGAAAAAACAATCAACTATGGCGAAACGCTTAAGCTTACGGCAGTTACAGACGGTAAGCCCGCCGATGCAATCATCGTATGGTATGTTGACGGTGTCAGAAAGGGCGTGGGCGAAACATATAGTGTAACATTTGAAAGCGGAACAAAAACTGTTGAAGTTAAGCTTGAAGATACAAGCGGAAAAGTTCTCAAAGATGCAAGCGGAAATGAAATCAAAGATTCCGAAAAGGTTTCCGTAAATGACGGTTTCTGGCAAAAAATTGTTTCCTTCTTCAAAAATCTTTTCCGAATTAATAGAACAGTTGAACAAACGGTTTAAACAAAATCACCCCTGCGAATGTTTCGCAGGGGTGATTTTCTGATAATTCAAATATCCGTATCGGTTATTCTTTCAATTTCAATTGATTCGCTGTAAATATTTTGCGGGTCGTTTTCATCAAGCACTATCAGCCTGCCGCCCCTCTCTTGTCCGTAAGTGAAATATCCTGCGCCGAGGGTCTGATAAAGGCTGATTCCGTCAATTTTAATATGGAAGTCATTGACATGGTCATGCCCGAAAAACGCGGCGACAATATCACCTGTCTTCTTCCAGCTTTCAAACTGATTTCTGTGGTTGTTTTCCATATAAGGCGGGCAGGGAACCTCTCTGATTCTTCCTTCAATGATTTCATGGCCGAATTTGTAATAATTGCCGTCGCGCTCAAAGGTGAAATCGTCGTTTTTTGTCACCTGCAAGAAGCCGTCAAGCTCCTGCTGAACGGGGATATGCTGAAAAAGAATTGCAGGCAAAGGCTTGTTGCCGTTTGCGGCTTTTAATTCCGCGGCACATCTTTCATACCATTCAATCTGGTCATCATGAACGCAGTCATAGCTCAAGCCGTTTTCTGCGTTACGCTGATAGTCATTTGAATTTATGAGCCAAACGGCAAAAGCATCATTTCTGCCGCTGCTGTCTTTTATTGTTACGCAGCAGTTGCCGCAGCCGTAAACATCTGCATCGTTAAGATTTGAACGGCAGTTTTCATATTCCATATACTGCATCATCTGGAATTCGGTGTGAAAGCCCTCTTCGCCGTCATGATTGCCGAAAACAACGCAAAGCGGAATATTGCGTTTTCTTATCGGTGCGGTAATCTTCTGAATTGTGCTCTGAACATAGTCATAGGTGAATTCTTCCCAGTATCCGCTTATGTTGTCGCCGCCGAAAACAACAAGGTCGGGGTTGGTTTTTTCAACAAGCTTTTCGATAACGTTGATTGTTTCTTTGTCGCGGCTTTCAGGGATTTCACGGTTTTCATCGTCATCCATAATCGGCTCAACGTCGTGAATGTCGGTGATATGAAGAATTCTGAATTTGCCGTCTGAGCCGAATTTTAGCGGTGCGGGAGCTTCTCTTTCGAATTTTGCCGATTTCCATTTTTGCGGCGTTCCGATTGCCGCAAGACAGGGAAGAGAAAGCCCTGATAAGAAATATTTTATTAATTTTGTCACGGTAACACCTCGTTTGGAGTTCTTACAGAATTAGGATATCACAAAGAATATAATAAATCAATTGCGTTTTCGGGCGAATGCGTAAAATATGGTTGTATTTCTGCCCCTATCCATAGTATACTATAACTGTTAAAAATCAATAAAAGGGGAGCATATATGAAAGTTTCCGAGATGCCGTATGAGAGAATTACGGTTGAATATGCAAAAGAACAGGCTGAAAAAATTATTGCAAAAATTAAGGCGGCAAAATCTGCAGAGGATTTGAAGGCGGCGAGGGATGAATATAACAAAATGAGCGAGGAGGTTGAAACCGCCTGCGCTCTTGCCAACTGCCGTTTTACACTCAACACGCGAGATGAATTCTACAATGCGGAGATGGATTATTACGATAACGCCATGCCGTTGTTTACCGAAATTGAAAACGAATATAAAAAAGCGATGCTTGAATCGCCTTACAGGGCAGATGCGGAAAAGCTGATAAACCCCAGAGTTTTCAAAGGGTTCGAGATGTCGCTGAAAACATTTTCGCCTGAAGTCATTGAGGATTTGCAGGCTGAAAATGCGCTTGTTACCCGTTATTCAAAGTTCATGGGTGAGCTTGCATTTGAGTTTGAGGACGAAAAAATGCCTCTCTCCGTTTTGAGAGGAAAATTAGAAGATGACAGCCGCGATGTCCGCAAAAAAGCCGCAGAGGCTATAGGTAAAACAATGGAAGCGAATGCCGAAACATTCGATGAAATCTTTGACGGCCTTGTGAAAATAAGAACCCGGATTGCACGCAAGCTCGGCTATGAAAACTTTGTCGAGCTCGGTTATTACCGAATGGGCAGGGTGGACTATGACGAAAAAATGGTTGCCGCATTCCGCAAGAGTGTTGCAACCGATATCGTTCCCGCTGTTGTCGGATTAAAAGAAAGAATTCGCAACAGACTTGGTCTTGATAAAATAATGTATTATGACGATGCAATCAGCGTTACGGGTGAAATGCCCAGACCTGTTATCGGTACAGAAGAAATTTTTAAAAATGCACTCAAAATGTATAACGATATGAAGCCCG
>JAZLCS010000135.1:0-19479 GCA_045614385.1 Acutalibacteraceae bacterium | reverse complement strand
TGAGTACTTCTGTTTTCACGATGTTGACCTTGTTCCGGAAGATGAAGATATAAACGTTACCAATGCAAGGCTTGATGAAATCGGTGATTATATCCTCGCAAAAATGAATGAAACAGGCATCAAATGCCTTTGGGGAACTGCCAATATGTTTTCAAATCCCCGCTTTATGAACGGCGCAGGCAGTACTAATTCTGCAGATGTGTATTGCTTTGCTGCTGCTCAGATTAAAAAAGCACTCGATTTAACTGTTAAATTCGGCGGCAAGGGCTATGTTTTCTGGGGCGGCAGAGAAGGCTATGAAACCCTTCTCAACACCGATGTTAAATTTGAGCAGGAAAACATTGCAAGACTTATGCGCATGGCTGTTGATTACGGCCGTAAAATCGGTTTTACAGGCGATTTTTATATTGAACCAAAGCCGAAGGAGCCTATGAAGCATCAGTATGATTTTGATGCTGCAACGGCTATCGGATTTCTTCGTCAATACGGTCTTGATAAGGATTTCAAGATGAACATTGAGGCTAACCACGCAACTCTTGCAGGCCACACATTCCAGCATGAATTAAGAATTTCCGCTATTAACGGCATGCTCGGCAGCATTGATGCAAACCAGGGTGACTATCTTCTCGGTTGGGACACTGACGAATTTCCGTTTGATGTTTATGAAGCAACAATGTGCATGTATGAGGTTATTAGGGCCGGCGGTCTTACGGGCGGCTTCAACTTTGATGCCAAGTCACGCAGACCGAGCAACACATACGAAGATATGTTTGAATGCTATATTCTCGGCATGGATACCTTTGCTCTCGGCCTTATCAAAGCCGCAGAGATGATTGAAGACGGCAGAATCGACGGATTTATCAAGGATAAGTATTCGAGCTTTGAAAGCGGAATCGGCGCAAAGATTATTTCTGATGATGTAACTCTTGAAGAGCTTTCCGATTATGCGGTTAATTTTAAGAAGGCAGATGTTCCCGCTTCAGGCAAGCAGGAAAGACTTGAAGGCATCGTTAACAGCATTCTTTTCGGATAAAAACACGGCAACTCCGGGATTCCTTTTGAATTTCTCGGAGTTGTTGATTTATGCTTGCATTAGCAGATATTTTATTGTATTATATAGTGTAGTAAATTTAAAGGAATGTTTTGATGCAGTTTATTGTAATGGACCTTGAGTGGAACAATACTTATGCCAAAAAGGCAAACGGATATATCAATGAAATTATCGAAATCGGTGCGGTAAAGCTTGACGATGATATTGAAACGGTTGACACCTTTTCTTCGATTATCCGTTCTCAAATCGGTAAAAAGCTTCGCGGCAGTGTTAAACGGCTGACTCATTTGACCAATGATGATATTAACACGGGAATGCCTTTTACCAAAGCTTTTTCACTGTTCCGAAAATGGATCGGAAGCGAAGAAACCGTTATTTTTACTTGGGGCGACGGTGATATCCGTGTTTTGCTTGATAATTTCAAATATCTTAATGGCATAAAGGTTATTCCATTTTTAGATTCCTACTGTGATTTGCAAAAATGCTTTCAGAAATACTGCAACGGCACAAAGGGGCAGCAGACGGGCTTGCTTGCCGCTGCTGAAATTCTTGGGATTGACCCTGAAATGTATATCCATCATCGCGCTCTGGGGGACAGCATGCTGACCGCCGAAATTCTGAAAAGAATTTATAAAACCGGCTTTGTTGAGCCGGGTATCGTTGTTTGCGATGAGGATTTTTATTCGCGCTTGCTTTATAAAGCAAAGGTTATCAGAAACATTGATAATCCTCTTGTTGATAAAAAACGCCTTAATCATACCTGCGAAAATTGCGGTAAACCCTGTGAGCAAAAAACAAAGTGGAAGTTTCACTGTCAGTTTTTCAGGGCAAGTTTTTATTGCAATGAGTGTGATTTGACTTATTCTGTCGGCGTCAGGTTTAAAAAGCTTTATGATCAGGTTGAGTTCAGAAAAATCGTTTCGGTAAAAGAACCTGAACCGAAAACGGAAACCGAGGAGAATAACATATGAAAATACTTGTAACGGGCGGAGCCGGTTTTATCGGCTGCAATTTCGTTTACTACATGCTTGATAAGTATCCCGAATATGAGATTGTGTGTCTTGATGCACTCACATATGCGGGCAATTTAAAAAGTCTTGATGCTGCTTTTGAGAATCCTAACTTCAAATTCGTGAAAGGCAGTATTTCAGACAAAGCTTTTGTTGATGAATTGTTTGATGCCGAGAGATTTGATACAGTTGTTAATTTTGCTGCTGAAAGCCATGTTGACAGATCGATTGAAAATCCTTTGATTTTTCTTGAAACCAATGTGATGGGAACTGCTTGCCTGCTTGAAGCAAGCAAAAAATACGGCGTTAAAAGATATCATCAGGTTTCAACTGATGAGGTTTACGGCGATTTGCCGCTTGACAGACCTGATTTGTTCTTCACCGAGGATTTACCGCTCACAACCTCAAGCCCCTATTCCGCTTCAAAGGCTTCGGCGGATTTGCTTACTCTTGCATTTCACAGAACCTACAGTTTGTTTGTAACGATTTCACGCTGTTCTAATAACTACGGGCCCTATCAGTTCCCCGAAAAGCTTATTCCTTTAATGATTGTCAGGGCGCAGGAGGATATGCCGCTTCCCGTGTACGGTCAGGGTTTGAATGTGAGAGACTGGCTTTATGTTGAGGACCACTGCAAAGCAATTGACCTTATTATTCACAACGGCAAATCCGGAGAGGTTTATAATGTTGGCGGTCATAACGAAAAGCAGAATATTGATGTTGTCAAAACGATTCTTTCTCAGCTTTCAAAGCCCGAATCATTGATAACTTATGTTAAAGACAGGGCAGGGCATGACCTCAGATATGCAATCGATCCATCAAAAATTACCGCTGCACTCGGCTGGAAGCCCGAAACCTGTTTTGATGACGGAATGAAAAAGACGATTCTGTGGTATCTTGACAATACCGAATGGATTGATGAAATCAAAAGCGGCGAATATGCTGAATACAGTAAAAGAAAATACGGTTAAATTAACAACGGACCGCTGTCAGTAAGACAGCGGTCCGTTTACTTATTTGCCGAAATAATAGTTGATAATATAAATAGGACTGAAGAAAAACGCCAGAATTTTTTCAAAGAGTGTTAAATCGCAGTGAAAAGTAATATGACCGCTGGTGACGGAGCCATCCGCATTTGTAACACCGGCATAAACGGTGGCAGTTCCGTCGCCGATGCATCTGACCAAGCCGTTTTTTGAAACAAGAACAACTTGAGGATTATCGGAATACCATTCAATACCTTCGTACGGAACGTCAATCGGTTTTATATCCGGAATCAATTTAATACTTTCAAAAATATCCAAATCCGTGTTTGAAGCAAATAAAGTAAGAGATTTTACTTTTTTGATTTTTAAGGCGGATATGGCATTTATGATAGCCTGAGTCTGATTATCAACAATTTCTTGTTCGCATGAATATCTTCCCGATACGTCTTGCTTAAGAATTTCATCAAGAATATAAATGTTTTCATACAAGTTACGGTCAATTGCCTGAGCTTTGGCAACGGCTGCATAATAATCAGTGTAATCCGCAGGCTTGGTGTCTTTAATAATTATGTCGGTAGTGATAACTGAAACCTTTTCCATATCCGTCTGAGTTATCACGCAATAATAGAACGGAGCCTTATCGGCATCAGTGAAGGTGTATGAACTCATTGTGGCACCTTCGATGGGAGTTCCGGTCTCTGTTGAGTTTTCAGTGTTCCGGTACCATTGATATTGCAGGTCAAATCCGATAGCAAATATATAAACAGTTTCGCTGTTTGCCGTTATATATTCGGGAAGCTTGTTAACCAGCAGGGGAATACCTACAAAACCGTAGCCTTTATGTTTTGCATATCTTTCAACAAAGGTGCCCGGTGTTCCGTAAACAATCAGGTTTTCTGCGGTATCGGTTGACTCAATGAAGTTGTTTGAAAGCAAAATACCGCTGTTATCTGGCATATCTTCCGTTGTTTTCAGACTTCTTGCATCAATAAATTGAATTGTGCAATAAGTGAATGAATTCTTACCGATATTTTCTATGCTTTCAATATTAAGAAAATATATCTTATGAAGTCCCCTGAAAGTGTTTGAGGCAAGCTCTGTGACGGAATTGAGATAGATATAACGGATGTTCTTGGCGTTTTTAAACATGTCCGGAACCGTTTTGGTAAGTTTCGGTGCAAAAAAAGCTTCGAGATTGGTGGGCAGAAGAATTTCGGGATTTGACTGACTGTATATTGATTCTTCAAAACCGACCATTGAAGGAAGAGACAGAATTGTGAGCATGCTGCAACCTGAAAAGGCATTGGAATAAACAGTTTCTGCATTTTTCAGATTAACCGCGACAAGAGAAACGCAGTTTTCAAAAGCATTAGAACGAACAATTTTTGCATCAGGAATATTTATCATTTTAAGGTTTTCGCAAGTGCTGAAAGCACCGACAGGAACATATTCCAAGCCGTATATTTCAACCATTGAAAGAGAGGAACTGCCTTTGAATGCGCCGTCTGTAAGGCTTTCGAGATTATTGATATTAATATTTGCCAGTGCGGTACATTCGGAAAAAGCCTTGTAATCAATTGAAGTTATGTTGTTCAGGGATATGCCGGAAATGGCAGAGTTCATGAAAGCGCCTTCCGGAACATGTGTCAGTTTATCAAGATTTAAAGTGAACGTTCTTTCATAAAGGGAATATTGTTTGCTGCAAACGCCATAAAAAGCATAAGAACCGATTGATGTCAATTCTTCAAAATAAAGATTTCGAAGATAGACACAGTTATAGAAAGCTTTTTGACCGATAACGTTGACACCGATTCCTGCCACGGTTTTGAGGTTTTGGCAATTTGAAAATGCATTGTCGCCGATTTTTGTTACAGTTTTGGGAAGGATAATTTCTGTCAAATCGCTGTTTGCAAATACTCCGGAGCTGATACCCTTGACGGTGCGTCCGTTAACGGTTTCGGGAATTGTTATGCTCGTTGCGGTGCCGGTGTATCTGGCAAGATTGCCGATTATATCAAGTGCAAGCAGTGATTCATCAACCACCGGAGCAATAATAGAATTAAAGGTGGAAATTGATGAGCGATACATTCCGTCGCTGTATGCAACCGCCATAAGAACAACGGTTTGTGAAAAGTGAAGAGGAGCACCGTCGTAAATTTTTGCATTGGGATTATTTTTTGACGGAACAGAGCGGTCGGTTGTGTAATAGATAACCGAATCGGGAGTATCACACATAATCTCAACATCTATTTCTTTGTCATAAAAAGCATTCGGTAGAGAAAAAACAGGTTCGGCGGTTTTTTCTGTGGGGAACTGTCCGTTTCTAAAATCAGGAAGTCTTATGATGCCGTTTCCGAATTTTTCTTCTTTGTCGAACTCAATACCTTCAACAGCATTGGAAACCATAACATCATATATATCTTCTGAAGAGGCATGCGGAAAAACAGTCAGTATGGCCGCGGCATAAGCTGAAACAAAAGGCGCTGATAATGATGTTCCGTTGACTGTGATGAATTGATTGTTGAGTGTTGTTGTTTTTATATCAACTCCCGGTGCAGCAAAATCAACACCGTTTCCGTAAGTGCTGAAGTTAGCTAAAACATTGAGCTCGTTAATTGCGGAAACTTTAATTACACCGCTGTAAGACGACGGATAAAAAATCGTATCAGAGCCGTTGTTTCCTGCCGCGCCGACAACAGTAATGTCGTTTTGCTCAGCGTTTTCTATTGCGGATTTCAAGACATCGGAATCTTCTTCAAAACCTATGCTGACATTAATAACATCAACACCGTCTTTAACCGCGCAATTAATACCTGCGGCAACCGTTATAACGGTACCTTTGCCTTTGTTATCAAGAACCTTATAAGGTTTAATATAAACTCTGTCAAGGGTGCAGTCTGCAATTACGCCGGCAACCTGTGTGCCGTGACCGTGGTCGTCTGATGAGTTATTTCTTATGCCTGAAGAGCTCGTGTTAATATTTGTCGGTATCACCCTGTCTTTTAAAAACGGATGTTCGGAATCAACACCGGTATCAACAACCGCTACAACCGTTTCAATTAATTCTGCATTGGCGGCAACAATTTGGCTGTTAAAGCTGTCAAAACCTATGTGAGTGGGACCCCAGGAAAGATATTGCGTATCATCTGCGGTTTCGGCAGGTTCAAAGGTTAAGTTTGGAGTTGATAAAATTACTTCCTTGTCTGCTTCAACATATTCAATGCCGCTTCTTGTTGAATAATAATTATAAGCTTCCTCCGCATCGTGTTCATTGGCAAACTGCAAAACCCAGAGATCATCGTATCCGCTGATAACGGCCGTTGAATTAAGGGTGTCAATTTTATTTTCGCTTTTAACTATCAGGCGCGCTGTTTCAAAGCTGTCATGGTTGTGGTTTGAACAGTCGGAAAAACTGACGTCACTTCCGTCAGGCAAAGTGTTTCTTGAGTTCTCTGATGCCAGCAGACTGCTGACTTCAGAAGCAAATTTTTCAGCCGATATTTCAGAGCCGCTGCCGGATTGCGCCGCTGCGCTCAAGGCTGCCGCCGCGGTTGAAATCAGAATAAGTGCGATTAATATAAAGCATAATAATTTTTTCATGTTTTTTCTCCCCAAAATCGTCATGCGTTAACAAAACTATTATTTACTGCACTAAATGATGTTTTTTATAATTATATATCTTTTTTTCTAATTTGGCAATAGCTTTTGTTTAAAAACAACAAAAACATCTTGAGCAGCACATAGTAATTGTATAAAAATACGATTAAATACTTAAAAAGGTGTTTTTTTAGTATTTTTTCTTGCAAAAAACTTATAGAGTATTATAATTAAACAAAAGGAGATGTTCGTTATGTTGAAAGATTTGGTGCTTAATAACAGATCATACAGGCGTTTTTATTCCGATGTTCAGGTTTCGGAACAAACTTTAAGAGATTTGATTGATCTTGCACGCAACACGCCCTCAACAGTCAATTCTCAGGCACTTAAATATAAGCTTGTTTGTGATGCTCCGAATAATGATAAGGTTTTTAAAACACTTGCGTGGGCAGGGTTGCTTAAAGATTGGCACGGCCCCGATGAAGATGAACGCCCTTCTGCTTACATAATTGTTCTCTGCGACCTTGCTTTAGGAAGAAACAAGCAAACCGATGTCGGAATAACCGCTCAGACTATTATGCTCGGTGCGGTTGAAAAAGGTTTGGGCGGCTGCATGTTCGGAAGCATAAAAAGAGAGCAACTTGCTTCCGATTTCGGAATTGATCTTGAAAAATATACCATTGAGCTCGTTCTTGCAATAGGCAAACCCAAAGAAACGGTAAAGCTTGTAGAAGTGGGCGAGGATAACAAAACCGCTTATTACCGTGATGATGCGGGTGTTCATTATGTTCCAAAACGCTCGTTGGATGATATAATTATATAAAGAAAAAGAAAACTCCCCGAGGATTGCTCCTTGGGGAGTTAGTTATATATCAGTGATGGAAAAGTCTCATGCCTGTGAAGCACATAACCATGCCGTGGTTATTGCATGCTTCAATAACATTGTCGTCTCTGATTGAGCCGCCGGGTTCAGCGATATAAGTTACACCGCTCTTTGAAGCTCTTTCAATGTTGTCACCAAACGGGAAGAATGCATCGCTGCCGAGCGCGACGCCTTTGATTGTTGCAAGATAAGCTTTCTGTTCTTCCTTTGTGAAGGGTTCGGGTTTTTCTGAGAAATAAAGCTGCCATTTTCCGTCTGCGAGAACATCATCGCATTCATCGGAGATATAGACATCGATTGTATTGTCTCTGTCAGGTCTGCCGACTGTGTCAAGGAAGGGGAGATTGAGAACCTTTTCATGCTGGCGAAGATGCCATATATCAGCCTTGTTGCCTGCAAGTCTTGTGCAGTGAATTCTTGACTGCTGGCCGGCACCGACACCGATTGCCTGGCCGTCAACAGCATAGCAAACGGAGTTTGACTGAGTATATTTAAGAGTGATAAGTGCAATAATAAGGTCGCGCTTTGCGCTGTCGGGCATTTCCTTGTTTTCAGTAACAATATTCTGAAGAAGTTCGTTGTTAATAACAAAATTGTTTCTGCCCTGTTCAAAGGTGATGCCGTAAACCTGCTTTGTTTCCTGAACCGCGGGAACATAGTTCGGGTCGATTTTTACGATGTTGTAGTTGCCGTTTCTTTTGCTCTTGAGAATTTCGAGAGCCTCGGGGTCATAACCGGGAGCAATAACGCCGTCGGAAACTTCTCTTTTGATGAGCTTTGCCGTTGTGACATCGCAAACATCCGAAAGGGCAATCCAATCACCGAAGGAGCTCATTCTGTCAGTGCCTCTTGCTCTTGCGTATGCAGTTGCAAGAGGTGAGTCATCAAGTCCCTCAATATCGTCAACAAAGCAAGCCTTTTTGAGCTTTTCGCTCATTTTGATACCGACTGCCGCCGATGTGGGGCTTACGTGCTTGAATGAAGTTGCTGCAGGCATACCGAGTGCCTCTTTAATTTCTTTAACAAGCTGCCAGCTGTTGAAAGCATCAAGGAAATTGATGTAGCCGGGTCTGCCGCTGAGAATTTCAATGGGAAGTTCGGAGCCGTCGGTCATATAAATCTTTGAAGGTTTTTGATTAGGGTTACAGCCGTATTTAAGTTCAAACTCTTTCATTTCAGTTCTCCTTATTTATTCTTATTAATCATTCTGCAGTCATACTTGCCTGTTTCAAGGTCGATATAACGGACATAGAGCGAAATCTTATTCTGTTCATTGAGATTTTCCCAAATAAGAGAAGTGAATTCATCAATATCGTCGGGAATTGCAACTCTTTCGGGCTCACCCGTGAATGTGGGAATGGGGTTGCCGTCATGGTTATATGTGTGAATAAAATGACCGAGGCCCGCAAGTGAGGGATATGAGAAAGTGTATCTGTTGCAGGCTGTACCTTCTGCATCTGCACTCTTGAGGATGCTCATCTTGTACGAGAAATTGCCGTCTGCAAAAGTCATCATGCCGCTGATTCTCGGAGTCCAGTTGGGTGAATCGGGCTCAAATTCTCTTGTTTCAAGAGCCTGTTCAAAAGTCTTTCCGTCTTTAAGGAAGTCATAAACGGTGTCTGTCTGGTCGCCGTTTGTAACGATCAGATTGTTTTCAAAAATTCTGATGGGGGAGTAAATGATGAGTGAAGGGTCTTCAACCTTTGAAGCGTCAAAAGGATGAATAACGATTTCATCGCCGTTTTCAATGAAAACTCTGTTTCTGCTGTTTTCGCTTCTGCCCATGATGAAGTAAGCGGTTACCGCCTTTTTGCCGTCTGCACTTTTACCGATAACAATACCTCTTCCGACATATGTGTTATCTTTGATAAGCTCGCCCATGTTGTTGATTTTGTAAATGCCCATTTATATCTTCCTTTCAAATAACATATACAATAATTTTATTATATTATACAATTTTTGTCAATAAAATTAAATTCTGATTTTCGGAGTTTTCCACTTACCGCCTGCAACAAAAATTGCGCCGACAATTATTGAAGCAATTGATGCTAAACCCGTCGCAAGTCCGATACCGTTAAAACCAAGGTCAGTCATATTAACAACAAGATATGCAAAAGGAACTCTGACGAGAATTGAGCTGAAGCAAGCATTAAACAGAGCGAAGTTTGTATAACCTGCGCCGATTGCAAGTCCGTTCATGCAGAAAACAAACGGAACGAAAATGTAATCAAGTGCGATAAATCTCATATAGTCGGCACCGGTGCTGATAACATCTTCGTTAGTATCAAAGAGCGAAATTATCTGCTGCGGAAAAAGCTGAACGATAACAAAAACAACAGCTGAAATTGCGAACGCGATTCCCATGCCAGTAAGCATTGTTTTCTTTGCTCTTTTTGTGTCACCTGCACCGATATTCTGGCCTGCCATTGAAGAAACGGCGCTGCTCATTGCGAGAGCGGGAAGAATGGCAAAGGAGTTAACCTTACCGCCGATACCCTGACAGGCCGAAGCTATATCAGCGTTGGGAAGTGAATTGATGAGAGCTGTGAGGGTAAGAAATGAAAATGAAACAACAACCTGCTGAACGGATGAAGGAAGTCCGAGTTTAAGAAGCATTTTCATTTTTGAGCCGTCAATTTTGAAATCGCTCTTTTTAAATCCGACAAAGAAATGGTTTTTGGCAAGATATATAAGTGAAAGAATAACGCTGAGTGCCTGCGCACCGACGGTTGCATATGCTGCACCTGCCGCACCCATCTTGAACGGACCGACAAGAATTATATCGCCGATAATATTAACTATAGTTGCAATCAGAACAAAGTAAAGAGGTCTTTTTGAATCGCCCATGCCGCGGAGGATAGCGCTGATTACATTATATGCAAACATAAATATAAGTCCGCTCATACAAATTGTATAATAATTATACGCTTCGGTATAAGCAACCTCGGGTGTGTTGAGAAGCTTTAGTAATGTATCGCCGAGAAGAAGCATAACCGCCGTGCAGATAACTGCAAGAATCATATAGGCAGTGAAAAGCGTTCCTATGGTTTTCTTTTGTTCGTCGAATTTTTTTGCACCGGCGTATTGTGCAATCAGCACAGTTCCGCCTACAGCAAGACCAAATGCGGCTCCCGTAACAAGAATATTTATCTGGCTGCCGATATTAACGCCGGTTATTCCGTGAGTGCCGCAAAGTCTGCCGACGATAATCATATCGGCAACGGAATAAAATGCCTGAAGAAGGTTTGAAAGCAAAAAAGGAATTGAAAATTTTATGAGCTGTTTACCGACACTTCCCTGTGTCAGGTCCTGTCTGAATTTGTCTGCCATTTTTATTTGTTTTCCTCCGTTTTGGGTTGCTTCATTGTAAGTGAAATTCTTTTTTTGGCGGCATCGGCAGAGATTACCCATACTGTAACAATCTGACCGACTTTTAAAACCTCCGAGGGATGTTTTATATATTTATTGGTAATCTGCGAAATATGAACAAGTCCGTCCTGATGAACTCCGATATCAATGAATGCACCGAAGTCGATAACGTTACGGACGGTGCCTTTAAGCTCCATGCCGGGAACAAGGTCTTTAATATCCATAATATCGCTTCTGAGCATCGGCGGCGGAAGTTCATCGCGCGGATCTCTTGCAGGCTGAACAAGTTCTTTAACGATATCCTTGAGAGTCGGAATGCCGACACCGAGCTTTTCCGCAACCGTGTCTTCGCCGAGAGAAGCAACCTTTTCTCCGATGTCCGAAATTTTTTCGGTGCCGATGTCATCTGATGAATATGAGAAAAGCTTAAGAAGTTCTTTTGCTGCCGAATAGCTTTCGGGGTGAACACCTGTGTTGTCAAGAACATTTTTGCTTTCGGGCACTCTTAAGAAGCCTGCGCACTGTTCAAAAGCCTTGGCGCCGAGTTTCGGAACCTTTTTAAGCTGCGAACGCTCCTTGAATTCACCGTTTTCATCTCTGTAATCAACAATATTTTTGGCAACGGTTGAGTTGATTCCCGAAACTCTTGCGAGAAGGGGAGCCGAAGCGGTATTGAGGTCAACGCCGACGGAGTTAACAGCGTCTTCAACAACGCCGTCAAGAGCTGCGTCAAGCTCTTTCGGAGGCATATCGTGCTGATACTGACCGACGCCGATTGCCTTGGGATCGATTTTAACAAGCTCCGCAAGAGGATCCTGCAATCTGCGTGCGATTGAAACCGCGCTTCTGAGAGAAACATCATACTGCGGGAATTCCTGCGCTGCGAGCTTTGAGGCGGAATAGACCGATGCGCCTGCTTCGCTGACAACCATATATGAAACGTCGTCTTTTATTTCACGAAGAACTTCTGCCGCGAAAATTTCTGTTTCTTTTGAAGCTGTTCCGTTTCCGATGGAAATGCAGTTAACACCGTGTTTTGCGATAAGTGTTTTAATAAGATCTTTTGCCTGATTGCGCTGTGCATCGGAATGGGTAACATAAATAACTCCCGTGTCAAGCACTTTGCCAGTGGGGGCAACAACCGCAACCTTGCAGCCGGTTCTGTAGCCCGGGTCAAGACCGATAACCACCTTGCCTTTAACGGGCGGAGCAAGCAAAAGCTCTTTTGTGTTGAGTGCAAAAACTTTTATTGCGCTTGCAGCCGCATTTTCTGTGAGCATATTTCTGATTTCGCGCTCAATAGAGGGATAAATGAGTCGGGTATATGCATCCTCTCCCGCGGTTCGAACTGTTTCCGTGCATGGGGAGCCGTTGGGATTTAGGGTTGCGTTTATGATTACGTTTGCCGCTTTTACCGCATCAAGAGTAACGCTGACTTTAAGGAATTTTTCTTTTTCGCCTCTGTCAATGGCGAGAATCCTGTGTCCTGCAATTTTATTGACGGGCTCCGAATAATCATAATACATTGTATATACGCTGTCAGCATCTTTGTCTGTTGCAGTTGTTGTAACAACGCCTATAACCAAGAAAAGGTTGCGGAGTCTTCTGCGTATATCCGCATCGTCTGAGATATTTTCGGCAATAATGTCCATTGCGCCTTTGAGTGCATCTTCGGCGGTTTCAACACCTTTTTCGGTATCAATATATTTCTCTGCCAGCTCAATCGGAGCAGGGGAATCGGGAGTTTGTGCATAAATTGCATCGGCAAGAGGCTCAAGCCCTTTTTCTCTTGCGACGGAAGCGCGGGTTTTTCGCTTTGGTCTGAAAGGTCTGTATATATCCTCAATTTCCGCAAGAGTGGAAGCGTTATCAAGCTTTGCTGCAATTTCTTCAGTCAGCTTTTCCTGAGTTTCTATTGAAGCACGTACTTCTTCGCGGCGTTTATCAAGATTTCTCAGATATTCAAGTTTTTCTGAAAGCTCCCTGATAATCTGGTCATCAAGCGTTCCGTGAGCCTCTTTTCTGTATCGTGCAATAAAAGGGATTGTGTTGCCTTCGTCAATAAGCTTAACCGTGTTTTCAACCTGCCATTTCTGGAGATTGAATTGCGTGGTAAGTGCCTGAATTATATCCATTGTTTACTCCTTAAACTCTCTTTTTTAACTGTCTGATATCCTTTCCGAGGAACAGCAAAGAAACATAATTGCCGATAATTCTCGAGGTTACTCTCTGAGAATATTTTGCTTCAAGTTCATTTTCGGAAAGATTGGTGTTTATAATAACGGGTTTGGAACGGTTCATTCTGGTATTGATAATGTTATACATTGCGGCTGTGGTGAACTGTGTTGAAAATTCGGAGCCGAGGTCATCGATAATAAGCAAATCGCAGTCGAGAATCTCTTTTTCTCTTTCGCCGCTGCCCGAATAGCTGAATTTTTCTTTTTCAAGCGAAGAAAAAATATTTTGAGCAGTGTCATAAATAACACGATAGCCGTTTGCGGCAACAACATTGGCAATTGCGAGCGAAAGATGAGTTTTGCCGAGCCCCGTTGCGCCGTGCATATAAAGGCTTTCCGAATCGGTGTCAAAATCTTCGGCATAGCATTTGCAGTATTCGAGAATGCTTGACATTCGCTTTTGCGGAGAAACACCGAGGGCGGTATCAACGGGCATAGGGTAATAATCGGTGGTGAAATTTTCAAAGCTGCATTTATTGCTCGGTGAAATGCTTGCAAGCTCCTGCTTCGCCGTTTCTTTTAAAAGTTCCTTGCGGCATTCGCAGGCATAGCCGTTATAAAAACCACTGTCGTTGCATTTTTTGCATGAATAAGGTGTTTCAAGATAGTCTTCGGGATAGCCGTTTGCTTTCAGAAGCTCTTTAATGCTTTTTTGAGCCGATAAATTGAGCGCGGAAAGGTTGGCGATATATTCTTCTGCATTCTTTCCCATTCCGATTGCTTTGATAACATCCAGACCTGTCTGAGACAGAGTGGCTTCATATTCCGAAATTTTTGGTATTTTTGCGGTTACTTCAAGATGCCTTGCAAGCTGAATGCGTTCAGCCTTTGAGCGCCTTTTTTCAAGAATCTGTGTAACTTTTGAAAGCGTTGATTTGCTGTAACTCATTCTTTTTTCTTCCTTTCATATTTTAATTCGCCGTGAAGCGACTCTTCTTTAAATTTATCAAGATCATATGATGCATTGTTGTTTTTGCTGATGTTTGGCTGATTATTGTTTTTTTGCTCAGCGACGGCATTTTCAACATCCGACGGGGTTTTGAATCCTTTGCCGCGCCAGTTTGCGAGCACTTTTTCAATGTAAGCAAAGCTGAGCTTACCCGTATGGTTTGCCATTTCTTCATAGGCAAGTAAAATCATATCAATTCCGAATTTCCATTCTTCGCTCCAACGGCGCAGATATTCGGTTTGTTTGACTGTGGGCCGAGGGGTGGATATTCCTGCAGATTTTGCAAATTCCGACCAGATACCGTTGGCTTTTCTCAAAACAGATATTTGTTCGGCGGCTTTATCCAAAGTATCAATCTCTCTGTTTCCCCAGTCTTTGCCGACTGCTTCAAGATAGCTGTAGTTTGTTTTACCGATTGAAACGCAATAGTCAATCATCATAAACAGAACTTCGGTCGGCAAGCCGTAATGGTCATGCAGAAGCAACAGAGTGCACTGACCGTCATAGCCGATTGTTTTTCCGAGTTTAATCTGAGCTTCATTGAATAAATGCCCGATTTCGGGGGATTCATCTATCCTTGCGGCAATTTCGGCGCTTGAAGGTTTTGACGGAGTTACTGCAGGAGCTTCAGTACGATTTATCTGTTCGGTTGTTTTGGAGGGCTCCGAAACTACTGACTGTGAAACAGAAAAATCCGAAATTTCTGAGCTGCCAGATAAAACACCCGTAAGCACCCAATATTGAAGATAATCCTCAGCGTCGCTTTTTTGCATTTTTAACGCTGAACACATTTTATCTGTATCGGGCTTATCGGGAGAATTGCGCAAGATCCAAAGAAGCACCTTGAGCTGGTCGCCGTTTGCAAGGCGGATATGCTTGTCAACAATATCCGTGGGAACGGCAAATATTGATTTAAATACAGCAGGGTTTACAGAATAGCTCATAGTGATTCTCCGTTTCAAAAATTACGCTTTTCAGCAGTAAACTTAATTATACACAATTTTCCGAAAAATTGAAACATCTTTTTACAAAAAGTTTTGTGTTTTACGATATTCTATATATAATGTAATAAAACACAAGCGATAGTATTTTGTAAATCAACAATATACAATTCAATCGGCAAAAGCAACAAAAAGAAAGAAAAAGAGACTGCCGAAAGCAGTCTCTTAATCATGCGTTTGAAATCAAACGGCTCTTGTAACCTTACCGGAGCGAAGGCAGCGTGTGCAAGCGTGAACTCTCTTGGGAGTACCGTTAACAACAGCCTTAACTCTCTTTACGTTGGGTTTCCAGGTTCTGTTTGAACGTCTGTGTGAGTGAGAAACCTGAATGCCGAATGACACATCCTTACCGCAGAAATCGCATTTTGCCATGTGCCACACCTCCTTTTCAGTCATTAACAGATGATATATTAGCAGGTTTCAACGCAAATTGCAAGTATTTTTTTGCATTTTTTTAAACTATTTTTAAGATTATTCTGTAAAAAGCAAAAAATATTTTAAATTAGCTATTGCTTTTTTCAAATCATTGTTATATAATAGCTACAGAACATTTGTTTGATAGTTAGTTTTGGAGGTTAAATAAATGGCAGATAAGAAAAAAGCTTTGGAAACCGCGCTTGCTCAGATTGAAAAGGCTTACGGTAAAGGCACCATTATGAGACTCGGCGAAAATTCGGGTATGACTGTTGAGGCTATTTCAACAGGCTCAATTGCTCTTGATGCAGCAACCGGCATCGGCGGCTTGCCCAGAGGAAGAATCATTGAAATATACGGCCCTGAATCATCGGGTAAAACAACTCTTGCTCTGACAGTTGTTGCTCAGGCTCAGAAGGGCGGCGGCGAGGCTGCATTTATTGATGCCGAGCATGCTCTTGACCCTGCTTATGCCGCAAATCTCGGCGTTGATGTTGATGCACTTCTCGTTTCTCAGCCCGATAACGGTGAGCAGGCTCTTGAAATTGCCGAGGCTCTTGTGCGCTCAGGTGCGCTTGATGTTGTTGTTATCGACTCTGTAGCTGCGGTTGTTCCGCGTTCCGAGATTGAAGGCGAGATGGGTGATTCTCATGTCGGCGCACATGCAAGACTTATGTCTCAGGCTCTCAGAAAAATTGCGGGTGCCGTTGCAAAATCAAATACAATTATTATATTTATCAATCAGCTCCGCGAAAAAGTCGGCGTTATTTACGGAAATCCCGAAGTAACAACAGGCGGCAGAGCACTCAAGTTTTATTCAACAATGAGAATTGATGTTCGCCGTGTTGAATCGCTTAAAGGAGCCGGTAATGAAATCGTCGGCAACAGAACAAAATGCAAGATAGTTAAAAACAAGGTTGCTCCTCCGTTTAAGGATGCTGAATTCGATATTCTTTACGGCAGAGGCATTTCCAAAGAAGGCGAAATGGTTGACCTTGGCGTAAAATATAATGTTATCCAAAAGAGCGGCGCATGGTTTTCTTACGGAGACATGCGTCTCGGTCAGGGCAGGGATAATGTCAGAGAGCTTTTTGCCAATTCTCCCGAGCTTGCCGATGAAATTGAATCAAAAATCAACGCTGCAATGATGGAGGCTGCCGAAACCGCAAAGGTTAAGAAGCCTTCAAGACCGGCTATGCCCGCACCTCCCGCTCCGGAACCCACAACAAAGGCAAGCGCAAGAGCGAAACTTGACATAGTTGTTGACGATGACGAATAATCTATGAAAATTGAAGTAAACAGCGGCAAACAGAATAAAATACATATACTCTGTGACGGTGAATATAAATTTACGGTTGATGCCGAATATTGGTTCAGCTGTCCGTATCACGGTGTAAAAAATATTGATAACGAAGAGGAGTTGGCGGTTTTTTTTGAAGCCGTCGGCTCCCGTTGCGCTTTTATTGCAGGGCTAAGATTTCTTTCATACCGCGACCACAGCGAAAAAGAAATTATTAATAAGCTTGTTCAAAAAGGTCATAAAAAGGAATTTTGTGAATCTGCATGTAAAAAGCTGAAAGAATACGGTTATATTAATGATGAACGCTTTGCGGAAAATTTTGCCGCAAGTCTGCTTGAACGCAAAGGAATGAGTGTCAGAGGAATAAAATCCGAGCTTTTTCTTAAAGGGATTTCAAAAGAAGTTGCTGATAAAGTGACGGAAAATCTTGACATTGACCCGATTTTGCGTATTATAGATTTGTTGAACACAAAATATTCACGTTCTTTGTCAGATGAAAAAGGCGTTAAAAGAACCGTAGCATCTTTACAACGTCTCGGATACAGATGGTCTGATATTAACAGTGCTCTTCGTCAGTTTAAAGTTGAAACGGAGGAATTTGGCGATGTATAAAATTGGAATGATTTCTCTCGGCTGCCCAAAGAATCAGGTTGATGCCGAAAGAATGCTTGCACAGCTTGACAGAAATGAGTTTGAAATTGCCGATTGCTATGAGGGCGTTGATGCGGTAATTATCAACACCTGCGGTTTTATCGATGCCGCCAAGCAGGAAGCGATTGAGAACATTCTTGAAATGGCTCAGCTCAAGGAAGAAAACATCGTCAAAAAGATTGTTGTCACCGGTTGCCTTGCTCAGAGATACAAGGAAGAAATTCTGAGCGAAATTCCCGAGGTTGATGCAATTGTCGGTATCGGTGCAAACGGCAGCATAGCTGATATTGTCAGAAAAGTTATTGAAGGTGAAAAGATATTCGAAATGCCGCCTAACAGCGAGTTGCCTCTTGTCGGCGAACGTCTTTTGACAACTCCGGAGCACTGGGCTTATCTCAAAATAGCCGACGGTTGCTCTAACAGATGCACTTATTGCGCCATTCCGTCAATCAGAGGCGATTTCAGAAGCGTTGAATTCGAAACGGTTATCGAGGAAGCAAAAGCTCTTGCCTCAACGGGAATCAAAGAATTGATACTTATTGCTCAGGACACAACAAGCTACGGTATTGACTTATACGGAAAGCTTCGTCTGCCCGAGCTTCTTGATGCGCTTTGTGAGATAGACGGAATTGAATGGATAAGAATGCTGTATTGTTATCCCGATAAAATAACCGACGAACTTATTGAAACCATGGCAAGACAGCCTAAAGTTCTTCATTATATCGACCTTCCGCTTCAGCATGCTGATGACGGTGTTTTAAAGGCAATGAACAGGCGCGGTGACAGTGCACACATCAGAAATGTTATTGAAAAAATACGCAACGCAATGCCCGACGCTGTTATCAGAACAACCTTCATTGTCGGATTCCCCGGTGAAGGCGAAAAAGAATTTGAAAACCTCGCCGAATTTGTTAATGAAATTGAATTTGACCGCCTCGGCTGTTTCTCATTCTCTCCTCAAGATGGAACACCTGCTTTTGATTTTGAAAATCAGATTGAGGAAGATGTTAAACTTCGTCGCGGTGAAATAATTATGCAGGATCAGCTTGAAATCGTAACTGTCAAAAATCACGAACGAATCGGCAAGACATACCGCGTTCTTGTTGAAGATTATGACGGCTACAGTGACAGCTACAGCGGCAGAACATATATGGATGCCCCCGAAATCGACGGACAGATATCTTTCACAACGGATAATCACTATGATGTCGGCGATTTTGCAGATGTTGTTGTTATCGGAGTCAATGACTATGACTTAATCGGCAAGGACATAAATTAAGGAGAAAATATGAATTTACCAAACAAACTGACTGTTGCCCGAATGGTTTTAACCCCTGTTTATCTGGCAACTATGCTATTTGAATTTAAATTTCACTATTTAGCGGCACTTATTGTTTTTGCTGTCGCATCGGTTACGGATTTTCTTGACGGCAAAATTGCAAGAAAGAATAATATTGTTACTACCTTCGGTAAGCTTTGTGACCCCGTTGCCGATAAAATGCTGACAACGGCTGCTATTCTCAGCTTTATGCAGCTTGGCCTTTGCAACATTTGGGTTGTTATGATTGTTTTGACGAGAGAGTTTCTGGTAACCTCTTTCCGTCTTGTTTCTTCCGCTCAGGGTGTTGTTATTCCTGCAGGTATACTCGGCAAAATCAAAACCGTTTGTCAGATGGTTTTTTCGATTCTGATTATGCTCGGACTTTTTGTCAGCGAATTTGTTGAATTTGATTTCGGCACTTTTGCTTTGATTTCAAATGCTCTTTTATGGATCACTGCTGTTTTAACCGTGGTTTCGGGCATTAAATATATTGTTGACGGCAAAAAAGTCATTGACTTTTCGAAATAAACCACATATAATACAGTATAAATAATAAAATGCAATCGTAGGGTAGAGTAACCGCAATCTCGGCATATCAGAGAGGAAGCAGGCAGCTGAAAATGCTTCTTATGCCTTTTGGGTGAAGTGCGCCCGACGGCACGCAGGGGGAAATCAAGTATCTTTGCGCGTATCGGCTGCGTTAAAGCCTT
>JAZLCS010000134.1:0-11759 GCA_045614385.1 Acutalibacteraceae bacterium | reverse complement strand
TTTTGCAAGCTTCATGCCGTAAGCAACAGCATGTGAGCTTTCGATTGCGGGAATGATTCCTTCAAGGCGCGAAAGCTTATAGAAAGCATCAATGGTTTCTTCGTCATCGATAACGTCATACTTGACTCTGCCGATTTCCTGAAGGAAGGCATGCTCGGGACCGGATGAGGGATAATCAAGACCGCTTGCAACCGAATAAACGGGAGCGGGTTCTCCGTTTTCATCCTTAAGCATGATGCTGTTGAAGCCGTGCATGATACCCTCTGTACCGTATTTAAGGCTTGCTGCGTGGTCGCCGAGCTTGGGGCCTCTGCCGAGAGGCTCGATGCCGTAAATATCAACGGGGTCATTGAGGAAGCCTGCAAAAAGACCCGCCGCGTTTGAACCGCCGCCGACACAGGCAACGATTGCGCTGGGAAGATGGCCCGTCATTTCAACAAACTGCTCTCTTGCCTCGATGCCGACAACGCTCTGGAAATCGCGCACCATCATCGGGAAGGGATGAGGGCCGAGAACCGAGCCTATGCAATAAATAGAATCCTTATATTCCTTGCTGTATGCATCAAAGGCTGCATCAACCGCTTCTTTAAGAGTCTGAAGGCCGTGAGTTACCTCAACAACATTTGCGCCGAGAATCTTCATTCTGGCAACATTGGGAGCCTGCTTTTTGATATCGACAGAGCCCATATAAATATCACATTCAAGGCCAAAATAAGCGGCTGCGGTTGCAAGAGCAACGCCGTGCTGACCCGCACCTGTTTCTGCGATAACCTTTTTCTTGCCCATATATTTTGCAAGAAGAGCCTCACCCATGCAGTGGTTGAGCTTGTGAGCACCCGAATGGTTAAGGTCTTCGCGCTTTGCATAAAGCTGAACCTTACCGCCCAGAGCATCCGAAAGCCTTTCAAGGTGAGAAACGGGGGTGGGTCTGCCCTGAAATTCTTTTCTGATTCTGCGAAGCTCAGCAATAAACTTTCTTGACTGACAGATTGAGTAATATGCCTCTGTGATTTCAGCCATTGCAGCCTTAAGCTTGTCATCAATAAAAACTCCGCCGTATTTGCCGAAATAGCCGTTTTTATCGGGATAATTATTGAAATAGGTATCAAAATCAACGTTATTAATTTTCATTGTTTTTTCCTCCGAGATATATTAAAGTCGTTATTTTCAAAACAATAGTCTTTGCGGCTTGCGCCATCGTTTAGTCAGCAAAATCACGGTGATTCCTCCAAAAATAAAAGCCCTTGACAGAAATAATTCTGTCAAGGACGAATAAGCTTTTTATCCGCGGTGCCACCCTGATTCACGGCTGAGCCGTGCACTTAGCAGGATACATTCATATCCCCGGCAACTAACGCATGCCCTCGCGTTGCAGAATACTTTGCTTTTGCATTTCACTGCACCCTCAGCGGCCCATTTGACGACTTGTTTCTTGCCCGACTCTCAGCAACACGGGCTCTCTGGAAAGGCATGATCGCCGTTATCCCCGCTTCAACGGTTTGTGTTATTGAATTGTGTGTATTATATCACCGCATAATTTTTTTGTCAAGCAGATATTTGTTCCGTTAAATCAAATCATCAAAGAGCTTGATGTTTGCAGCTTCAAGCTTAAGCTCGCCGGACTGCTCTTTTTTGACGATTTCAACAATTCTGTCGTTGATGGGTGTGGGCACTCCGCATTTTCTGCCCCATTCGCAAACAACACCGTTGATTGCATCAATCTCACAGGGCTTGCCGTTGCGCAAATCTTGAAGCATTGAGGGAATAATATCAACGTGCTTCTTCATTGCAACGGGGATAAGCAGCTCGCCGATTGCTCTTTTGAAACCGTTTTTATAATAGAAAAGCTTTGTTATATCCTTGCCCTGAACGGGTGCAAAAACCGCGCCTGCGGCATGGCCGACATCAATGCATTCCTTCATGCAGCGAATGGCAACCTTGCGCGCAAAGGCATCGCCCGTAACAGCACCGAAGGTGCCGCCCATAACCGTGCCGAGGCCTGAGAATGTTGCATTAATGAGAAGCTTTGACCATCTTGTTCCGATAAGATTGTCTTCAAAATGAACGGGGCACATTTTTTCAAGAAGCTCCGTTACCGTTGCAACCTGAGAGTCTGTAATTCCCTCCATTTTGCCCATATGATACGAAAGGCTGTCGGGTTCGCTTGTAAGAACGCATTCGCCGGGAGCCGCAAGGTTTGCGCCCCATTCAACAGCGCAGCCCATTGTGTGTTCCTTGCCGATGATTTCAGCGATGCCCGGCTCGGGGATACCGTTCTGAAGAGTTACGATAACGCCGTCTTCCGCAAGGAAAGGCTTAAGGAAGGTGCAGACCTCCGCATTAAAAAGCTGCTTTGTCATAAGGAAAATAACGCTGTATGTTCCGCTCATTTCATCGGGAGTGATTGCCTTGACGGGAACCGTCATTTCAACCGTACCCGTGATGTGGGCGCCTTTTTCGTTAAGCGCGGCAACATGCGCCTTGTTCCTGTTAACAAGCTCAACGTCAACGCCGTGTTTGGTCATGTATGCGCCGAGCACCGTGCCGAGAGAACCTGCGCCGTAAATTGCAACCTTATTCATATTCATTCACCTTATCAGTTCATATTCTTTAGAAACGTTTCCGTCTCCGTCTGTAAAATATATTAGCACTTATTTCCTGTTTTGTAAATGATTCTGTTTAATTACACCTTTAAATTTAGTGCTTTATCAGAACTGTTTTCACCACACAACATTAACGGTCAAACCGTCAACGGTGCAGGTCATATCTTTTCTGTAGTGGTTTTCAACCGCTTCACAGAAAGCCTTAAGCATTTCTTCGTCTTTCATTTCAACCGTAAAATCGAGAGTCAGCTTGTTTGCGGGATAAAGAGTTTTGCTGATCTTAAAGCCTGTCAGCCACCAGTGAAGCTGCTCCTGTCTTTCAAAAAGCAAATCCTCGCCGTGATAAAGCTTCATGGACATTTCAAGCATATCCTCATCACTCACGCAATCATAATATGTGCCGAATTTTTCGGGCGCGCGGTTATAAACGCCGATTTCTGCGCCGTTGCTGACAAGATAGTTGCCCTTCCAGAACTGAACCATCCATTCTTTGCCCGCATAGTCAAACTCGATTCTGCGGGTATCATAGAAAAAGAACGGAGTTGTATAGCTGAAAACATCATAAAAAAGGCAAAAGCCGAAATTGCGCATCCAGACATGAACGGGAGAGTAAACCAGCGATTCATAGATAGAATAGTTATATCCCATTCCCATCATTCCGTCATTATTTCTTCCTCTTACGGCACCGGTTTCGGGGTTCAGAATAATGCCCGCGGGAATATCCTCAACCGTGCCGTCAAGAACGGTTAACTGCAGATGGATTTCATACCAGCCATCTTCATTCATGCCGTCATAGGGCGCACAGTAAACTTTGCATTCCTCAATAACGCTCAGATACATTCCGAGATAAAACATAATTGAGCCAAGCGGGCCGTATCCCATATCATTAAGCTTATATCGGATTTCAAAAACCTTGTCGCGGAGTGCCTTTGTATCAATATTAAAGGTTGTAACGGCAAATTCAATGCCTTGATTTGTTTTAGGCAAGCTGTTCAATCCCAAAAGAACATCAACACCCGTTTCATCTGCAATATACTCCAAAACTTCTTCGAGCATATCGTCTGCAACGAAAGTCATATATTCCTTTTCAAAAAGCCATCTGCCGGTTAAAAATCTGTAAACATCGTTAAACGCGCCTGCAATATTCAGAAACTGCTCTGTGGTCATCGCGGGATAGCCGTCTTCGCTGAGCATCTGACTGTATTCTTCGAAATTCTCAGGAGAGGCATCTTTTTCTGCAGCGCTGACATTGCCGCAAACACAGACCGAAGCTCCGATTATAAAAGCAAGCATCAACGCGATAATTCTTTTAATATTTTTCATCTGTCCCTCCGGATTAAATATAGTCTTTTACGTTTTCGCTGTAATGACCCGTATCCTGGAAACCGTTTTCGGTGCGTATGCATTCGCCCCATTTACGGGCAATTTCTTCATAGGAATCATTATAAACATTGACCCTGTGAAAACCGTCTTTGCTGCCCCTCAGGCACCAATCGGATTCCCACATGCCGTGACCTGTTGCTTTATATGTCCAGAGGAACCAGCTGTAATTAGCCTTGTTCAGGGTTTCAAAGCAATTCTTCCATGTTGTTTTCTGATGGGGATAGAACTCACCCATCATCATGGGAACATCGGCATAAATATATTTTGTGAACCAAGCAAACAGATTAAAGATGAAATTCGAATTGTTATAGAAATGAACCTGGTAAACAACGTTGTTCCAGCCCTTTGTCCACGCCATGGGGAGAGCAATTGCCGTCCATATCGCTTCCATGGTTATTATGTGTCTTTCGTCAACAGCGCGAACAGTATCATAAAGGCGCGTATAAATCATTTCGTTGTTTATTCTTCTCTCAATTTCACCCGCATCAACATCGCACATAGGTTCATTGAGAAGGTCATACATTGCAACGGCGGGCTCATCCTTGAATCTTGAAGCAATCGCAGTCCAGAGCTCATCTGTCAGCTCGCGGTATCTTTCGCCCTGCTCCGTGTCTGCATAAAGACCGACCGAGCCTTTTTTACCGTTATGGGGAGCATCGCTCTGATAGCCGACTGCGCCGTGCATATCAAGAACAACATAAATTCTTCTTTCGGCGCATTCTTTTACCACCCAGTCAAGGCGGCTGAAATCCCATTCGCCGTTTTCGTCGAGAATCTTTCTGCCGTTATCGTCATAATAGAAATTGCGGAACCAGAAAGGAACACGAACACAGTTGAAGCCCATTTTCTTGATTTCGTCAAGGTCATATTCGGTAATCCAGTTATCCATATAAATGTTAAGAAGCTCATATGCTTTTTCTTCGCCGAAGCGTTTGGTCAGCTCTTCGATAACCGTATAATGGTCAAGGTCATCTTCATATGGGCAGAGCCAGCCTTCCCAAATCATCCACGCGCCGAGATTAACGCCCTTGAGCTGAACCTTTTCGCCTTTTTGGTTAACGATATTCTGACCCTGTGTTGTCAGAAAGTCGTCTGCCGTGAAACCTTGTGAAGATTCGGATGCTTCTGATGCAAAAGAAACGGAGCAAACCGAAAAAGCCATAACCAAAGCAAGAATTGCTGAAACGAATCTTTTCATAACGAACTCCTTTCGCGCCTCGAATTTTTCCATTATACATTATATACCACAAATCGAATAAAATCAAACATATTTTCCGAAAAATCAACATAAATGAAATAAAAACATTGATTTAGGCTCAAAATATGTTAATATAATAAAAAAACACTTTAAGCGGGTGAATTTATGAAAGCTAAAATTACTCTTGCAAAAGAATTCCGAATAGGCGAAATCGACAAGCGCGTTTACGGCTCTTTTATCGAGCATCTCGGCAGAGCCGTTTACGGCGGCATATATGAGCCGGGGCACCCCACTGCAGACGAAAAAGGCCTTCGCGGCGATGTTATCGACCTTGTTAAAAAGCTCAACGTACCCATTGTGCGCTACCCGGGCGGCAACTTCGTTTCGGGCTGTAACTGGGAAGACGGCGTAGGCCCCGTTGAAAAAAGACCCAAGCGCCTTGACCTTGCATGGGGAACCACAGAGCCCAACACCTTCGGCACAAACGAATTCATGGAATGGTGCAAAAAGGCAAATGCCGAGTGCATGATGGCGGTTAATCTCGGCACAAGGGGCGCAGACGAAGCAAGAAACCTTGTTGAATACTGCAACCATAAGAGCGGCTCTTATTGGTCAGACCTCAGACGCTCCCACGGCGTTGAAGACCCCCATAACATCAAGCTTTGGTGCCTCGGCAACGAAATGGACGGCCCCTGGCAGATGGGCGCAAAAACCGCCGTTGAATACGGCAGAGCAGCTCTTGAAGCCTCCAAGCTCATGAAGTGGACAAGCCCCGGAATTGAAACCGTTCTCTGCGGTTCATCAAGCAGAAACATGCCCACTTTTGCAAAATGGGAAGCAGAAAGTCTTGATATCGCCTACGACAACATTGACTATGTTTCGCTTCATCAGTATTACGGCAACCATGACGATGATGTTATGAGCTTCCTCGCAAGAAGCCTTGAGGTTGATGATTTCATCTATTCAATCATATGCACCTGCGACTATATAAAAGCAAAAAAGCATTCAAAGAAAACCATAAATCTTTCCTTCGACGAATGGAACGTATGGTATCATTCAAACGATGCAAAATACGAAAAATGGAGCATGGCTCCGGCACTGCTTGAAGACATCTATAACTTTGAGGATGCCCTCTTGGTCGGCTCGCTTCTCATAACTCTTCTTCGCCACTGCGACAGAGTTAAAATTGCCTGCCTTGCCCAGCTTGTTAACGTTATCGCTCCCATATTTACAAAAACGGGCGGCGGAGTTTTTGAGCAGACAACATATTTCCCCTTCATGCACATGTCAAACTACGGCAGAGGCAGTGCGCTTCTTCCGCTCATTGACTGCCCGAAGTATGACTGCAAGGCATTCACGGACGTTCCTTATCTTGAATCCATTGCCACCTTTGATGAAGAAAACGAAGAAATGGCAATTTTCTGCGTCAACAAGAGTCAGGATAGCAGCATTGTTCTTGATGTTAACCTTATGGACTTTGCAGGCTACAAGCCCTGCGAATTCATCTCCATGGACGGATATCACAGAAAAGACGAAAACAGCTTTGACAATGTAAAAGTCAAGCCCCATAACAATCCCGTGCCCGCACTTGACGGCACAAAGCTTGAGGTTGAGCTCAAGCCCTTCAGTTGGAATGTTATAAGACTTAAAAAATGACAATCTTTGTTTGCCTCCCCTGCAGGGGAGGTGGATTTTGCGGAGCAAAAGATGAGCTTTTTACTTCCTCAGTCTCGCGCAACGCTCGACAGCTTCTTCAAGAGGGAGCCGATTAAATAATAAAAGCAGAAGCCTCGGCAGATTGCCGAGGCTTCAGTTTGTCGAAAAACTTGTTTTTCGCAAACTGAGATGATGTTGAGAAAGACCGAAAGGCAAGGAACACCCGCTTCAAAGGCGTACAAAGGTACGTCGAAGCGGGTGTGACGCAGTAAGCAAAATTTATAAAAAATGGGCGATTCGTGAATCGCCCCTGCTAACAAAAGCTGGACGACACAGCGGTCAACCCCTACATTTTATAATCATAATTTTGCGGTTTCGGGCTTTATCGACAGTCAGAAGCCTCGGCAGATTGCCGAGGCTTCTTGTTATGTTACATCATAATGGTATACTGTTCTATTGTTCTGTTGATTCCGAAAAGATTCTTAAAGAAAGAAACTATCTTGAGCCAGAAGTTGGAAACGGATTCTATTTCAATTGTTGAGCCAAGGTCAACGCCGTTTTCATCCTTAACGTTCTTTCCGTTTTCCGCAACAACTGTCAGAGTAACAGTGGCAGTGCCTTTGCCTGTTGAAGTTACACGGCACTTTGAGCCGTCTTCCGAAGGTTCGATTTCAACACCTTCACCCGTTACGGTCCAAACAAATTTTGCGCCTGCGGGAATGTCCTTGTATTCTGCATGAAGAACGAGAGTTTCGCCGTGCTTGATTTCAGCTGTTGAGGGAGTTTTGATTGAAGCGGGGGCATTGCGCCATACGATTTCATAAAGATGCTCGCCTTTGCAAAGACTTGCTCTTACATTCATCGCCTTCAAAAAGCCCAACTCTATTATAAAATCGGGATTTTGAGTAATGCTTTCAATTAAAGCTTTAAATTCTTCAATAATTAAGGGAAGCGTTACCATGAGTTCTTCCATATCCTGATCGGTCATAGCTTCAAGCTCTGCAAGCATTTCGTTTTTATCTTCCTCATCCATAATGCCTGCTTCACATGCACCGTCAATAAATTTTTTCATTGCGGCTTTATTATCAACCGTTTCGCTTGAAAGGTCTGCATACAGCGTTTCATAGAGACCGAGCATTGTTTCATACTTTTCAACCATTTCCTCGGCTTCTTCAACCACTTCAACTATCCTTTCAATTTCTTCGTTGTATGCCTTAAGGCTGAAAAACTCGTCTTCAACACAAATCTGCTTAACTCCGAGGAAAGCTGCAGCAATTGCTTCATAGATTTCTTCTTCGTCTTCTATTACATCCAAAAACAGATCGAATGTGCTTTCACTTACATGAACGGTAAGGTTTGAAGCAGTGATATATTCCGGATAAACCGAAAGCTGAGCACCGGCAATAGAAGCAAATGCGCCTGTTTTCATAGCATCGGGATTTACAAGATTTTCAATGCCGATTGTTGCGGGAAGCTCATAATAATCGCCATAGCTGTCAATGGGATATTTAATAAGGTCGGTCATGCCTTTGTTATAAAGAACACCGTTTTCTGTTTTAAGATACTTATTGGTATCTGCAACCGAAAAGCTCTTTGCCGCAGATGATGAAAGGAACATCTCAACAGCATCAGCAACACCGACATCGGAATCTGAGCCATCTATTTTTACAATAAAGTCATTCAGGTTATTGGTGAAGCCGTCTGAGATTGTAAGCTCAAGATTGCGTGCGCCGGAAAAAGCTTCTGTTGCCATCCATTCAACACTTGAAGGGATTTCAAAAGATTTGTCCGCTCTGTTAGCCGCATATCTGACAAGAAGAGACTTGTCTTTGTTGTAAAGAACATTTTCTTCTGCAACAAGATAGGGATTTGAAGCATTAACAACAATTTCAGCAGCATTAACGGGAACAATATATGACAGCATCTCCAACGCCATGAACACGTTTAATGCAGTATCATCATTGAGCATTCCATCATCATTGAGCATTTCAAAAGATTCGTAGTCATATTCATAATCATTCATCAAAGAGAACTTATCATTATATTCAATCTTCTGAATATTCTTGGCAAGATAAAGAGGATAAAAAACGCCCTTTACGGTTGCAGGCATTGTGTATGATGTTGCAGCACTGCTGAGGGGATAATAGAGAAGAAGGGTCATATCTTCGCCGTAAAGAACTCCGTCAACAGCATCAAGCCAGGGATTGTCTTTTGATACCGTGATTTTGGTAAGTGTCTTGAATGAGTCACAAAGGTGGAAAAATCTGTACGCTTCGTCTGCGGTGATTCTTACATTTTTACCGATGATAATTTCTTCAAGCTTATCCAAATCAAGAATATCAAAGGGAAAATCGGTAATACCGTTGCCGAGATCCATGCTTTCAATTTCATCGCAAGCGTAGAAAGCATCGTATCCGATTGTTTTAACGCTGTCAGGAATAACAACGCTTGTAATATTCCCGCAATATTCAAAAGCGTAATCATCGATTGCAACAACGGGATATCCGCCAAGAGTTGAAGGAATTACTACTTTGCCGGGAACAGAACTATCAGCAACACTTGTAATTATTGCCTTACCGTCTTCAACGGTATAATAATAGTTGCCTTCAACAGTTGCCGATGCAACCATACCCGCTGTGAAACAGCTCAAAAGCATAATTACACTCAGCAAAAGAGCCAATGATTTTTTGAGATTTTTCAAGTGTATCTCTCCTTTTTTATATATTGTATATATTTTAACAATTTTACTCGCTAAAGTCAACATTTATAATAAAAATCTTTACTAAAAACCATAGTAAACATGTTTACTCGATATAATTAAACTATGAAGTATATAAAAATTATGCGTGATTTGCGTGAAGACAACAATAAAGCTCAACAGGAAATTGCTGATATGCTCGGAACATCGCAAACGATGTATGCACGATACGAAAGAGGTGCAAATGAATTGCCCCTACATCACCTTTTAAAACTCTGCGATTATTACAGGGTCAGTGCCGATTATTTTCTCGGGCGTGAACGCAAAAAATAAAATCCTCCGATTGCTCGGAGGATTTTGTTTTTTAGGCGATTAATACATTCCGCCGCCCTGAGCTGCCATTGCTGCTGCCTGAGCTGCATCTGCTGCGGGGTCGGGCTTGTCGGTAACAAGGCTCTCGGTTGTGAGAACCATTGAAGCAACCGATGAAGCATTCTGAAGAGCTGAACGTGTTACCTTTGTGGGGTCAAGGATACCTGCGGAAGCCATGTCGCAGTAAACATCCTTTGCAAAGTCATAGCCGTAACCAATCTTACCGCTCTCGTGAATAGCGTTGATGATGATTGAGCCTTCAAGGCCTGCATTTGCGGCAATCTGGCGAACGGGCTCTTCAAGTGCCTTAAGAACAATCTTGATGCCTGTCTTTTCGTCAACATCATCTGTTGTATCAAGCAGAGCCTTAACGCTTGAAACTGCATTGAGAAGAGCAACGCCGCCGCCTGCTACACAGCCTTCTTCAACGGCTGCCTTTGTTGCTGCAAGAGCATCTTCAATGCGGAGCTTCTTTTCTTTCATTTCTGTTTCTGTTGCTGCGCCAACCTTGATAACAGCTACGCCGCCGGAAAGCTTTGCAAGTCTTTCCTGGAGCTTTTCTCTGTCGAAATCAGAAGTTGTGTTTTCTATCTGAAGCTTGATCTGAGCGATTCTTGAAGCGATTTCTTCCTTTGCGCCTACGCCGTCAACGATAATTGTGTTTTCCTTGGAAACCTTTACCTGACGGGCTCTGCCGAGCTGTGAAAGCTGAGTATCCTTAAGTTCAAGACCAAGGTCGGAAGCGATAACTTCGCCGCCTGTGAGGATAGCGATATCCTGGAGCATTTCCTTTCTTCTGTCGCCGAAGCCGGGAGCCTTTACGCATACGCAGGTAAATACGCCGCGGAGCTTGTTAACAAGAATTGTTGAAAGAGCTTCGCCCACAACATCCTCCGCAACAATGATAAGCTTGCCGCCTGCGTGCATAATCTGCTCAAGAAGAGGAAGAAGGTCCTGAATGCTTGAAATTTTCTTGTCTGTGATAAGAATGAGTGCATCGTCAATAACAGCTTCCATCTTATCTGTATCTGTTACCATATAGGGTGAGATATAGCCTCTGTCAAACTGCATGCCCTCAACAACCTCTGATTCGGTAACGGCAATTTTGGATTCCTCAACGGTGATAACGCCGTCAGCGGTAACCTTTTCCATTGCATCTGCAATGAATCTGCCCACTTCTTCATCAGCGGAAGAAATTGTTGCGATTCTTGCGATATCTTCTGAGCTTGAAACAGGCTTTGAATTTGCCTTAACTGCTTCAACAGCAGCCTCAACAGCCTTTGCCATGCCCTTTTTAACTACCATGGGATTTGCGCCTGCTGTGACATTCTTCATACCCTCTCTGATAAGAGCCTGAGCAAGAAGAGTTGCGGTTGTTGTGCCGTCGCCTGCAACGTCGTTTGTTTTTGTTGAAACTTCTTTAACAAGCTGAGCGCCCATGTTTTCAAACGGATCTTCGAGCTCGATTTCTTTTGCGATTGTAACACCGTCGTTTGTGATAAGGGGTGCGCCGTATTTCTTATCAAGAACAACGTTTCTGCCCTTGGGGCCGAGGGTTATTTTAACTGTGTTTGCAAGCTTGTCAACGCCTGCCTGAAGAGCCTTGCGGGCTTCTTCGCCGTAAATAATCTGCTTTGCCATTATATTATCCTCCTATAAAAATCTGAATTATTCAACGATTGCAAGAATGTCGCTCTGCTTAACGATTGTATATTCTTCTTTATTGAGTTTAACCTCTGTGCCGGAATATTTGCTTGTGATTACCTTGTCGCCAACCTTGACATACATTTCAATATTATTGCCGTCAACGATTCCGCCGGGGCCAACAGCCACAACCTCAGCAACCTGA
>JAZLCS010000133.1:0-20179 GCA_045614385.1 Acutalibacteraceae bacterium | reverse complement strand
CTTTATAGACGGCATTCTTGACGGAACGATAGACGAAGAAAAAGAAAAGCAATATCTTAAAGTTGTTTCGGACGAAGTGAAGAGGTTATCGCGTCTTGTTACGGGCATGCTTAACATGAGCAAGCTTGAAGCGGGCGAGCTTGATATCAAGCCGCAGAATTTTGATATTTCCGAAATGATTTTCAGAACAGTGCTTGGCTTTGAGCAGATGATTGACAACAAGCGTATTGAAATCAGAGGTTTCGACACGATTGAAAGCAATCCGGTTGTTGCGGATAAGGATATGATAAATCAGGTTATATATAACCTGGTCGATAATGCGGTCAAATTTACGCCTGAGGGCGGCTATATTGATGTCAGTTCAAAACACGATGCGGAAAAAGCGATAATAAAAATCCGCAACAGCGGCAAAGGAATAGCCAGCGAGGAACTTGACAAAATATTTGAGAGATTCTATAAGGTTGACAAGTCAAGGAGCTTTGATATTAAAGGCGCGGGAATGGGTCTTTATCTGTGCAAAACCATTGTTGAGCTTCACGGCGGTCAGATTATAGCAAGAAGCGAAGTCGGGGAATATACCGAGTTTATATTCCAGCTTCCGCTTAATTAACGGATTATTTGTTAAATTTTGAAATTTTTTTCAATATGTGTTCAAACTTAATTAACAACCGCGTAGTACAATAAAGCTATCATCTCAGTACCCTTGAATCGGAGGAATAAACATGAACGAAGAATACGGATTCAACTACGGTGAACAAAAAGAAGCTTCCCCCGCACCCGAAACACCGGAGGTTAAAAATGATATGCCCGGCTTTGACGCCGAAATAAATGATGTGCCTGCAACGGAGGCGCAGATTGTTGAAGAGCCCGAGGCGGCTTCGGGCAACGGCTCATATCAGCAAGCGAATTACGGCTCTTACGGCAGCAGACCTTATTCATCATATAATTACAGCCCGAATTATTATCAGCAGCCAACAGCACCTCAGGCTCCCAAGCCTAAAAAGGGAATGAGGGTTTTTGTTGCCTGCATTGCGGTTATAATTGTTTTTGCGCTCGGATTCGGCGCTGCTTCAATTTTTAAATCGATTGATAAGGGAACTTCAAACGAAAAAGAAATCGAAAATGTTGTTGAAGGTCTTCCCGAGGTTAATATAAACGAATCTCCGGTTTCTCCTACGGAAATTTCCAAGGGCGGAGTTCTTACCCCTGCTCAGATTGCTGCAAAGCTTGCTCCCAGCAATGTCGGCATTGTTGTTTATATCCGCAACTCAAATTCCTCAGCCGGCGAAGGCTCCGGAATTATTATGGGCGAGGATAAATCGGGCGCTTACACATATATAATCACCTGTGCTCATGTTATCAGCGATGCGGGCATCAGCGCAAGAGTTCAGCTTGATAACGGAACAACTTATGATGCCGAAATAGTCGGTTTTGACACAAGAACGGATATCGGTGTTCTTAAAATAAAGGCAAAGGGTCTGCCTGCTGCCGAATTCGGTGATTCAGGCTCGCTTGTTGTCGGCGACCCTGTTTATGCAATCGGTAACCCCGGCGGTGTTGAACTTTTCGGTTCCTTTACCAGCGGCTATGTTTCATCGATTGACCGACCCGTTAACAGTGAAATCGGCTACACCATGAAGAGCATTCAGCACAGCGCAGCCATCAGCCCCGGTAACTCCGGCGGCATGCTTGTTAACGCTTACGGTCAGGTTATCGGCATCAACTCTCAAAAAATTGCGGCAACCGATTACGAAGGCATCGGTTTTGCCATTCCCATCTCTTCAGCAAAGGAAATCATCGAAAATCTTATCGGTTACGGATATGTGCCTGACAGACCCATGCTCGGTATAACCTATTATCCCGTCAGCGCGAGTGCTCAGTACAGTATGATTGCTCAGATTAAGGGCTTGCCGGCAGGAACGCTCATCATCAACGAAATTTCACCCGAAGGCGCCCTCGCAAACACAGAAGCAAGGCAGTATGATATGATTACCGAGGTTGACGGTAAACCGCTTACCACAGCCGATGTTCTTCTTGAGCGAATTGATAACGGCAAGGTTGGCGATAAAATGACGCTTACTCTCTGCAGGGTTAACAGCAACTATTCAATTGATGAATTTGAGATTGAAATTGCTCTTGTTGAGGATAAGGGCGGCTCAGAGCCTGTAACCACCACTCAGGCATATTATATTGACCCGTTTGAATATTTTAACCAGTTTGGCTTTTAATTAAATAATGAATGACCCCCGCTGGATTTTTTCAGCGGGGGTCATTGTAAACTTATTAATAATATCTGTAGCTTGCTATTACTTTTCCGAGGATAATAACCTCGTTTACAATAATCGGTTCCATCGTGTCATTTTCGGGCTGAAGCCTGAAGTGACCGTTTTCTTTATAAAATGTTTTAACTGTAGCCGAGTCCTCAATAAGGGCAACAACCATTTCGCCGTTGCGGGCGGTGGGAGTTCGTTCAACGATAACAATGTCGCCGTCAAGAATGCCCGCCTGAATCATACTCTCGCCTCTGACCTTAAGAGCAAAGAGCTCTTTATCCTGAGCACCGACCATCGAAAAAGGAAGATAGCCTTCAATTTCTTCAACTGCAAGAATGGGCGAGCCTGCCGTGACCGTGCCGAGAACGGGAACATGGGTTACGTTTTCTGCCTGCCCTACAATTTTTATGCATCTTTTGAGCATCGGGGGGCGTTGGATATAACCCGCAGCTTCAAGAGCATCGAGATTTGCCTGAACGGATGATGTTGAGCGCAGGCCGACAGCGGCGCCGATTTCACGCACGCTGGGGGTCATATTGTCTTTTGCCATGGTAACAAGAAATTCATATATTTTCTGCTGAATCGGGGTGATCGGTTTCATAGAACAACCTCTTTCTTTTATGCGATTTTGGAATTATTTTAGCTTCATATATCTTCATTGTGTACATTATAGCACAAATGTTCGCAAAATGCAAACATTTGTTTGATATTTTTTAAAAATTTTTTTCGCAGAAGTATTTAATTAAATAATAAAACATGTTATAATCAATAAATAATGGATAATTATGCTTATCCGAAGCAAAAGAAAGGTTTTTATGGCTGAAATCAAAAGAAAACAGAACACAGCAGCTCAGAATCACGGCAACAGGAAGCCTCTTGTTGTTGCGGTTTCGGTTATCTGCGCCCTTGTGCTGCTGCTGACGGCTTTTCTGTTTGCCAAAAACCCGCTTTTCTTTTCTCTGGCAGAAAAAAATGCTGAAAACGGAAAGTTCGACTCCGCAATAAAATATGCAGAAAAATTAACGGATGAGAGAGCGGAAATTCTTTGCGGTTATTTTGCATTAAGAACAGATATCAACGAAAAATATCCTCAGCTCGTTTCAGAGTTTGACATAGAAACAATCAATGCGTGGAGTGAGAGTGCCTCGGCATTAAACAAAAGAGCCTCGGCGCTTGGCGAAAGCTTGTCGGCAAGCATTAACGAGCTTGACCAAAGACTTTCAAGAATAGTACTTTGTTATTATCAATATCAGGCGATACGCCCCGATGTTTTGGCGATGATGGATATTTTTGCAGAATTCAACCGTTTGTATTCTGTTGCAGAGGATGGCAAAAATACGGCGTTTACCGTATCGGAGGAGCTCGAAAAAATTTCAGTATGGGAGAAACAGAATTCTACTCTTATGGCATTTACGGCAACTGTTCCGGGATATGAGGAAATATATCTGCTTAATTACCTTATAAAAGAGGTTCAGGGAGAATGCAGTGACCTGCGCGCAGCGATGGATTCTGTTATTGCAATGGGATACAGCTCAACGGACCTCATAAGGCTAAGCGGCAGCGCTCAGAAAAAATTTCCCGGCATTCAAAACAGCAACAATGAATCTGTTAATGTTCTTGAAAAGGAAAAATATGAAAGCTTTATGTTTGACGGCATTTGCCGAAAGCTTTCTGAAGGGCTCGGCGAATTCTATGTGGTAAACGGAGGCTGACGGCATGAACGGTGTTTTGCTTGCAGCATGCTTTGTTGCTCAGTTTTTTGCCCTAAGGCATTATCTGAAAATCATGTATCCTAAAATCGGGTGGAACACCCTTGCATCAAAAGCACTTTGTTCGGGTATATTTGTTTTAACTGCTGTTGTTTCGAGCGGTATATCGAGCGGCGATTTTGTGTTCAGCACAATGCTTGCAGCGTTTATATGCTCATTTTTCGGCGATGTTTTTCTTCACGTTTATCCGAAGCTCGGTAGCGAGTTTATTAATTATGCCCTCGGTGGAATAAGCTTTTTGGCGGGGCATGTTTTGCTGGTTATATCGTTTTTTAATATCGGTAAAACATATGCTCCCGATGTTCCGGCGTTGAGTTGCGCAGAAATCATTGCGGCTGCGGTGCTTTGCGGAGCGGTAAATATCGCTTTGCGGTTGTTTGGGCTGAAACTGAAAAAGTTTGCCGTGCCGGTTATAATTTACAGCTTTGCGCTTATGCTGATGACTGTTAAGGCATTACATGCCGCAGTATTGATATTTAATTCAGGCTCGGATTTTCACCTGTTTAAAATTGCGGCGGCTCTGATGCTTGGCTTCGGCTCTGTTATGTTTGCAGCGTCGGATATTGTGCTTGCCTGTGACTTTTTTACGGGCGGCAAGGATTTGAAAAAGAAAAAAGCAAACATGATTCTTTATTACGGCGGTCAGATGTTGCTTGCGGCATCGCTTTTGTGGATACAATTTTGATTTCGTACCATTGACAACAAAAATTTCATATGGTAAAATATTCTAAAAGTTAAAGGGGAGTAGCTTACGGGTTATACCGAGCGGTCTGTCAACAACCGTTGCTTATGCATCTGGCAGACACCCAGTTTATTGGAAGCAAGACCTTTGACAGAGGATTTTTCGGTTCTCTGCCAAAGGTTTTTTATATAGTTCATAAAAACAAAATGTTTTGAAAGGATTGAAGCTAATGAAGTTCTATCTTGAACAGGTTGATTCCGTATTCAATCACGTCAAGAGCTCCGAAGCGGGTCTCACAACCGCCGAAGCTGAAAAAAGACTTGCCGAAAACGGAAAAAACAAGCTCAAAGAGGGAAAGAAAAAGACAGTATTCCAAAGAATTCTTGAGCAGCTGTCCGACCCGATGATTATCATTCTTATCGTTGCCGCCGTTATCTCGGCAGTTACCGAATGGTTTGAACACGGCTATTTCCACTTCGTATTCCCCACAGACACGGTTATTATCATGGTTGTTGTTGTTATCAACACCATTCTCGGCGTTGTTCAGGAAAGCAAGGCAGAAGCAGCTATTGAAGCCTTGCAGGAAATGAGCGCCGCAACGTCAAAGGTTATCCGCGACGGCAAGCTTGTTTCCGTTCGCAGCGAAGACCTTGTTATCGGCGACATTATCGTGCTTGAAGCGGGCGATGCTGTTCCTGCAGACTGCCGTATTTTTGAATCCGCAAGCATGAAGATCGAGGAAGCCGCTCTTACGGGTGAATCCGTTCCCGTCGGCAAAATCATTGAGATCCTCAACGGCGGCGAAAACGGTGAAGTTCCCCTCGGCGACAGAAAGAACATGGCATACATGGGCTCAACCGTTGTTTACGGCAGAGGCAAGGCTGTTGTTGTAGGCACAGGCATGGACACCGAAATGGGTAAAATCGCCGATGCTATCGCACAGGCAGAAGAGGGTCAGACTCCTCTTCAGATCAAGCTTGCTCAGCTTTCAAAGATTCTCACAAAGCTTGTTCTCGGCATCTGTGTGGTTCTTTTTGCTTATCAGATGATTGTTTCATATGTTCAGACAGGCGCAATGCCGGAAATTGGCAAGATTCTTGACAGCTTCATGGTTGCCGTTTCGCTTGCCGTTGCGGCTATTCCCGAAGGCCTTGTTGCCGTTGTTACAATCGTTCTTTCAATCGGCGTTACAAATATGTCAAAGAAAAACGCCATCATCAGAAAGCTTACCGCAGTTGAAACTCTCGGCTGCGCTCAGATTATCTGCTCCGACAAGACAGGCACTCTCACTCAGAACAAGATGACCGTTGTTGACCACTACGGCGATGACGAAGCTCTCATTGCAAAGGCAATGGCACTTTGCTGCGACGCTGAAATAGACGAAGCAGGTGAGGTTACAGGCGAGCCCACAGAGGCTGCTCTCGTAGGCTTTGCATATAAGCTCGGCATGAGCAAGAATGACCTTGTTGCAGCCAACCCCAGAATCGGCGAAGCTCCCTTTGATTCGGGCAGAAAGATGATGTCAACGGTTCATCAGACTGCAGAAGGCGTTGTTCAGTATACCAAGGGTGCACCCGATGTTATTCTCAACCTCTGCAAATCCGCTCTTATCAACGGAGAAATTGTTCCCTTCACAGAGGATGTTAAGGCCGCAATTATCGCCGATAATAAGAGAATGGCTGATCAGGCTCTCCGCGTTCTTGCGGTTGCATGCAGAAAATATGATTCGGCTCCTGCTGATTTTGCTCCCGAAGCGCTTGAAAACGACCTTGTTTTCATTGGTCTTACAGGCATGATTGACCCTGCCCGCCCCGAAGTTAAGGCAGCTATTGAAGAATGCCGCTCCGCAGGTATCACTCCCATCATGATTACCGGAGACCATAAGGATACTGCGGTTGCAATCGCAATTCAGCTCGGCATCATTGAGGATGCTTCGAGTGCCATCACAGGCGCACAGCTTGATGAAATCAGCGACGAAGACTTTGCTGAAAGAGTTACCGAGTTCAGAGTTTATGCCCGTGTTCAGCCCGAGCATAAAACAAGAATTGTTAACGCATGGCGCGCACGCGGCATGATTACCGCAATGACAGGCGACGGCGTTAATGATGCTCCTTCAATCAAGAGTGCGGATATCGGTGTCGGCATGGGTATCACGGGCACTGACGTTACAAAGAACGTTGCAGACATGGTTCTTGCCGACGATAACTTTGCAACAATCGTTGCCGCCGTTTCCGAAGGCAGAAGAATTTATGATAACATCAGAAAGGCAATTCAGTTCCTTCTCGGTTCAAACCTTTCCGAAGTTCTTTCAATCTTCACCGCAACAATTCTTAACTTCACAATTCTTAAACCTGTTCATCTTCTTTTCATCAACCTTGTAACAGACAGTATTCCTGCTCTCGCTCTCGGTCTTGAAAGACCTGAAAGAGATATCATGCAAAGAAAGCCCAGAAACAGCAAAGAGGGCGTTTTCGCGGGCGGCATGGGCTTTGATGTGTTCTATCAGGGCGCACTTGTTACGGTTCTCACACTTGCGGCATTCTTTATCGGCGAATTCCTTGAAACAGGTCACTGGCAGTTCACAAACATTGCAGACTGCGAAGAAGGCATGACAATGGCATTCCTCACAATGTCAATGTGTGAAATCTTCCACTCTTTTAACATGCGTTCACAGCGCGGTTCGGTTATCGGCATGGCTCTCGGTCAGAAGTCACACAACATTGTTCTTTATGCTGCAATGGTTGCATCTCTTCTTCTTACCACTGCTATTATCGAAATCCCCGTTCTCGCTGAAATGTTTGACTTTGTTCACCTTGATGCAAAGGCATACTGCATATCAATCGGCCTTGCATTCCTTGTAATTCCTATTGTTGAAATCGTTAAGGCCATTCAGAGAGCTGCAAACAAAAAGGCATAAGAAAAATACAAAGCCCCGTACCGATTGGTACGGGGCTGATTTTATGCTTATTTTTTCTTTATTTTCGGAACAACAAGACACCCTGCTATAACTGCGATTGCCGCAACAACCGCAACAATGACCCAGGTCATGTTTTCGCTTCCGGTTTCAGGTGCGGAAACAGCGGCTGTCGGCTCGGCGGCGAAGGCATAGAAAGCAACCGTCACAACGCCGATAATCATTATGGCACAAAGAACAAGTGCTGTTATCCTGACAAATAAATTGCGACCTTTCATAACTTTTCTCCTTGGGTTTACTCTATCTTTAAAAGCGATTTCATTGACGCTCCGAGCATCTCGGCGGTTTCAACCGCATCATCCTTGGTTTTTCCGCAGCCTGCGATATAAACCTTGATTTTGGGCTCTGTTCCCGAGGGGCGGACTATTGCCGAATTGCCGTTCGGGAGTGCATATGCGAGAACGTTTGACTTAGGCAGACCGAGAGGCGTTTTTTCGCCGGTTTCGGTGTCCGTAACCGTGCCTGCGTCAAAGTCGCTGACCTTGAGAACCTTGAGGCCTGCAAGCTCTGCGGGCGGATTTTCTCTGGTCTCGGTCATGATTTCAGCCATTTTTGCCATGCCGCTTGCGCCTTCAAAAACAAAGTTATAAAGACGGTCAACATTAACGCCGAATTCGTTATATATGCCGTTGAGAACATCAACAAGGGTTTTGCCCTTGCTCTTATAATAAGCAGCCATTTCGCATATCATGAGCGATGCGGCAACGGCATCTTTGTCCCTTGCATGGGTGCCGATAAGATAGCCGTAGCTTTCTTCAAAGCCCATAACGAAATCGCTCTCTCTGCCTTCTTTTTCAAGGTTTGCAATAAATTCGCCGACATATTTGAAGCCGGTGAGAACATCGGTTACCTTGCAGCCGTATTTTGCGGCAACCTTGTCAACAAGCGGAGTTGAAACAAAGGATTTTGTCATTTCGGGCGTTGCGGGAAGAGTGCCTTTTTCTTTTCTTGCCGAGAACATGTATTCTGTCAGCAGAACGCCGACATCGTTGCCTGAAAGAAGAACATATTCGCCGTTTGTGAGAACGGCAATACCGACTCTGTCGCAGTCGGGGTCGGTTGCAAGAAGCAAATCGGCTTTATCTTCTTTTGTCATTTCAATGGCGCATTCGAAAACCTGTTTGATTTCGGGGTTCGGATATGGGCAGGTCGGGAATTTTCCGTCGGGCATTTCCTGCTCTGCAACAACGGCCACGTTTTTGAAGCCTGCTCTTGAAAGAACGGTTCTGACGGGAATGTTGCCCGTGCCGTTAAGCGGAGTGTAGATAACCTTAAGGTCACTTTCTTTGATTATTTCGGGATTAATCGGTCTGCTCAGCACATGGGCATAGAATTCTTCAACAATGTCGTCGGAAATATATTCAATAAGCCCCTTTTCCATGCCTTCTTCAAACGGAATTTTCTTAACATCCTCAAACATATCAACTTTCTGAATGAAAGAATAGGTTTCAGATGCCGCCTCTTCCGTCATCTGATAACCTGCAGGGTCATAGCACTTGTAGCCGTTATATTTTGAAGGATTGTGGCTTGCGGTGATAACAATGCCGCTTTGGCACTTAAGGCGCATAACGGCATATGAAACAAGCGGAGTTGGAATGAGGTTGGGATATATATAAACCTTAATTCCGTTTGCGGCAAGAACCTCGGCGCACTGCTTTGAAAATACGTCGGAATTGATTCTTGAATCATAGCCGATTGCAACGCTTGCGCTGTCATATTTGCTGTTAAGGTAATCGGCAAGGCCCTGAGTTGCCTGGCAGACGGTGTAAGTGTTCATTCTGTTGGTGCCTGCGCCGAGCACGCCGCGCAGACCCGCTGTTCCGAACTCCAGATTTCTGTAAAAGCGGTCAAGAATTTCTTCTTCGTTGCCTTCAACTGCAAGAAGTTCGCTGCGGATTTCCTCATTGTCTGCGGTGTTTGCCAGCCAAAGCTCATAGAGCTTGTTAACATCATTCATAGCCATCAACCTTTCTGTTAAATTTTCTTCCATTTTAATTTTACCCTTTTTTAATTTTATTGTCAATGATTTGAAAATATTCTCGCGCATAAAATTATACATTTTCCGCAAATTTGTCCGTTGACTATATAATTCTGTTTTGATATACTAAAAACAATAAATTATAATGGGGGATTATCGTGAGCGCATTTGCATTGACAATCAATAAAATTTTGTCTGTTGTTTTTGCGATTATACTTATACCGTTTTCTGCGCTGACACATGGAATCGACCTGCTTTCGGCAGGTGAGCGCACCGACAGCGAAAAAACAAACGTTGTGGGAATCGGCGCATATTTCCGCTCGCAGGGAATGACAACCGACGGTGAAACCTTTTATTTTTCATCAAAAACGACTCTTATCCGCACCGAGGATGACGCAAGAACTCTCGTTAATGCAAACTATTCTGCAATTCCCGATGAGCTTAAGGATTTGGGGATTGCTCATATCGGCGGCTTGAGCTTCTATAACGGCAAAATTTATGCAGGCCTTGAGGACAGCAAGGTCTGGGATTACCCCATAGTCGGTGTTTATGATGCGAACACTCTTGAGTTTGTTGAATATTATATCTTGGATGCCGAAAAGATAACCCGCGGTTTGCCATGGGTATGTGTGGACAGCGAAACCGGCTATCTTTATTGCACCGACCATTCAAAAAATCCCACAAAGCTTTTTGCGTTTGATACCGCAGACGAAATGAAACCTGTCGGAGAGGTTGATTTGAAAGAATCGCCTTATGCAATTCAGGGCGCGGAAATTCTTGGCGGAATTATCTATGCCGCAACCAACGACGACACGCAGGCAATTTATAAAATAAATCCCGTCAGCGGCGAGGTTGAAAAGGTGATTGACCGCAACCTGACCTCGGGCAGCGAGGGCGAAGGCATGACCTTTATGACAAAAAACGGCGAAACCGTTATTGTTGCCATGGATATGGGTCCGCTTTTTATAAACGCTTTTGTGCGCGAATATGATATATAGGGAGAAAGAGAATGAAAAACAAATCTGTAGCGGTTGTTGTGGCTGCTGTGGCGGTTGCGATAATCGGAATAGCTGCGGTTCTTGGTGTTAAAATGGCAAACACGCCCGATTCGCCGGCGATTGATGTTCAGCCCGGATATAACGAACCTTATCTGCAGGAAACCTCAGCTTATTATCCCGCTTACGGCGAAGAAGAATCAACAACCGGTTCATGGTGGAGTTCGCTGCTTCAAAGCGAGCAGACAAGCGAAACCGATAACAGCACTTCGGTTGCCGAAACATCGGCCGGTTCAACTGCTCCGTCAACCTCGCTTACGCAGCCGGTGAGCGAAATAACGCAGGCGGTGACACAGCTTGCAACGCTCATCAACGCAAAGTTTTCGGAAGTTTTTGATATGCCCAAGGCTCCGAAATATATACCGCCCGATACGGATATCAATTTCGACACTGCGTCAATAGTGTCATATAAATATGACCCTGACGGCAACTATTATTATACCGACGATAAAAATGCATGGCAGTCAAACTTCGGCTTTAACGAGGGCTATGACAGCATGGCTCCCGTGACCATGATGTATTATGACACGGTCAGAACAAAGTTCACCTATGACAATAAGGAATGGCTTGTTCAGCTCTGGAAGGGGCAGTACGGCTATGCTTTTGTCGGCGGCGAGGTCGGCGTTTACACAAGAAAAGTCGGCAGCAAGGGTTCTCACTATAACTGTGCCAAAGAAGAAGATTGGCTTAAAATGGAAATGCTGTTTATGTGGGACGAAAATCAGACAGGCGAATACAGACCTGTTTTTCAGCGCCCTTACACCGATTATTGGTGGTGCACGGGTTTTGTTGTCGGTTTTGACGGCGGCGTTAACCGCCACCAGTTCCGCCTGATGACTCACATTACCTTTAAGGATGAAGAAATGGCGAATGCATTCTGCGAGGCATTTGAAGCAAACGGCTTCAAGCGCGTTGCGAGCCTTGATGAAAACGACCTTGATTCATTTGTTCAGGTCGGCAAGGATGTCGGCTTTGTATGGCAGAATATTGACCAGTAAAATCAAAGGGACTGTCTCACTAAGCGAAAAACAAAAGAAACAGAATATATAACAAAAGGCTTGAGTCGGAATTTATACCTTCTCAAGCCATTTTTGTTTGTGATATAGAATTAAAAATGTTATTATATGCTTCTTTTTAGCCGTTTTTCCGAACTCGACATATTTATATATGCCTGTCGTTCGGAGAAAACGGCTTTTTCATCTTATTGAGACAGCCCCAATATTTTTATTTAAGAAATCCGTTTATGATAACTTCTTCCGCTTCTTCCTCGCTCATGCCGAAGGTCATGAGTTTGATAAGCTGGTCGTTATTTATTTTACCGATAGCGGCTTCGTGAATAATCTGAGCATCCGCGGAGTTTGCCGTGATTGCGGGGATTGAGCTGACGGTTGCCTCATCCATAATAATGGAGTCGCACTGAACATGAGCTCTGCATTTTGCATTGCCGATTGCGTTGGGGTGAAAAATCTGTTTTGAGCTGTCCTTTGCAACCGAGCGCGAAATAATCTGTGAAGAAGCATCTTCACCGTTCAGATAAACGTCGATATCGGAGCGCGCATACTGATTGCCGTGAGTGAGAAGCCTTTCTGTCACGATAAGCTTTGCTCCCGCTTCAAGATAAGCCTTTGTGTCGCGCACGGTGGAGTCAACGCCCTTTATCTGAACCATTTCCATTTCGCAAACGGAGTTTTCGCCCTGCTCAACAACGGTTACGGGGTTGAGAATCCTCTCGCCCTTGCCGTCGCCCTCGCCGTAATGCTTTTCAACATATTTAATGCGGGCGTTTTTGCCGATATGGAAGGTGTGGATTCCGTCATGCTGAGATTTTTCATCGCCGTTGTTGTGAATTCCGCAACCTGCAACAATAAGAACATCCGCATCTTCGCCGATGTAGAAATCGTTGTAAACCAAGTCATCAATGCCTGTTTCGGTTATGATAACGGGGATATGAACGCTTTCGTTCTTTGTGCCGGGGGCAACGATTATGTCAATGCCCGGCTTGTCCGTTTTTGAAACAATTTCGATGTTTGCGGTGGAGCGTCTCGAAAAGCCCTCGCCGTTTTTTCTGATATTATATGCACCTGCTGGAATGTCGTGGAGATCTGCAACAGATTCAAGCAAGCCGCTGTCAATAATATTCATCAGTTGCTCTCCTTTCCTCTGAACCCGCAGTTTTCACTGAATTCGCCCATAAGCTGCGGGAATATTTCATCCTTCGGACCCATATTTTTGATTTTGCCGTCTGCAACAACGATCATCGTGTCTGCAAGCTGCATTATTCTCTCCTGATGGGAGATAATGATAACGCTCTGATGGCTGCCGCTGCTCATTGCCTTGAAGCTTTCAACAAGCATTGAAAAGCTCCACAGGTCAATGCCTGCTTCGGGCTCGTCAAAAATGGCGATTCCGAGCTTTCTTGCCATGAGAGTTGCTATTTCGATTCTTTTCGCTTCGCCGCCGGAAAGGGAAGTGTCCATCTCTCTGTTGAGATAGTCTTTTGAGCAAAGGCCGACGCTTGTCAGATATCCGCAGCATTCGTCAACGGGCAGTTCGCTGCCTGCGGCAAGCGAGAGAAGCCTGCGCACGGTGAGACCTTTGAATCTCGGCGGCTGCTGAAAGGCATAGCCTATTCCGAGCTTTGCTCTTTCGGTGACGGACATATCGGTGATGTCAATATCATTATATAAAATTCTGCCGCTCGTGGGCTTTTCGATGCCCATGATAAGCCTTGCAAGAGTGGATTTGCCGCCGCCGTTGGGGCCGGTGATAACGGTGAACGCTCCGTCGGGTATTTCAACGCTGATGTTATCGATAATTCCGAGCGGTGAGCCGTCAACATCCACTTTGAATGAAATATTTTCAAGCTTTAACATACATCTTTCTCCTACTAAAAACTGACTTGTTTATTATATATCATTGTAATTGCATTATCAATAGAATTTGAGAATTTTATCTGTGCCAGAATTTGCGGTCAAGGCTTCTGAACTGAACCGCCTGAGCGATATGAGATGTTTCGATTGACAGGCTGCCCTCAAGGTCGGCAACCGTTCGCGCAACGCGCAGGATTTTATCATATGCTCTTGCCGAAAAATCCAGCTTTTCAAAAACATTTTCAAGCATAACCATTGCCTGCGGAGTCGGCCTGCAGAATTCGCGGGTCATTGCAGGAGTCATTTTTGCGTTGCATGAAATTCCCGAACCCTTAAGGCGCTCTTGCTGGATTTTTCTTGCGGCGTTGACTCTCTTTTTGATGTCTGCCGAGCATTCGGAGGGAACCTTGCTTGAAAGCTTCTCAAAATCAACGGGCGGAACCTCAATATGAATGTCCATTCTGTCAAGCAACGGTCCCGAAACTCTTGCAAGATAACGTTTTGCAGAGCCTTCGGGGCAGGTGCATTCTCTTTTCGGATGCCCTCTGAAACCGCAGGGGCAAGGGTTCATTGCGCACACAACCATGGTTGAGCAGGGATATGTCAGCGACGCGTTGGCTCGCGAAATTGTAACCTTGCCGTCTTCAATCGGTTGCCTCAAAACCTCCATTGAAGCTCTTGAAAATTCGGGGAGTTCGTCGAGAAACAAAACACCGTTATGAGAAAGCGAGATTTCGCCCGGTCTCGGAATTGCTCCGCCTCCGGAAAGGCCTGCGGGCGAAACCGTGTGATGGGGTGCCCGGAAGGGGCGTTCTCTTATGAGAGAAACCTCTTTCGGTAAAGCACCTGCTATCGAATAAAGCTCCGTTGTTTGAAGGCTTTCTTCAAATGTCATATCCGGCAGAATCGAGGGCAGTCTTTTTGCAAGCATGCTCTTGCCTGAACCCGGTGGCCCTATCATTATTATGTTGTGGCCGCCTGCGGCAGCGATTTCAAGCGCATAACGCGCTTCCTGCTGACCCATGACGTCTTTGAAGTCGGGCATCGGCGGGCTCAGAAAATTTTCCTGAAACGAATCATATTCAACAGGCTTTAAAAGCTTTTCTCCTTGAAGATGCTTTATGACCTGGATAACGTTTTCAACCGCATAAACTTCAATACCCTGAACAACGGAGCTTTCAAGTGCGTTGTCTGCGGGAACAAAAACGCGCTTTATACCGCTCTTTTTGGCTCTTATTACCATCGGCAAAACGCCGTTGACATGGCGCACAAGTCCGTCAAGAGAAAGCTCGCCCACAAAAGCGCAGTCATCAACATTGCAGCGAAGCTGTTCGTTTGCGCGGAGCACGGCAATGAAAATCGGCAGGTCATAAACGGGGCCTTCCTTGCGGATATCTGCGGGTGAAAGGTTGATTGTTATTCTGCTTTGGGGGAAAGAATAGCCGCTGTTTTTGATTGCGGAGCGCACTCTGTTTCGCGATTCGTTAACGGCGGTGTCGGGCAGACCGACAAGATCAACTCTCGGCAGACCCTGTCCGTAATCGACCTCAACGCCGACCATGTAGCTGTCAATTCCGAAAAGCCCCATGCTGTTAATTCTCGCAAACATAATATCACCCCATGCAGTTAATTATAAAAAATAATACCATATATAAACACAAAAAGCAACCGCCCAAACGGTTGCTTTTGTAATCTGTTATATGTTTAAAAGTGCCTTGAAATCCGCAATATATTTTTTTGCTGTTTCTTCGCAGTTGCTTTCGGCAAAAACGCGCAGAAGCGGCTCGGTGCCGGAAAAACGGCAGATAACGAAGCTGTCGTCTTCGAAATAAACCTTGCAGCCGTCTTCATAATTAACGCGCTTGATTTCCGCTCCGAAGTCGGGCAGAGATTTGTCTTCAAAAATAATTTTTTCTATTTCCGCCTTGCGCTCGGGTGCGAAGCTGAGATTGTCTTCAACCATAATGTAACGGCCGTATTGGCTTTCAAGCTCGTTCAAAAGCTCGGTCGGGGATTTCCGGGTTACGCTGACCATTTCGGCAAAAAGCGATGCGGCATAAACCGAGTCCTTGCCGTGAATATGCCCTCTGACAGTCAGACCGCCTGAGGATTCGCCGCCGAGAACGGCATTGACCTCATCAATTTTCGAAGAAATATATTTGAACCCTACAGGAACTTCATAACATTTTTCACCGAAGCTTTCGGCAATTTTGTCGAGCATATGAGTTGTTGCAAGATTGCGCACAACGGGGCCTGTCCAGCCCTTATATTTGACAAGATAATAATAGAGCATGCAGAGAATTTCGTTCGCGTTAATATATCTGCCGTTTTTGTCTATAATACCCAGGCGGTCGCCGTCGCCGTCCATAGCGATGCCGAGGTCATAGTCGTCTTTTATAACCGTGTCCTGCAAAATGCCGAGCGTCTGTTCTGTCGGTGCGGGCATCATTCCGCCGAAGAATGCGTCCTTGTTCAGGTTCATTGTGTCAATAGTGCAGCGTGCGGTGTGAAAAATAACCTGCAGGGGATATGTACCCGAGCCGTGCATCGTGTCAAAAAGAACGCGCAGACCGCGCTCGCGCAGAGCCTCCATATCAAGCATGGCGATTATATCGTCAAGGAACTTATTGAACGGATTGCGAAGATAAACAATCTTGCCGCTTTCAACCGCTTTGTCAAAATCGCAGAAATCAACAGTTTCCGTTTCGGCAATAAGCTCTTCAAGGCGTTCTGTGGTTTCAATCGGAGCATCTCTGCCCTCATCGACAAAAAGCTTGATTCCGTTATAATTTGCAGGGTTATGGCTTGCGGTGATTTCAATTCCGAAATAAAGGTTTTTGTCTTTTACGGTGTGCATTATCAGCGGAGTGGGAGAGGAACGGTTCAGAAACCAAACCTCAATGCCGCCTTGAGCAAGCGTTTCCGCAACCCATTTTGCGGCGGAAACGGACAAAAAACGGCGGTCGTAGCCGATAATTATAGGTTTGTCGGTTTTATGCTGTTCTTCCGCAAGCCTGAGAATGCCTGCAGCAACCCTGCGAATGTTGTCGCAGATAAAATCGTATCCTATAACAGCTCTCCAGCCGCCTGTTCCGAATTTAATCATTTTATCGCCCCCGATGGTTGATTATATTTATTATTTTAGCACACTGTTTAGTGTCAATGTTACAAAAATAGCCGTTATATTTATAATTTTGGGTCAGTTTTATGTTGAAAAAGCAGAGAAAACCGATTATAATTGGTTTATCGGAGCGGCAGGAGGTATTGTTTTGGAATATATCAGAACTTCACTTGATAAATCGGTTGCAGTTGACGGCATCTATACCATTCATTATTTTGAATATACAAAGGATTTTGCGTATTCGGGCGAATTCCATAATTTCTGGGAAATTGTCTATGCCGATAAAAAAAGCGTTGTTATAACTGCAGGCGCAAAAGAGGTTATACTCGGAGCAGGACAACTTTATATTCATAAGCCTAATGAATTCCACAAAATCCGTTGTGACGGCACGAACGCCGCCAATTCGGTTATTCTTTCGTTTGACTGTTCCTGCCCCGAACTCATGTCTGTTGCGGGAACGGTAATAACATGCTCTTCCGAGGAAAAACGCCTTATGGGCAGCATAATCCGCGAAGCGTCAGAGGCTTTTTTAACTCCGCTCGGAACTCCGTATACTCGAATCATGGAAAAGTCGCAAAGCGGCATTTTCGGCTGTGAGCAGATGATTCAGTTATACATGGAGCAGCTGCTTATTATGCTTATCCGCAGAAGCAACCGCGCTGTTTTGCTGAAAAAAGAGGATAATAACAAGCTTATTCTTGAAATCTGCGAATATCTGGAGAACAATGTAAGTGAAAGGCTGAGCTTTTCGGACGTCCGAAAAAAATTCAATGTTTCGGCATCTGTTATAAAACGGCTTTTCAAAGAAAACATGAACTGCGGTATAATGGAGCATTTCACGCGCCTGAAGGTTGACGCGGCTAAGCGGATGATAAGAGAAAACGAGTTTAATTTTACGGAAATTTCAGAAAAGCTCGGATTCAACACGCCGCAGTATTTCACAGCCGTGTTCCGCAGGGTGTCGGGAATGAGCCCGTCTGAATATGCGTCTTCGGTCAAGGTGAATTTTAGCGAAAAAACAATTTTATTTAAGAAAAAAACATGATTTTTTTAGCCGGAAAATATTGACTTTAAAACACGTAGTGATATAATGTAAAAGAACAGTGCGTTAGCACGTTAAATCAAAAAAGAGGAGAATGAATCATGAAAAAATTCACCCGCGCTCTTGCTCTTATCATGTGCGCAGTTATGCTTTTGACTGCCGCTCCGATTTGCGCAAGCGCAGCAACAACAGCAGACTTGAGCTATTACAATTATGGCGGCGCAATTGAAATCACCGGTTGTAACAAAGATGCAGCAGGTGAGCTTGTTATCCCTGCTGAAATCGATGGCTATCCCGTAAAGGAAATCGGCTATGATGCGTTCTATAATTGCGACAAGCTTACAAGCATCATCGTTCCCGAAAGCGTAACATATATCAACAGCTATGCTTTCGGATACTGCAAAGGACTTAAATATGTTAAGTTCCCTGCTGATGCTTATTTATCATACAGCGCGTTCCGCGGTGTTCCCTATGCTTCAAAAATCACTATCAACAGTGATTTTATAACCTGCGAATGGACAGAAGGCGTTGACGAAACAATAATCGAAATCGGCAAGGATATTGCCTATCTTGACGGTCTTGACTATATGGAAGATATCATTGGCAAGGTTAAGGAAGTTAAGCTTGAAGCAGGCAACACTGCTTTCAAACTTATTGACGGAGTCCTTTATGACTTTGAAGTTGAAAGTATTATTATTTATCCTGCAGCAAGCAACAAAACATCATACACAATGCCTTCAACAGTTGTAATGCTTGACACATCCATGCCCACAAATGCAAGCATTATGAGGGCTGAAAACCTTGTTGATGTTACTATTGGCAAGAACTTTATTGGCTACATGCTTGATGAAGATGGCATGACATACGAAGAATTAATCGAAATGCTTATTGCAGAAACAGGCAGTGAAGCTGCGGCATATTATACGGTCGGCACGCTTCTGTCTATGTACTCATACTATATATCCGCTCCCAACCTTGCCAATATTCATGTTGAGAATGGCAACTCCATGTTGAGCAGCAAGGACGGCATTCTTTATGACGCATCGGGCAAAATCCTTGTTAAGCTTCCTGCGAACAATGCGAAAAAGGACATCACCATTCCTGACTATATTGGCCTTGCATCTTCTTATCCCTTGGCTTTGACAGGCTGCGAAGATTTGTCTGTTACAATTTCTGATAAATTCACCGAGAATATTTATGCGATTCTCATAGCTGAAGCAGGCGATGACCTTGAAGGCCTCACCGAAGAAGAGATTAACATTCAGTATGCATACTTTATGATGCAGATGATGAGCGGCTTCACCGCAAACTCATTCAATGTTTCCGCTTCCAACAAATATCTCTCTTCCGAAGACGGTGTTCTTTATAATAAGGATAAGACTATCCTTGTTAAATATCCCATCACCAGACGCGATCTTTTCTATAAAATTCCTGAAACAGTTGATGCAAAGCTGAGCTTTGTTGACGCAATGGGCAACAACTTATTTGGAGTTTTCAACCCCGTTTTCACGACATTCCTTATCGATTTGCTCAACTTTGATTTCGACGAGATGGAGCTTTTTGAAGCAATTGCATATCCCGCTCAGATAACAGTTCACTTCTCGGATGAGCAGGCTGCTGCAATCTTTGACGGCGAATACACAGACCCCTCTGTTATCATGGGTATCCCCAACATCTGCGTTGAAACCATGACTCCCGAAATTACTGAATATAATAAAATGGTCGAAGAGCTTTTTGCAGAGATAGAAAAGGAATTTGCAGAGATTGAAAAAGAATATGCCGAGGGAAATATCTCCAAAGAAGAGTATGACGAAATATGCCTTGAATATAATATGTTGTCTGATCTTTACAAGGGTATGGTTCCCAGAGTATTCTGCTGCAACGATAACCACACCGAGTTCGAAGTTTATGACAACGCAAACGGTTACATCACCGCAAGCGAAATCAAAGGAAACTATAAGTCGGACGGCAAAATTGATGTAAACGCTCCTTCAAACGTTAAGGTTACATTCACATCCTCCAACGAAGATGTTGTTGAAGTTGAGCCTGACGGAAGCTACAAAATTGTAGGCACAGGCAATGCAACAATCACCGTAACGATTGACGGCACAGACCTTTCCGATACCGTTGAAATCAATGCTTCCTATGCATGGTGGCAGTGGATTATCAGAATCCTTCTTCTTGGATTTATTTGGTATTAATTACATATAATATAGCGGGCAGTTGATAAAACAGCTGCCCGCTGTTTTTAATGCAAATCACGAAACGCACGGCGGAGTTGAGAAGAATGGGAAAAAAGATTAAAAAAAGGTGTTGACAAAGTGGTTGGGATTTGGTAATATAGTCGAGCACTCCGCAAGAGAGCGGAGAGGATAGCACCTTGAAAATTAAACAACGATTTAAGAAAAACCCTTG
>JAZLCS010000132.1:0-16140 GCA_045614385.1 Acutalibacteraceae bacterium | reverse complement strand
GAGTTCGGGAGAACCTGTTTCCCAGTTATAAATCGAGGATTTTCCGCTTTCAAAAGAAAGTCTGCCAAACTCCTCGATATCGCCGTTTCGCCAAGCCTCTGCACCCTTCTGTACACGGTCAAACTCCGTATACCAATGCTCAGCACGCTTACGCCAGTTTTCGGGAAGCTTGTCCTTATGCTCAAGATAAACTTCATAAGGCACATCACGGAGATTGGTTTCTTTGAATTTGCCGTATTCCATGCCTGCATAAGCCTTGAGAGCATAGGCGGCACTTCTGCATTCGTCAACTCTCATGTTGAACGCAGAACCTGCAAGAGAGCGTTCAAGACCGCTGAAGAATATGGCAATTTTATAGGGCTTCATGTTCGGGTTCTGAGGGATAAGCTCGTATGTATCATTCTGCAAATCCATATAGAGAAGATGGTCCTTTTTGCAGTAAACCTCACAGGACTGGTCAAGCTTACCGCATGAAACGCCGACATAAGCATTTTCTGCTTCCTGCGAAATTGCAATAAGCTCTGCGGGTGTAAGAGAAATTCCGTTCATGGTACAAAGAGCTGATAAAAATGTTATTATAACCGCCGCAGATGACGAAAGACCGCCGATGGGAAGTTCACCGTCAACAACAGCGCAAAGTCCTCTTCGAAGGGGATAACGCTTGTTGAGGGCTATTGTTGCACCGCGGAGATGGTCTGCCCAGTCACCCTGAACGATTTCGGGAGTTGCGGCAACGTGCCACTGCGCTCTTTTATCAAACTGAACGGATTTGATTTCAATAACACCGTTCTCCTTAGGACCGTATGCAATATGTATGCCTTTATTAATGGCAAAACCCGTGATTTTTCCGAGCTGATGGTCGCTGTGCGCACCTATCGGACAAATTCTGTAGGGTGTAAATGCGGTATGCTGTGGCGTTTTTTTATATATTTGTTCAAATATTTTTGCAGCAGTCATTTTTTACCCTCCGTTACGGATTTACTTATATTTCCATTATCTCAAGTTCAACCAGTTTATCAATGAAATCTTTGGTATCAGCGAGAGCTTGTTCTTCGGTAACTTCATATTCGTCGAAAAGTTTCTTTGCAAGCTCCTCAACTGAACTGCACTCATGGAGGTTGTTCCAGAGAAAGAATGCAGATTCGGTGAGCATAAAGAATCCGTTATGGTCTTTGATTGCATTGCCGACGGGAACAAGAATTATATCCGCACCGATTTGACGAAGAATCATTTCTTTTTTAATTCTCATTGTCACAAACACTCCTTTCCGCAAGGGTGAAAAGATGTTTTGTCATGCGGCAGACATACTGCGGGATTTTGCTGAAATCACCTGTTTCAGCCTTGCACATAGCTGCACAAACATTGCAGATTCCTGCATATTTGCAGGAAAGACATTGTTCGGGAAGTCTTATCTGTTCTGTTGCCGATTTTATATCCTGCCACGCTTTTTCAAAACCGTCCGAAAGCGGTCTGCCGTCGGGTTCGGGCATCATTCCGCAAGGACGCATTATGCCGTCTGCAGTTATCCAGAAAGACGCTCTGCCTGCTCTGCAACGGACTTTATTCTCTGCCGGTCCTTTCGGAAGCAAAAGCAGTTTTTTTGCTCTTTCAAGACAGAAATCCTTATCAAGACGGTATTCATCAATAAGAAAGATATATTCAGCCGCTGTTTCGGGAGAAAAGCGAGAATCTTTATTTCCGCTTCCGATTCTGACGGACGGATAGATATAGGTGGTCGGCTTCAGCGGTATGCCCGTCTCTCTTGAAATATCCGCAATTTTTTTGTAGTCCGAAATATTTTCGGGGGTAAAAACCGTATTGAAACGCATTGATATTCCGAGCTCTTTCATCTTTTTTACCGAGCTCAGAACTTTATCAAATGCTTCGTTGCCGCAAAGCTTATTATACGCGGTATTGTCTGCCCCGTAGAGGGAAATGTTAATGCGGGTAGGCGGTAATTCATCGAAAAGCTTTGCGTATTTTTCAATCAGACTTCCGTTTGTATTTATTGATATAAGAAAACCCATTTTTGCAAGAGCTCTGTAGATTTCTTCAAAATCATCACGAAGCAGGGGCTCTCCGCCCGTAAGAAGCAGAAAGACAGTTCCTGAATCCTTTGCCTGCTTAGCAAGATTCAGCCAGTCATCGGCAGACAGAGGATCCGTTTTCTGTTTGCAATCGTGAACATAACACATTTCACAGCTGAAATTACAGCGTTGTGTCAGTTCAAAAGTACCCGAAACGGGTATGCCTTCACGGGCACCCTTGTCGTGAAGATATTTCACCATTAAAGGCTCTGCAAAATCGGACATAATTTTCTCTCCAGATACCTGACTGCACTTTCGTCGGCAAGACAGGCATATTCATATACGGGCACACTTTGACTCAATCGCTCTGCAAAATCAATGAGTCTGCCCGTGCAGTCCCGTGAATTGGGCACGGGATAACAATTTTTATACAGTTTGTAAAAAGCTTCGGCTGAAACAAGCCTTTTCGCATTATTATTATCAGCCTGCTGAAGACTAATCACAGCTTTAATGGGTAACACCTTGTTGAGGCAATCTTTTGATGAACCTGAAAAAGGCATTCCCGATGCATAAAACACACCGTCTTCTTCAAAAATCATCGTTTTATCGCCGTTGACAACAACGGCATCTGCATATTCTCGCCATAAATCAGCCTGAGTTGACTTACCTATGTCACAAGGACCTGTGAAAAGAATTGCACCGCCGTCTTTTTCGATAAATGAGGAATGGAGCACGCATCCGTTGCTTCGGGCAACGATTTCCTCAATACCGATAAGCGAAAACACCACATCTGCACGAAGTAAACTACGGTATTTTTCATCAATGACGATGTTTATGTTTTTACCGTCAGCGATACGGCAGGCATAGAAATCTTCATCGTTATCACGGGATTTATAAAAGCAACGCAATTTCCCGTTTTCACAATCACAGACTCTGTCCTGTGAAACATAGTACGGGTTTTCGATTTTCTGCGGAACGGCAGAGGAAAATTCAATATTAACGCTGTAATCACTCTGCTCACCGTCATAGGGAAACAACGAGTACGGCTCTGTGTCTTCATAAAAAGCCTGAGAAATTATTTCAGCGGTAAAATTACCGATTTTATATTTTCTAATCAACATAATCTGTAAAAATAATCCGACAGTTGTTTTCGTTAAGCTCGGGAGCTTTGATAAAAGTCTGCGAGCCCTCTTTCAAAGCGTTTACACGGATTTTATATGTTACACTGCCGTTTACCAAATCATCTTTTTTATCTTTGTAATAAATAACTATATCGGATTTTGTATCTTCGCCCGAAATATTTTTAACGGATATTGAGCCGTCTGCAACCGACACCTCAATCTTATCTTCATTCATAACGGGCATATTTTCAAAAACAACCTTATCCTTTGTCTGCCACGCCGTATAGACTTCACCGGGGTCACTTGCGACCTGTTCATTGCACAGAAGAACAGCTTTTGTGCCTCTTAACAAGGCTGAAACATTGAATGTCAATTCACCGTTTTTGGTTTTGACGGTAAGAACGGCATATTCAACATCTTCCTCTGACACGTTTTCCGTCACAACCGCAAGCTTTCCGTAATATTCATCAATTTGAATAATTTTAAGCCAGCCGTCAACGGTAACGCCGATCTGCGCATTCTGAAAAGGAACGGAAGCAGGTTGAGAATCAGAGTTTTTTGCTTTTGAAATATGTATCGCCCCGACAACAACCAATGCGATAACGAGAAGGATTATCAGCACAACTGCTATAGTTCTTTTTTTCATAAAACACCTGTTTTCAGGAAACGGAGTTCTCTTCATCCGAGGAACTCCGTTTCATATAATTCTGTTACGATGAGAAAACGTTGCTGTTGGCAATCGGTATATCGTAGCATATTGTGTCGTTCGGGCCGGGTACATACATACAGTTTGCGTAGTTGGAAAACAGTGTCCAGCCCGATTCTTCATCGATAACAGGGCATACATACTCGGCACTGTTTGTGCCGAGCAGAGTGCATCCGGAAGATACGTTAGCTGTAATAGCGAGGCTTTCAAAAGCGATTGCGGGTTTTATATAGGACTTTTTCAAGTTTTGAGCTACCTCCTTAATACAGCATTAAAATATATTTACGATAAAGTCATACACCATTTTCAAGAACGAAAGAGTCTGAGTGAAAGCATACTTTATAAAATTGATGATGGTTTCAAACACTGAATAATCATCTTCGCCTTCATCCTCGGGTTCTGTGGATTCTTCGGGTTCCGTGGGTTCTTCAGGCTCTGTAGGTTCTTCGGGTTCCGTAGGTTCTTCGGGTTCCGTAGGTTCTTCAATTGTAACGGTAACAGAAACGGCTTTTTCAAAGTCTGTATAGCCGTTTTCGTAAGCACCTGCAACAGTAAAGGTGTGAGTGCCGGCTTCATTTGCGGTGATTGTTACCACCCATTCAATCGCATTCTCGTCCTCGATGGGGGCAGAGATAATCTCAACATCCTGTGAGCTGACGGTATTGCCGTTTTCATCTGTAATAACAAGATGATCAACATCCGCAGAAGTTTTGAGGCTGACAGTGATAACGCTGTTTCCGTTTTCATCTGTAACGATTTCAGGCTCCTCAGTCTGCTCAATGTCGAGTGCCGCTGTTCTCATCCTCATGAGAGAATAAGCCATCACAGGTGTATCGTTTGTTGATGCAAGGGTAACAACTTCATCTTCAATCGGTGTGGGAATTCGGAAATATCCCTTACCGCCATTCTGGGAGAATGTCCACTTAAGGTTTGTAAGTGAGAGAACACTGCCTGCTTCGCCTGTGTTCTGAACAACAACAGTTCCCGTTGTGTAATAATTGTTACCGTCACTGCCCTTGACCTGTTTCCAGGTCAGCTTTGCATCATTCGGCAACTCGAAGTTCAATGAATAGAAAATATCTGTTGCCGTTTTGATGTTGATATCGGTTGTTTTTGATGCGTATGAAATTGTGAGCTTCGGCTCTCCGCAAGCAAGCTTGGCACCGAGCTGAACATCAGTGGGCACTGAGGTTGCCCAAATTTCAAACGCAACAGCCTGGTCCTTTGCGAGATACAGCTCATTGTTGGGGCCTGCGTTTTTGTAGGTTTCAATGTCATTATCAAGCGCCGCAATACCGTCGATGAAGATAACACCCTGTGTATCGGTTTCTGATAATGAATCCGCACCGATAAGCATATCCTTGAGTTCAAGATAGCTCGGATAAAGCTCGTCATCAGTTGCATATGCTTTCTTGACATCGGTATCCTTGATATCATCGCCGATGCCGGCGGGTGAATATATTTTGATTGCATCAAGATATACTCTGTAGTAATTCGTGCCGTCTTCGGCAACCGACGAATGGCCGAAACCGCTTGTGAAGGTGGGCGTTATGATTACACTGTAATGACCGTAGTCAAGATCTGTTATTTTGATTACGGGAATCTGATAAAGAGTTTCTTTTGAACCCTCAGCGGCAATAACCCAGCCGTAGGCATATGCATAAGCATAAGCGGGATTATCTGTTTCTGTTTCAACAATATTTCCGTTTTCATCGTAATAATGAGCAACATCGGTAACCTCGCCGTTCACATCATAATAATGAGCAACATCGGTAATTTTGCCGTTTTCATCATAATATCTCACATCGGATGTACAGGTACCGTTTTCTGCTCTGTACATCGGTGTGTTTGAATCATCAAGGGTGGGGATACCGTTTGCATCGGAATAAATTCTTCCGTAATCATATCCGTAGAAAGTATCAACAACCGTACGGATAACCGTTGTGTTTGTTTCGGCATTCTTGATTTCAACACTGAATGCACCCGTGGTACAGTCTGTGATGCTTATAAGATCGAAGCCCGTGCCCGTGAAATCAAATTCTACGGTGGGCCATGCCGCACCCGTACCGCCGCTGTATTTCTTGTTGGGGTTATTCTTTGTGCTTACGTCAACATAATGAATGGACTCGCCGCTGTACTCGGCGAACGAAGAATAACCGGTTTCATAGCCATAGGGATTTGCCTCACTGTCGGTAAGGTCGGCAGTCTGCTTGAGTGTTGTTGACTGCATACCTTCGGTTCTCCAGATACCGTACTGATTTGTGTCATTATTATAATTTGCAGGCACTTTGCCGTTTGTGTAGGTTATTGTTTCGAAGGTATCTTCGTAATAAATAGCAGTTGCGGGAATAAAGGTTGTTTTTTCAACCTGATAATAAACAACTTCTTCAGCGTAAGTCGGGTCACCCGTGATTTTGGCAACAACATAGAAATTCTCGGATTTCGCCATATTGGTTGACTCAAGGGTATAAGTAACATTACCCTGATTATCAATCGTACAGGTGCCGTATTTCATTCCGTCGATGGTATAAGTAACACCGTCTTCAAACGGAATGATGATTTCAGGTTTATCGAAGGTGTAAGTCGGGGTATAATCTTCGTTGACACTGCAGATTCCGAGATACTCAATCTCAACGCCGTTATCGATAGCAGCCTGTGAAATGTTGTTGTTTGAGGTGATATCATATTCTACGGGCAGACCGTAGTCGAGGGTGAGATTCTGGTCGATGATTTTAACTTCTTCCGATGTTTCCGAAAGGTTGAAGGAAATCAGACAGTTCGAGTCAGAAGCGCCTCGTTCAAGATAGAAGAAGTTAAGGGTATGAACTTCGCCGTCTGTTATAACTTCGTGAAGCTTATTGATTGCGGCGATTGTATCTGCGTTATATCCTGTTGCATCAGGATTTTCAACATAAGAGTTATAGGAATATGTTGTTGTGAACTCATCGCCTTTAAGAATGCCGTCCGTAACATCCATTGCATACTGATAGCTGATTGAACAGTCTGTGAAGTTGATGGTTGCCGCACGTGCACCGTGAAGACCACCGTTATCAAGAACGAGAACGCCGTCGATATAAACATAAACGTCGTCGTCACCCGAGAAGTTGAAGATAACGTCCTCGCCGTTGACATGTTTACCGCCCTTGGGAATATAGAAGTTATGTTCAAATGTAAAACCGTAGTGGTAAACTGCGTTTTCGTAGTTATATTCTGTTGTTCCGTCCTTATAGTTGAAGGGGAAGAAACCTGATTGAGTTGCGTTATTGGGACCTACTATAGTCCACTTTCCGACTTCATTGAGTTCCATTTCTGCAGTGTGATTTTCATCATCAAAATCAGCCTGAATAAGGTATCTGGTGTCCGCACTGTCGTAATGATAAGTATTTACACCGTATTCATCGGTACTGATGAACATGGGGAACTCTGTATCCCAGTAATATTTTGAATACTGACCTGATGTTGATTCTGTTACATTACCACTCGCATCAAGGCTTTCACGGGTGAACAAATCAGGGAAATGAACGCTGATACCCGAAAGAGGTTCAAGCTGAACTTCTCTGTAAGCTCCCGTACCCGTCTGGAAACCGTAGGTATATGTATCAATATCATACATATCAATCGGGCCGTCGTTTGCATAGGAAAGACCCTGAGTATATGCTGCATGAGAGGTTATTACGCCGTTATCAAGCGTTGCGCCTGCAAGACCCTGAACAGATGCACCGTCATGTATCGGATTGCCTTCCCAATCTATAGGGTCATCTGCACCGTGAGTATTGTCTTTTGTCCATACATTCCAAAGAGTAAGAGGAATATTGGTGTATTTATCTATATACTGAGGAGCATATGCTGCATTGGAATTGCTTGAACCGTTGTAGGGTTTACCGGTAAACATCAGAGTATAAATTCTTGCATATATTTCAACTGCTTCATCAAAAACTATATCGGCCTGATTTTCGCCCCAGACATTGGTATCATAGCCGATAATATCTTTTATCTGGCTTACGAGATTCGGATCTGCAAGAATTGCAGTCTTCATCTGTCTGACAGCTATATCATTCATCAGCACACCGCCGTCGGAATAATCGGGAGTGCCTGTTGAGTTGTTATAGCCGTATTTGAACAGAGTGCCGTTGATTTTCTTGATATCCATACCGAGAGCATCGATTGCTGCACGGATAGCTTCCGTTGCGGCTGAAAGTTCTGCATCGGTTACATTTTCTTTCTTATAAACCTCAACACCTGCATCAAGAGCATCAAGCAAGGCTTCATAGCTTGTTCTTGTGTATGATGAATAATCATATTCAATGCCTTCGTGAAGGATATCGTAAAGCGCTTTCTTCTCGTTGTAGAAGGGAGTTCCGCCGGTGTTTCCGCTGTCATCACTGCCACCCTCAGATGATGAATATTCGGGTGTGTAGAACCAAACCTGTGAATATTCTGTTGTTACATTTTGAAGTTCAAAATATCCCCACTGACTGAAGAAATATAATTCATGGTAAGGTGAACTGATATGAATCAGAGCTGATCCGTTATCGTTCGGTATAATATCAAATGCTTCGGGTGTTGAACTGTACATCAAAGCCCAGTCGCTTCTGACAACATACAATCCCGTAGTCTTATTCTTGATATAATACTTATTGTCGCCTTGATGTTCGAGAATAAATATATTATCTGAGCTGGTATTGAAACTGTTATAAATATAATCAGCTCCGGACGCCCATTCTTTGTCAGTGAGAGAGCTGTCGTCATCTATAGTCCAACCATCGTATATATCATCTGACAGTACCCAATCCTTAATGTTGATAACATATTCGCCGTCAGGAATACATCCTGCCGAAACGCTTGAATCAACCTCATAAACCACATATTTAACAGGGGTTTTTGTTCCTTCGTTTTCTGCGGGAGGTGTTTCTGTGGTCTGCTTTTTGGGAGAGTACAGCCACAATTTGGCACGTCCTTCTGTACTCAAGTTGCCCATCCACTGCTTATCTTCGGCATAAATATAATTCACACCATCGCTATGAGTGAGATAAAAATCACCTGAATAGATAAGGATTGCTCCGTCATCGGTTACGTCAACATTCAGAACTTGCGGTGTAGAAGAGTATACGTTGGTATAACTTCCCATTTGAATGTACAAACCTGTGCTCTTGTTCTGAATGTAATATCCGTTGCCTTCGACATGAGTAAATGTGAAAAGGTTCTTTTCGTCTGTTTTAAATTCCTGATAAGGATATGCCGAACCTGTCTGTGACCACACTTTATCTCTTATGTCGGATGATACATCTATACACCAACCGTTTGAGTTTCCGGTTGTCATTACGATATCATAGTTATAGATAACATAGTCGCCGTCGGGGACTGTTCTCGTTGCAGAAGATGTGTCAGGCAAGAAAATCTGATACTGGTCAGGTATCACTGCATCGCCCGAACCGCCTGTGTTACCTGAATCTCCGCCTGTGTTGCCCGAACCGCTGTCTGAACCGCTACCATAAACAGGAGGTTCGAGTTCGTTGATATGGTGCTTAACCATTTCGTACTCATCAAAAAGAGTAACTTCGTATTCTTCGTCATTCTGAGCAATAACTTCTTCAAATTCATCGGTAAGCTCAACACCTGTTTCGCTGACGGATGTTACTGTAACACCCTCTGTTGAGAAACTTGTTGTGTCGTCAGATGCAATTGCTGTGAAGTTGATTGTTCCCTCTTCTTCCGTTGTTTTGAGGATAACAAGCGCTCTGCCGTTGAACATCTTGAATTCCGCTTCCGAATCGGAAATAAGCACGGAATCTTCCTGGAACTTTTCTGCCGATGCGGAATTACCGTTATCAACGCCGACAATCTTTGCGTATCTTGATGACTGATCGTCAACCTTGAACTTAAGAGTGCCGTTATAATCGTTCATAAAGTTGCCGTCAGCATCTCTGGCTTCGAATTCAACATAGATATAATTTGTTCCGTCTGCAACAAAAGTGTTTTTATCCTGCCAGGTGTTTACCGCAATCTGGGTTGCAGTGCCTGTTACGGATTTTGTTAAACCTACTGTGTCTGTGATTTCGCTTCCGTTTTCATCATAGGCTTTAACGGAAAGCTCGCCTGCCGCATATTTGACATTGAACTGAGGATAAAAATCTTCACCTGCGCCTGTGTAGAAACTGCCGACTGCGCAATTTGAATAATCAACTATGCTTTCTGTCCAGGTTTTGTATGTATAACCCGCAGGAGTTGTGTTGACTGTTGAAGTTGCGGTTGCGATAACGTTGCCGTTGAGAAGAAGCTCGATTTTCTTTGCGTTGCTATATACCGCAACGTTTACATATCCGTTATTGAGAAGAAGGTTTTCTGAATTCCACGAACCCGGAACAAGGTGAAGAGTTGTGCTGTCTTCATTCCAGAGACTTCTGTAAAGATAATATGAATCCTTCGCAAAACCTGCGGTATCTATAATTCCGAAATATGATGTGTTGGGAACAAAGCCGGGGTTAGGTGTGGCCCATTCCATCCATGGAGTGGTTTCACCTATATAGTCAAAACCGGTCCAGACAAATTCGCCCGAGAAGAAGTCATTTACAGCAACATAATACCAGGCTTCTGATGCTTCGGTACCCCAGCTTACAGCGTATGTATCATAAGCCGTACACTGAAGAGTTTCATCGTCTTTACCCATTGTGTAATAAACGCCACGGCTGTTGTTTGCGGAAGCTGCTTCTGTTGCTACAAAAGGCTTTGATGATCTGAAATCATCAGTTCCGCCCATAAGCAAACTCCATTGATAGGGATTGTAGTTTGCGCCGATAACGTCCATATAGCCGTCAACCAGCATTGTAGCCGATTCGTGAGACTTGTTATTACCCTGAGTAAGAACAATTTCGGGTGAAAGCTCATCTGTGATAGCAACGATTGACTTAACTATGTTTTCATAATTAGCAGTTGACTCGTCTGATTCTACGGTGAGATTAAAAAGTTCGTTACCGACACCCCATGCGATGATACAGGGATCGTGTCTGTCACGGAGAACGGTTTGTTCAACAACAAACTCAAACCATTTCTGACCTTTTGCACCGATAAGTTCGGTATCTGTTTTTACGGTCTGATTGAAATATTCGCTGAAGTCGTGGTCATTATAGTTTTTGGAAGCATCCCATCCGTCAAAGAATTCTTCCATAACGAACAGTCCGAGTTCGTTGCAGATATCAATAACAACTCTTGATGTGGTGTTATGAGTTGTTCGGATCGCATTACAGCCCATATCCTTGAGGATAGAAAGCTGACGGTAAATTGCATCATATTCCTGAACTGCACCGAGCGCACCCTGATCGTGGTGAAGGCTGACGCCCTTAAGCTTTGTCAGTTCACCGTTGATTGAGAATCCTGTATCTGCATCCCAGTTGATATAACGGTAACCGAATGTTGTGTGGTATTCATCGATAATATTGCCGTTTTCATTCTTGACAACTGTTCGGAGTTTGTAAAGAGTCGGGCTGTCGGGAGACCAGAGTTCGGGAGAAGCAGCTTTCGGTTCAAGCGTTACGCTCTTCTCTGTTTCTGCAGAAACTGTAATAAGAGGTGAAACTGCGGTATCGCTCACTACGTTGTGATTGCTGTCAAGAACAGTTGCTTCAACTGTAACCTTTTGGGTGATTGCGGTATGGTTATGCAACGGAATTTCTGCTTTTGCAGTGCCGTCGCCGTTTTCAATTCCGGGAGTTGTTACCTGAGGTCCGTAATATGAAATATGAAGAGGATTTGCAATGGTAAGTGTAACGTCTCTGTAGATACCCGAACCCGAATACCAACGGCTTGACGGAATCTCGTTCACAACCTTGACTGCAATAAGGTTGTGAGAGGCATTTGAAGAAATGAGATAGTCAGATATTTCAAAAGAGAAGCTGTTGTAGCCATAATGGTTTTCGCCGACAAACTTGCCGTTCACGTATACATAGGCGTGCTGATACACACCGTCAAAGTTAAGAATTATATCGCTGCCTTCATAGTAGTCATAAAGGTTGAACCATTTTCTGTACCAACCTGTACCGCCGGGAATATTTCCGCTTTCAGCTTCGGTTCCTGTTTCGGAGAAACCCTGCTCTATACTGAAATCGTGAGGCAAATCAACATCCTCCCAATCGGAATCGTCAAAACCTTTCAGGTAGGATGCCGAATCTTCGCTGAAAGCAAATTTCCAGCCCTTGTTGAAATCAAGTTCAACTCTTGCGTCGTTATAATTCTGTTCGTGTCCTGCAATGGCAGACGCTTTGAGCGATTGCACAAGCGACACCGAACCCTCGTTGAGCATACTTGTTGCAAGCATCAACAGGCAAAGAATTAAAGCTAACGATCTTTTTGCAGTCTTCATAAATTAGCCTCCCGTAAACTGTTTATTTTTGATAAAGAATTTTTATATAGAATAATATTATAATAAATATTTATAATCGATTTATTATAACAAGTAAACGCAAAAAAATCAATAAATTTCTCAAAAAAGCGTGCAGATTCTAAAAATCTGCACGCTCTTTATGCCGTTCTGACAGTATCTTTGTTAAGCTCAATATATTCGCTCGCCTGCTCAAACGCATCCCTGCACTTGAGTCTGACGGTTATTTTTCCTCCTTCGTGAACAAGAATTTCATCAATAAGTTCAAGCACAAGCGGTCTTGTGAGCTTCTCGATATTTCCGAGTTTTCTGAAGCTTTCAACGAATGAATTTTCTTCCGTTCCTCTTTCATTTTCTTTGACTCTTTCTTTTGTTTTCCTTATCTCATTATCAATTTTTTCAAGCTTTTCGTTGCAATCCTTTTTGAGCATCGCAAACTCATCCGCCGAGATAATTCCCTTCTTCAAATCTGTATAAAGTTCGCAAATCATACCGTTTGTAAACTCTCGTTCTTCGACTAATCTTTCAAGACCTTTCATGAGAAAATCGGCTTGACTTTTCCTCTCCGGTGCGGAATTGATTTTCTTTATAATCTCATCATATTCCGTTGCAATTCCAATCATTTTCTGAACAAAAACAAGCACGGTTTGTTCAAGTTTGTCGATTCTGATCGTGTGTAAAGTGCAGGAATTTTTGCTGATTCTTGCCGTTGAGCAACGATAATAATGATATTCTTTTCCGTTTTGCTTGTTGGATTTTTTTACCATTGCACTCATACAATCTGCGCATTTTACAACTCCTGCAAACAGCTCCGCCCTCTTGGTTTTTGTTGACTCTCTGATATTTCTGTTGAACAAGGACTGCGCTTTTTCAAAAATCTCTTTATCGACTATAGCCTCGTGAGTGCCTTCAACAACATACCATTCTTCTTTCGGCACAGCAACGCATTGCTTCATTTTATAGCTCAGTTTTTTGTTTTTTCCCTGAACCATATTGCCGATATACATCTCATTTTTAAGAATTCTCCGCACCGAACTTTCAGGCCACAAATCATCCTTTCTTTTCCCTTTCGGATGTTTATAATCAAAGCCTTTCTGCTGCTTGTAAGATGACGGATTCGGTATGCCGAGAGCATTGAGTTCCCTTGTGATTCCAAGGATTGTAATGCCCGAAACATATCTTTCAAATATCATTCTGACAACGGACGCCGCTTCCTCGTCAACAATAAGTTTGTGATAATCTTCAGGGCTTTTGAGATATCCGTAAGTAGGAAACGAGCCAATAAAATCACCTTTTGCCCTTCTGACATTAAGAGTGCCTTTGACGTTAACGGAAGTTGTTGCAGACACACTTTCATTTATGACATTGGTAACACCAACGGTTATGCATTGCATTGCAGCATTCATATCCGACGCTGTATCAACGCCGTTGTTCACGGCGATGAATCTCACGCCGTAACGCACAAAGAAATTCTCGATATAATAGCTCGACTCGGCATAATTTCTCGCAAATCTTGATAAATCCTTGACCACAACACAGCTGATTTTTCTTTCAACAATATCCGATTTCAGTCTTTCAAATGCGGCTCTGTCAAAATCAGTTCCCGTACAGCCGTCATCAATATAAAAATCATAAAATTCAAGCTCAGGATGAAGCCTCAGAAACTCTTTAAGAATCTCTTTCTGCGATGCAACGGAATCGCTTTCAGCCTTATCACCGTCTTCCTTTGAAAGACGGATATAAAGAGCAGTCGGACGGATGTTGAAATCACCGAGAAGCTGCTCTTTTTCTGCATTTTTTACATACATAATTAAGCCACCTTCGTTTTAATCTGAGGCAGCACGGTTATCATACAGCAAAATTATACCGCACTGCCGTCTGAATTTCAACTTATAAGATTATCCTGCAAGGATAACATCTGTCAGAATTTCGGAAAAGTCTTTTCCGTCGCCGAATTCAACCTTGACAACAATATCATCGACCTTAAAAAGATAAGGATTGCCAACCTGCGCAATAAAATCATCTGCACGACGGTTCAAGGGCATTTTTCTGTTTGTCTTTACGCTTCTCAGATCAATAAGTTCATCGGCATTACACGTTAAAATATCGGCACTCCTGAGATATTTTAAATTATTCACCGTCAAATCACTCCTTATAAAGTGATTTTTGGGAGATTTTTCGTTTTTTATTCCTGCTATATTTGCTGTTTTGAGATTATGATACACCTCATTTCTCCTTACGGTTTTTCGCCGGATTTTGTCGGCTTCGACATAATTATGAGAGATTTGAAACAGCAAAATTTTTTGTCACAGCGAAAATTGGCAAAAAAATTAAGCATTGCAGGAATTCTGCAATGCTTCAGTTTGTTTTGTTTCAGTTTGAATTTTATTTAATTATTAGAATTCAGCAAATTATATAATTAAAACCATATTTTAAGTCGCTGTTGATTTTTAACATTATAAGTTGTATAATTAATATTATAATTTACCATTTATATGGGAGGATACTATATGAAAGTTTTAATCTATTATCCACCTAACAAATTAGGTATGAGTGATTTCAGAAAAACCGACTATTCTACTCTAGCAGAAAGAGCAAGAAATGAATTAAACGGTAAGATACCTAATTTCGGAAACAAAGTCTGGTTGCAAGGGATTTTATCTGAAATAGATTCAGAAGAAACAACATATGAATTCGGATATGACGAACTGTCTGAAGATTATATAAATAATAACTACGATTGTGTTCTTCTGCCATTAGCTAACTGCTTCGGTGCCGGTTGGGTGCAATATTTGGAAAAAAGAGCATCTCATATCAGTAAGCTTAAAATCCCTGTATACGTTATCGCCTGCGGTATACAAGCCAAATCGTATGATGAATTAGATGATTTGGTTAAGTTAATTAAAGAACCTGCAACAAAATTCATAAAATCCGTTTATAACACAGGCGGTGAATTCGCACTCAGAGGTTATTTTACTGCCGAATTCTTTGAAAGACTGGGATTTAAAGAGGCTGTTGTAACAGGATGTCCTTCGATTTTTCAGATGGGCAGAGATTTGGTTGTTTCAAATGAAAAAGTGTCTGAAAAAGAATTTGTTTCAACAATCAACGGAACATTTAAATTGCCTGTTTCTGATAAAAGCATTAAATCATCTGACTTTATTTGTCAGGATATATACGGAAAGTTTTTATATGATCCTGAATGTTTTTCTTCTGATCCGTTTTCATTAAGACGAATTCTTAAATACATAAAACGTGGTGACTATGATTTTGTCAGGGCTGTTGCAAACAACAAAATCAAATTGTTTGCAGACACTCAGCAATGGATGGGCTATTATGTATATAACAATGTCAGTTTTTCTTTTGGCAGCAGAATCCACGGAACTATAATTCCCATCCTCTCAGGAGTTCCGTCTTTATGCTATACAATGGATGCTCGCACAAGAGAAATGACTGAATTTTTTGACATTCCTCATATAACTCCTTCTCCAAATCTTCCCAAAAAAGATCTGTACGAATGGTATTGCGAAACAGATTACAGTGCCTTTAATGCTAATTTTCCCAAAAGATTCGATGAATTTGAGAAGTTTCTGCAAAAATGCGGACTTGTCAAAAAAATCAATCAGAACAATCCTTTCATGCAAAGAACCGCAGAAGGCTTTGAATATCCTGAAATAGTGAATGTTGAACATATCAAAAAATTAGAAAGAACTGTTTCTGTGAATAAATCGCTTTTTGAGTTGCTTAACTATTATTATAACAGATAATTAATCAAGTGCTTTTAAAATCCTATTATAAATACTTGACTTTGCAACAAGAAAGAAACAACACCATTGCACTAAAAACCAATGGTGTTGTTTTTGTAACCAAAGCAGCCATTTTTGGATCGGTTCCGAAGCTCATACCGCCATT
>JAZLCS010000131.1:0-6262 GCA_045614385.1 Acutalibacteraceae bacterium | reverse complement strand
ATGGGGATGATTCTGTGATTCTGCCTTGCAGGGAAATCAACTCTGCCGGCATAACCTTCGCATTCTCTGCAAAGCTGGCATTTTGGATAACCTGATTGCGGTGCGTTTTTTGCTGCGGCAATCGCTTTGGGGTCTTTTTCGGGCTTTGAAAGGTTAACGGTGATATCCATTGTGCCGTATTCACCGTCATAAAGCCATTTCATGTCTTTTTTGATTCTGTCGCGGCGGATGTAGTTTGTGTCTCCGCTGAGCTTGTAATAATAATCCGTTGCCTTTTCTGGCGACTGTGCATAGATTTCGTTGAATTTTTTAATTACCTGAGAGGGGCGGGGTGTGAGAGCACCCATAATTGCGGTGTCAAAAAGATCTCTGTACGTAATTGAGTCCTCAATGATGCCTTTTTCTGCCGCATAATTGCAAAGAGCATCCAACAGCTCGTTGAGTTCACCGCTTGTTTCTTCGCATGAAGCATCATAAGCATCTTTTCTGAGGAGATATAAAATCGAGTTGGTGCAATATACCTTGTCACTTTCTTCAATCAGTCCGTTTGAAACGGCATAAGAAATTAAGGCTTTGATATATGAATCAACCATAAAAAACCTCTGCTTTCAAAAATGTTTATATATATTATATACGTTTGCGCGTGAGTGTGCAAGAGTCAAATAAAATATTGTTAATAAACTATGTTAAAAATCCTTTTAATGTGATATTATGTTATCGGGAAAGGGGCGGTAATATGAGTTCTTTTGATATGTTAACATGTGTTTTGTTCACAACCTTTGCTGCAAGCTACGCATGGGGAATGCGCGGAGCTGTTATCGGCGGCGAAAAGGGTGCCATGCTTCCGGGTGCGTTTATCGGTCTTATTCTTGCGTGGTTTTCCGGTGGCGGCATAAGAGAGTGTTTTTGGATTCCTGCGGCAGCGGCTGCAATGGGTATGTCTTACGGCGGCACGGAGCCTTACGGCGAAACCATAGGAATGGTGCTTCACCGCGGCAGAACGGATTATCGGCCTGTAAAAGGATATTTCGGGCTTGCGTTCAAAGGTTCGCTCTGGTTTTCAATTTGCGGCGGATTTATCGGAATATCTTTGGCATCGTTGAGCCGAAGTTGTTATAAAGCCTCCGATTTGATAATATTCTGTTTGTTGATTCCTGCGATACAGAAAATAGGCTACAATATTTTTAACACTCCCTATGATAAAGAAAAGGGGATATATCCCAAAATTTTTTATTCGCTTACGCGCCGAGAGGAATGGGGCGGCAATCTGACTTTACTTGTTTCAATGTTGCTCATGGCAGTTATCAAAGGCGACAACTTCACTCTTGCTTTAATCGGCTCGGGATTCTTTTTCGGCGGCTTGGGATGGCTTGTTGCAATGAAATGCTATGTAATGGCGGTGTTTCCGCTCAAAAACGGTAAACACATTTTCGGCAGGCTGTATCATAAAGGTCTTATTGACGGCTGGAAACTGATGGAATATGTTTTGGGCGCTTTCGGCGGATTCGGACTTTCGCTGGCTTTCTGTACGCAGTTTGAATTTATTGAGAAGTATAATGAAATAATAAGCACAGACGGCGTCAGAACGCCTTATAACGGAACCTTTGCGGCTTTTATTCCGTTTATAGCTTCTGCCTGTGTTATCGGAGTTCTTGCAATTAATGTTTACCAGTTTGTTTGCGATAAAAAAGATAGAAAGGTCAATTATTTCTTTTGGGACAGAATTGAAAGACCTTTGTATAATCTGATACCGATGTTGTTAGTGCTTCTTGGTTCAACTCTTACCGCGAAAATCATGACGGTGTTTATTCTTGTTTTTGTCTGCGGCATAAAATGCGCATTTGACCGATTTGAAGAAGCGAAACTTCTCTCTCTGGGCCAGACGGTTATTTTATCTGTATGTGCAGTTGTTTTTGCAGGATGCTTTTATGATGTGTATTCACCGTTAATTCTCATTGTATCAGGCACGGTTCCGTATCTTATTGCTGAGCTTGCTTCGTCTGCATGGAGCAACCGAAAGACGGGTAAGAAATTCAGGAGCTTGTTAACGGAAACTCCATTTGCAACGGTTTATCCTTGCTTTGTAATTCAGTCAGCGGTTATTTTGGTTATTTCATATAAAATTTTCACTGTTTAGTCTTTACTTTTTTCGTTTCATATGTTAAAATATTAAAGCATAAAAGTGCACGAAAGGTGGACGTAAAACATGAGCGCAAAACTCAAAGATAAGAATGTTGATTTTTTGTTTGAAGCGGTTCTGAATCTTCAGACCCTCGAAGAGTGTTATGATTTTTTTGAAGATCTTTGCACGGTTCCCGAGCTTAAGGCTCTTTCGCAGAGAATCGTTGTTGCAAAGATGCTCAGAGATAAAAAAGTTTACAGTGATATTGTTGCCGCAACAGGTGCAAGCACGGCAACCATCAGCCGCGTTAACCGTTCTCTCCAATATGGTTGCAACGGCTATGAAGAGATTTTCAAGAGGATGGAAAAGTAATGTCATACGATAATTTTTCTCGTTTCTATGACATGCTGACCGATAATGTTGAGTATGAGAAGCGTGCAGATTATTTTTGCAGGCTTCTTTCCTTGTGCGGCATCGAAAGCGGTATTCTTCTTGATTTGGGCTGCGGCACAGGCTCGATGTCTGTCAAAATGGCGCAGAGAGGCTTTGATGTTATTGGCGTTGACAGCAGCGTTGGTATGCTTAATGCCGCAAGGCAGAAGGCTTTTGAAAACGAAACGGAAGTGCTTTTGCTTAATCAGAGCATGCAGGAAATTGACCTTTATGGTACGGTTGACTGCGCAATCTGCGTTCTTGACGGAATAAATCATCTGGCACATGCCGCCGAAGTCAGACAGACCTTCGAAAAAGTTTCGCTTTTTATGAACAAGGGCGGTGCCTTTGCGTTTGATGTTAACACAATTTATAAGCATAAAAATATTCTTGCGGATAACGTTTTTGTTTATGAACCCGAGAATCTTTTTTGCACATGGCAGAACAACTATAACGAAAGTGATAACAGCGTTGATATTTCGCTGGATTTCTTTGAAGAGGAAGACGGTGTTTATTACCGCTCATGCGAAAGTTTTACCGAGAAGGCGTATGAGCTTGATGAAATAAAGAAATGGCTTGAAGATGCGGGCTTTGAAGTTGTCGGTGTTTATGAAGATATGACAGTTGACGAAGTTAAGCCCGAAAGCGAAAGAGCAGTATTTTTAGCAAAGAAGAAGTGATATTATGAGTGAACTTGTAAGAATGATTTCAAAAGACGGTACTTTGACCGTTATCGCAGTGGACAGCACGGATATTATCAACCGTATGGAAAAGATACACATGACATCTGCGGTGACATCGGCGGCCCTCGGCAGGCTTTTGACGGCTGCTTCAATGATGGGTGCCGTGCTTAAGGGAAAGGACAACAGCGTAACCCTGCGCCTTAACGGAAATGGCCCTGCGGGCTCTCTTATTGCTGTTTCGGACAGTGAAGGCAACGTTAGAGGTTATGTTGCCAATCCCGTTGTTGAAATTCCGCTTAATGACAAAGGAAAGCTCGATGTTGCGGGTGCTGTCGGTACAGACGGAACCTTGACAGTTATGAAGGATTTAGGAATGAAAGAGCCGTATATCGGCCAGATTCCAATTGTTTCGGGTGAAATTGCTGAGGATATAACAAATTATTTTGCAACCAGTGAGCAGTTACCAAGCGTTTGTGCTTTGGGAGTGCTTGTTAACCCTGATTTAACAATTAAGGCGGCGGGCGGATTCATAATCCAGCTCTTACCGACCGCTTTTGAAGATACCATTGATCAGGTTGAAGAATGTATTAAAGGAATTGAACCTGTAACGAAGATGCTCACAGACGGCATGACTCCCGAAGAAATTTGTCATCATGTTCTCAAAACCTTTGAACTTGAAATTCTTGACTCGTCAAAACCTGAATATAAATGCTATTGTTCCAGAGAGCGTTTTGAAAAAGGGCTAATTACGTTGAGCAAGGATGAGCTTTTGGATATGGCAAACGACCCGTATACTGAGGTTGGCTGCCATTTCTGCGGAAGGAAATACAGATTCACTTCTGCCGAAATTAAAAAACTGGCAGAAGGCAAATAAGAAAGGCTGGTAATTATGGGGAAATTGTTCGGTTATCCCAAGTTTGATATCAACGGCGAAGAGATTCTTTGCACTTATGATAATGACTACAGCGAAATGATGATGGATGTCCGTGTTTATCGCATGAAAGCTGGAGAGCAGAGAGAATTCTGCCGTTCGGGTGAGGAAATTGCGGTTCTTCTTCTTTCGGGTGATGTTATTTTTGAGTGGGAAGGCAATTCCGAAACAGTCAGCCGTGAAAGCGTTTTTACCGAAGGTCCGTTTGCTGTCCATGTTTGCTCGGATAAAAGTATCTGCGTAAAAGCTGTCGCCGAGTCGGAAATTCTTGTCCAGTGCACAAAAAACGACGCCGTTTTTGCGGGTAAGCTCTACAAACCCGAGGATGCACCTTGGGGATATTCCTGCGTGGGTAAGTTCGGAAATGTTGCAAAGCGCCGCGTGAATACAATTATTGATAAAGAAATTGCACCGTATTCAAACATGGTTCTCGGCGAAGTGCTCAATGACAGAGGAAACTGGTCTGGTTATCTGCCGCACAGGCATCCTCAGCCTGAGTGCTATTATTTCAAATTTGACCGCCCCGAAGGCTTTGGCGCAAGCTTTGTCGGCGATGAGGTGTTCAAAAGTGTTGACAACAGCTTTTCGGCAATTCCCGGCGGTGCTCTTCATCCCCAGTCGGTTGCTCCCGGATTCCAGATGTATACCTGCTGGATGATTCGCCACCTCGACGGAGACCCTTGGCTTCAGACAACCCGCAATGAAGATGAGGCGTATATGTGGCTTCATAATGCGGAAATTTAAGTTGATTTTGGTAAAAAATAATACCAAAACAGAATTTTGAAAAAGTTGAAAAATTTTTAAAGTTTTTTTAAAAAAAGGGTTGACATTTTCTGAAAATTAGTGTATTATACAACACGTCGCTTGACGAAAGCGACGCCAACGTGGGAGCATAGCTCAGCTGGGAGAGCATCTGCCTTACAAGCAGAGGGTCACAGGTTCGAGCCCTGTTGTTCCCACCATTTGGCCCGGTAGTTCAGCTGGTTAGAACGCTAGCCTGTCACGCTAGAGGTCGACGGTTCGAGCCCGTTCCGGGTCGCCATTGAGTGACCTGTAATTTTATTACAGGTCATTTCTATGCCTCTGTAGCTCAGTTGGTAGAGCAGTGGACTGAAAATCCACGTGTCGCTGGTTCGATTCCGGCCGGAGGCACCAACAGGTGCGGATGTAGCTCATCTGGTAGAGCGCCACCTTGCCAAGGTGGAGGTAGCGAGTTCGAGCCTCGTCATCCGCTCCATTTTTTTAGCATAAAATATGATGAAAGTTCATAACTTAATATTGATGGTGCCATGGCCAAGTGGTAAGGCATGAGTCTGCAAAACTCTGATTCCCCAGTTCAAATCTGGGTGGCACCTCCAGTAACCCGAAACTTTTAAGTTTCGGGTTTTTTCTTTGTTAAAAAACTTAAAGCCGGCACCCCAAAAGGTGTCGGCTTTTTATAATTATTTGGTTTCAAACATGAGAATTATTGCTTTCTCGTTTTCGGGAAGATCAAGTGTCAATCCATTGGTCATCAGCTCTTCGCCAGATAATGAATAAACGGTTTCCGGTTTATCGATATCATATATGCTGTAGGTTTTTGATGAAATGAGACCGTTCAGTTTAACGGTATATTCTTTATCTTTAACCTCGGCGCGTTTATAAATAAGAGCTGTTCCGTTCAATGCATCATCAGATGAAAACTGCATTGCAAGCATTTTGTCCTTATCAAAGCTTCCGAAATCAAGGGGATAGTATTTATCTCCCATCATTTTTCTTTGATCATTATTATAGCTGAATTCGGAATTCTGATGGGAGAAAAAGTCCATCAGCATGAGCGGCATGATATCGGATCTTGATGAGTATTCATCAATCATGTAAAGTGCGGAGCCTGTAATAGGCAGCCAGAACGAAATGCCGTATGTGTGGGATTGTGTTGCCTCAAAAAGGTCTGTGCGATAGCTGCAGTTGTAGTCGCTTCTCCAGAAGGGGATGCTGCGGTAAGTCATTTCAAGGTCAAGGCGCTTACCGCCCGATGCGCAGTTGTCAATAATAAGTCCGTCGATGTTTTCTTCAAGGAAATCGAGGTATCTGTAAAGATTCGTGACGTAATGG
>JAZLCS010000130.1:0-6595 GCA_045614385.1 Acutalibacteraceae bacterium | reverse complement strand
AGGCCAACGCCCTCGCCCGCACCTTCAATAAGACCGGGGATATCCGCCATAACAAACGAATTGTTTTCGCCCATTGAAATAACGCCGAGCACGGGTGTGAGGGTTGTGAAATGATAGTTTGCAATTATGGGTTTTGCCTGGCTTACAACGGAAACGAGCGTTGATTTGCCGACATTGGGGAATCCGAGAAGACCGACATCTGCAAGCAGTTTCAGCTCAAGGCTGACTTCCCATTCCTCGCCGGGAGTGCCGTTTTTTGCAAATCGGGGAACCTGTCTTGTCGGGGTTGCAAAGTGGGGGTTTCCCCAGCCGCCTCTGCCGCCTTTTGCGGCGATGAATTCGTCGTTATCCGACATATCTGCCATGATTGCTCCGCTTTCAACCTCTCTGATTATTGTGCCGCGGGGCACTTTTATTATGAGGTCTTCCCCGCCTCTGCCGTTTTTGCGCCCGCCCGAGCCGTTTTCGCCGTTTGAGGCGGTGTATTTTCTTTTGTATCTGAAATCCGCAAGGGTTGCAAGGTTATCATCGACCTTGAATACGATGTTGCCGCCCTTGCCGCCGTCGCCGCCGTCGGGTCCGCCTGCGGCAACATATTTTTCTCTGCGGAAGCTGACGGCTCCGTTGCCGCCGCTTCCTGCCTTGATTTTTATTTTCGCAATGTCAACAAACATATTATAATTCCTGTTCCTTTTTCACATTTTTATACAGAATAGATTATACCCCATAAACATCGTTTTTACAATAGAAATTTTGTTAAAATAAAAACTTAATAATTTACAAATATTTTACTATTATTTTTTAAAAATATGTGTTATAATAAATAATCTAAAATCGAGTAGTATCGGCAGGTGAGAGAATGGCGGTTAAAATCAGCGGAATCATGCGCGGCAGCATTGCTGCAAAAAAGAAAATCAAGGCGGGTGACAGCCTTGTGAGCATCAACGGCAATGAAATAACAGATGTTCTTGATTACCGTTTTTATATCAACGACACAAAGCTGCTGCTTTCGCTTGTCACTTCGGAAGGTAAAGCAAAGCTTGTTCTGATACGTAAGGATGAATTTGAGGATATCGGGCTTGAGTTTGAAACATATCTTATGGACAGGCAGAGAAGCTGCAAAAACAAATGCATTTTCTGCTTTATCGACCAGCTTCCCAAGGGGCTGAGAAAGAGCCTTTATTTCAAAGATGACGATTCAAGGCTGTCATTCCTTTTCGGCAATTATATAACGCTTACCAATCTCACTGACAGTGAAGCCGAGCGCATAATAAAAATGCATATCAGCCCCGTCAATGTTTCGGTGCAGACGATGAATCCCGAACTGCGTGTTAAGATGATGGCAAATCCCATGGCGGGAGAGTCGCTGAAATATCTGAAGAAGTTTGCGGATGCAGGCATTGCGCTCAATACTCAGCTTGTGCTTTGTCCGGGTATCAATGACGGTGCTGAGCTTGAACGCAGCCTTTTTGAACTTGCGAAGCTTTATCCGTCGGTTCAGAGTATCGCGGCAGTTCCTGTCGGTCTTTCCGACCACAGAGAGGGCCTTTTTGAAATCAAGCCTTACACAAAAGAAACTGCAGATGAGGTTATCGGGATTATCGACCGTTTCAATGAAAAATTCAAAGCGCAACACGGCGAAATAATAGCCTACGCGGCAGATGAATTTTATTTGAAAGCAGAAAGACAGATGCCCCATGCCGAATATTATAACGGCTTTCCGCAGCTTGAAAACGGTGTCGGTATGTGGGCATTGCTGAAGTCTGAATTTGAACAAGCTCTTGAGAAATGCAAAACAAAAGAGCTTTGCCGCACGGTGACTGTCGTTACGGGCAAAGCCGCATATCCGCTGATTTCAGAGCTTGCAGAAAAAGCCGAGAAACAGATAAAGGGCTTGATCGTGAAAGTTGTTGCGGCAGAGAATAAATTACTCGGCAAAATGATAACTGTTTCGGGCTTGCTGTGCGGAGCGGATATAATTTCGGCACTTTACGGTGTTGATCTAGGTGATGAGCTTATAATTCCGCCCAACTGTCTGCGCAGCGAGGGCGATATGTTCCTTGATGATATGACGGTTGAAGAGCTTTCACAAAAACTTGAAATAAAAGTAACTCAGAACGGAAGCAGCGGTGAAGATTTGCTGAGTTCGTTGTTAGGAGGAATATAAAATGGCACGAAATGTTGTTGCGATTGTCGGCAGACCGAATGTCGGCAAATCAACGCTTTTTAATAAGCTTGTGGGAGAGCGTCTTTCGATTGTTGACGATACCCCCGGCGTTACAAGAGACAGAATATACGGCGAATGCGAGTGGCTTAACAGGCATTTTTTGCTGATTGACACGGGCGGTATAGAGCCCTATTCGGATGATATTATTCTTAAGCAGATGAGAATGCAGGCGGAGCTTGCTATTGACAGCGCGGATGTAATTATCCTTGTTACTGATATCCGTTCCGGTGTTGTTGCAACTGACAGTGAGGTTGCCGCAATGCTTCAGAAAAGCGGCAAGCCCGTTATTCTCTGCGTTAATAAATGTGATACTCCGGGTGAGCTTCCTCCCGATTTTTATGAGTTTTACAATCTCGGTCTCGGCGACCCCATTCCCGTTTCGTCGGTTCACGGAATGGGCACCGGCGACTTGCTTGACGAGGTGCTCAAATATATCCCCGATTCAGGCAGAGAAGAGGATGATGAAGATTCGATAAGCGTTGCGGTTATCGGTAAACCCAACGTCGGTAAATCCTCTCTTGTAAATGCTGTTCTGGGCGAAAACCGAATGATTGTTTCAAACATTGCGGGCACAACGCGCGATGCAACGGATTCAATTGTTGAAAATGAGCACGGCAAGTTTGTGTTTATTGACACGGCGGGTCTTCGCCGAAAAAGCCGCGTTTATGACCAAATTGAAAAATATTCCGTAATCCGCGCAAAAATGGCTGTTGAAAGAGCTCAGGTCTGCGTTATCATGATTGATGCAACCGAAGGCTTTACCGAGCAGGATTCAAAGGTTGCGGGTATTGCTCATGAGATGGGCAAGGCATGTATTATAGCGGTTAATAAATGGGATGCCGTTGAAAAAGACGGCAAAACAATGGACAGCATGAGAAAACAGCTTATGAAGGATTTTGCCTTTATGTCTTATGCACCCATTATCTTTATTTCCGCAAAAGAAAAAATCAGACTTGACCGTCTTTTTGAGCTTATCAAGTTTGTTGACACTCAGAACGCAATGCGTATTTCAACCGGTAAGCTAAACGATGTTCTTGCGGATGCAACGGCAAGAGTTCAGCCGCCGACAGACAAGGGCAAGCGACTTAAGATTTACTACATGACTCAGGCTTCAACAAGACCGCCGACATTCGTATGCTTTGTCAATAACGCAGAGCTTTTCCACTACAGCTATCAGCGTTATCTTGACAATCAGATTAGAGCAACCTTCGGCCTTGAGGGAACGCCCACAAGAATGGTAATCCGCGAAAGAGAGTCAAACAAAAAATGATAGTTCTCGGAATTGACCCCGGCTATGCGATAGTCGGTTACGGTGTTGTTGAATATAATAATAATCATTTCAGGGTTCTCGATTTTGGTGCGATAACCACCGAAGCACACACTCCTTTCAATGAAAGACTTGAAAGAATTTATAACTGTGCCTGCATGCTTATTGACAGATATCATCCCGATGCAATGGCGATTGAAAAGCTTTTTTTCAATACCAACCAGAAAACGGCGATTGATGTTGCGCAGGCAAGAGGCGTTCTTGTGCTTGCGGCACAGCAGGCAAAAATGCCGATTTTTGAATATACCCCCCTTCAAGTGAAGCAGAGCGTTGTCGGTTACGGCAGGGCAGAGGAAAAGCAGGGGCAGGAAATGACGAGAGTTATGCTGAATCTCGAAAAAATTCCGAAGCCCGATGATGCCGCCGACGCCCTTGCCATGGCTATTTGCCATTGTCACAGTGCGGGTTCATTAATCGGTTCACTTCGCTCACGATTATAAAAGGAGTTAAACAATGTTTTACAGCTTAACGGGAAAAATAGTCTATGCCGATGAAAACAGCGTTGCGCTTGAATGCGGTGGCGTTGCGTTCAGACTTTTTACAACTTTAAATACGCTTAAAAAGTGTGCCGATATCGGTCAGACACAGACTCTTTTCACTCACCTTAATGTGCGTGAAGATGCGCTTGACCTTTTCGGATTTGCAGATAAAAGCGAGCTTGACTGCTTTAAGATGCTGACCAATGTTTCTGGTGTCGGTCCGAAGGCAGGTCTTGCAATTCTCTCACAGCTTACTCCCGACATGCTCGCAGTGAGCGTTGCAGGCGGCGATGTCAAGGCTATCACAGCCGCACAGGGCGTAGGCCCGAAGCTTGCACAGAGAGTTGTGCTTGAGCTTAAGGGCAAGCTTGATATTTTTGCTTCAACCTCCGAGGCGATGGGTAATATCGCCGCCGCACAGAAGGCAACCGTCAGCTATGCGGGCGAGGATGCTGTTAATGCACTTGTCATGCTCGGCTATTCACGCTCGGAAGCAAGCATTGCCGTCGGAAAGCTTGACGGTAATCTCTCAACAGAGGATATGATTAAGCAGGCTCTTAAACAGCTTGCGCGGAATTTATAATGCAGGAGGATAATCATGGATTTTGATTTTGAAAACAGAATTGTAGCTCCCGAATTTTCCTCCGCGGAAGATAATGACATAGAGCTTTCTCTTCGACCAAAGGTTCTCGGCGAATATATCGGTCAGGACAAGGTAAAAGAAAATCTTTCAATTTATATTGAAGCTGCCCGCCAAAGAGGCGAGCCCCTTGACCATGTTTTGCTCTATGGCCCTCCGGGTCTCGGCAAAACAACTCTTGCAGGAATTATCGCAAATGAAATGGGAGTTAATTTCCGTGTGACAAGCGGTCCCGCCATCGAAAAGCCGGGCGACCTTGCGGCTCTTCTCACAAACCTCAACGACGGCGATGTTCTTTTTATTGACGAAATCCACCGCCTTTCAAGAGCCGTTGAAGAAGTTCTTTATCCTGCAATGGAAGATAATGTTCTCGATATTATCATCGGCAAAGGTCCTTCCGCACGTTCGATAAGACTTGACCTTCACCGCTTTACCCTTGTCGGTGCAACAACAAGAGCGGGTCAGCTCAGTGCACCGCTTCGTGACCGTTTCGGAGTTATTCTCCGCCTTGAAATGTATACTCCCGAGCAGCTTTCACAGATTGTCAACAGAAGTGCAGGTATTCTCAACATGGATATCGACCCGAAGGGCTCAATGGAAATCGCTTCCCGTTCAAGAGGAACGCCCCGTATCGCAAACCGACTTCTTAAAAGAGCAAGGGACTTTGCGCAGGTTGTGTGTGACGGTTCAATCAGCAAGGAAGCAGCTTCTCTTGCACTTGACAGAATGGAAATTGACGAATTGGGTCTTGATTCGATAGACAGACTCATTCTCACAACAATGATAAAGAATTATAATGGTGGCCCCGTCGGTCTTGAAACGATTGCGGCTGCGATAGGCGAAGAAGCCGTAACGATAGAAGATGTTTATGAGCCCTATCTCATGCAGGTCGGATTTTTAAGCCGCACTCCGAGAGGCAGGATGGTAACTCCCGCAGGCTATGCACATCTGGGCATCGCCATGCCGGGACAGCAAAGGATGGATGTATAATGAGAAAAGCAGATAACTGGATTGATTATGAGCTTATAGACTGTTCCGACGGTGAAAGACTTGAACGCTGGGGAGATATTATTCTTGTCAGACCCGACCCTCAGGTTATCTGGAAAACACCCAAGGAAAATCCGCTCTGGTATAGCCCCCATGCAATTTATAACCGTTCAAACACGGGCGGCGGAAGCTGGAGAGTGTGCAAAAAAATGCCCGATGTGTGGCAGATAGGTCTTGATGACCTTCGTTTCAACATAAAAACAATGGGCTTCAAGCATACGGGACTTTTCCCCGAGCAGGCGGTTAACTGGAAAATGACAGCCGATATAATCAAAAATGCAGGCAGACCTGTCAAGGTGCTCAATCTCTTTGCCTATACGGGCGGCGCAACCGTTGCGGCACTCAGCGCAGGTGCAAGCGTTACCCATGTTGATGCCTCAAAGGGTATGACATTGTGGGCAAAAGAAAATGCGGCGGCATGCAAGCTTTCCGATGCTCCCGTTCGCTGGCTTGTTGATGACTGCATAAAATTTGTTCAGCGTGAAATCCGCAGAGGGAATAAATATGACATAATAATCATGGATCCTCCCTCATACGGCAGAGGACCGGGCGGCGAAGTGTGGAAGCTTGAAAACGAAGTTCACGGCTTTGTTGAAATGTGTATGGAAGTGCTTTCCGACGATGCTCTGATGGTGCTTATCAATTCTTACACAACAGGTCTTTCACCCAGCGTTATGGAATATATTCTCGGCGAAACCGTTCAGCGCAAATTCGGCGGCAAGGTTTCGAGCGACGAAATCGGCATTCCCGTTTCGTCAAAGCCGGGCAGAGTGCTTCCCTGCGGTGCAAGCGCAATATGGAAGGGGAACGGCGTTAAATGAAAAGCGTAAAGCGTGGCAGAGGCCCGTCGTTTTTGAGCGGCATCGTCGGTATCG
>JAZLCS010000129.1:0-6253 GCA_045614385.1 Acutalibacteraceae bacterium | reverse complement strand
CATCATCTTGTCAAGACGCTTATAGAATTCTGTTTCATTCTCAGAAAGGAAAGCGATTCTGGGAAGGTTGATTGTTACAACGCCTACTGAACCTGTGCTTTCACCACTGCCGAAGAAACCGCCGCTCTTCTTGCGAAGCTCGCGAAGGTCAAGGCGAAGGCGGCAGCACATTGAACGAACATCGCTGGGCTCCATATCGCTGTTAACATAGTTTGAGAAATAGGGTGTGCCGTATTTTGAAGTCATTTCAAAGAGAAGCTTGTTGTTCTCTGTTTCTGACCAGTCAAAATCAGATGTGATTGAGTATGTGGGGATAGGATACTGGAAGCCGCGGCCGTTGGCATCGCCTTCAATCATGATTTCGATGAAAGCCTTATTAATCATATCCATTTCGGCTTTGCAGTCTTTATATTTGAAATCCATTTCCTTGCCGCCGACAATAGCGTTCTGCTCAGCAAGGTCAGCGGGAACAGTCCAATCAAGAGTGATGTTTGAGAAGGGAGCCTGAGTACCCCAACGGCTGGGAGTATTAACGCCGAAAACAAAGGACTCGATGCACTTCTTGACCTGGTCATAGGTAAGATTATCAACCTTTACGAAAGGTGCAAGATATGTGTCGAAGGATGAGAATGCCTGAGCGCCCGCCCATTCATTCTGCATGATGCCGAGGAAGTTAACCATCTGGTTGCAGAGGGTTGCAAGATGGCTTGCGGGAGCGGATGTGATTTTGCCTGTTACGCCGCCGAGACCTTCCTGAATAAGCTGCTTGAGCGACCAGCCTGCACAGTAGCCTGTAAGCATTGAAAGGTCATGAATGTGGATATCGGCATTTCTGTGAGCATTGGCAATCTCGTCGTCATAAATTTCCGAAAGCCAGTAATTGGCTGTGATTGCACCTGAGTTACTGAGAATAAGACCGCCGACGGAATAAGTAACGGTTGAGTTTTCCTTAACTCTCCAGTCGGTAACATTAACATAGCTGTTAACAAGTTCTTTGTAGTCAAGAATTGTTGACTTGAGGTTACGGAGCTTTTCGCGCTGTCTTCGATAAAGGATATAAGCCTTTGCGATGTCTGAATAACCCGCCTGAATAAGAACTGATTCAACGCTGTCCTGAATATCTTCAACTGCTATAAGACCGTTCTGAATCTTGGGCTCGAAATCTGCTGTTACTTTAAGGGCGAGGAAGTCGATGGTTGAGGGATGATACTGTTTTTCCTGTGAGTCGAATGCTTTTTTGATAGCTTCTGCGATTTTTGTGATGTTAAAATCCGCAGTGCTGCCGTCTCTTTTGATTACCTGATACATGCCTTTCGTCCTTTCAAAAATATTGTATGTTAAAATTTTATTATACCCAATATATTGTGTTTGCAGCCGATATTAATCGACAGCGATTAAGATATTATCAAATAATTGCGGTTATGTCAATGGATTTCACAAGATATTGTGCCCGATATTTTAAGTTTGTGAAAAATGCACTATATATACAATTGTTTTTGGTTATTTTTCTCACACGCCTCTAAGCTCACACGATTCAACATATTTAAGCATGAGGTTTCTCATTGACTCCATCTCTTCTTTTGGCACGGGATTAAGCCCGAATCCGATAACTTCTCCTGAATCGATAAACTCCTGAACAAAGTGTTTTTTTGCACACTTTATCATTTCGCCGAGACCGTTCATACCGAAAACGCTGTGGAATTCACGGACAACGGTTGTTCTGAATTCATAATCAACCCTGCCCTCAAGCAAAAACTCAATGCTCTCTCTTATTTTTGATATGTCATAGCCGCTTATGCCGATTGTTTCCGCATAAAGCTCGGGTGAATTCTTGACATCCATGGCAACGTAATCCACAAGCCCCTGCTCAACAAGCTCACGAAGCTTTTCGGGAAAGGTTCCGTTTGTGTCAAGCTTCACGGAATAGCCGAGCGCTCTTACCTGTTTTATAAAATCAAATATATCCGGCTGCAGGAGCGGCTCTCCGCCTGAAATCACAACGCCGTCAAGAATACCCTGACGCTTCTTCAGAAAAGCAAGAATCTCATCAACACTGAACTCGCTCTGCTTTTGCGGATTCAGAACAAGCCTTGAATTATGACAAAACGGGCAGCGCAGGTTACATCCCGCGGTAAAAACAGTGCACGCCATTTTGCCCGGATAATCAAGCAGCGTTAACTTCTGAAAGCCCTGAATGTTCATATTAATCACCTCTGTTTCATAAGCAGTTAGTTGCGTTTAATTGGTGGTGTACGCCTATAATAACACAAGATATTGTGTTTTGCAATACCTAAAACCACAAAATTTTGAGTTTTTTCAAAAAAATTTCACCAAATATGGTGTTTGAGGCAAAAAAGACGGTGCCGTAATACAGCACCGTCTTGATTTCATTAAATTTATTCAGCCTTTTCTTCCTTCTTCTTGTGGAAGAGAATCTTATCAACGGGGAAATAGAGGAAGAACTGAACTGCAGAGCAAATCATTGTTGCGATGTTCTTTGCAGCAACTTCTTCAAGACCCCAGCCAACAAATACTTCCTTAAGAGTGGGGTTAAGCCATGCTGAGAAGAAAATAAGAGCGATTGTGAAAACTATGTAGATAGGAAGAGCAACTGCTACATTTGCGCCTGAATTGAATGTCTTTTCTTTATTAACAAAGAAAGCAACAATCTGAGCGATGATGTTGGCAACGTTGCTTACTATGAAGTAGCCGAGACCGCCTACTGCAACGGGATAAATGAATACCCACCATGCAAAATCCTGATTATAAAGCTCAGCAATGGGAGGAATGAGGTTGAGTGTGTTGAGAAGAACAAACTGAACAATCATTGCAAGAAGGCTTACAACGATGAACTTAACGAACTGCCAGATTGTTACAAGAAGCGAGCCCTTGTTTTCGGCAGCTTTGTCAATTTGATTTAATTTTCCCATAATATTATCTCCTAACATTATAAATTCAATACATTATATCATATAAACGCAATAATTGGCAAGTCAAAAATCCGTGGAATTTTTTGTGCATATTTACTCAACAATTTTTAAAAGAATCGGTTTTGGTTCAGGCTTATGAGAATTAAAAGTTAAAGATTTCTCAAATTGCATTGCCGCCGTTGCAAACAAAGCATCATCCGAACAATAAAGCGTTGCAATAACACCGCCCTTTTCCGCATAGTCACCCGTTTTTTTATAAAGTATTATACCTGCACTCGGATCAATGCTGTCCTCTTTTCTTTTCCTGCCTGCACCGAGAGAAACGCAGACAGAGCCGATACCCTCGGCATTCATATGAGAAATATATCCGCTTTCTTTTGTTATTACATTATATTTATATCGTGCAGCTTGAAAAAGAGCCGTGTTGCGGATATAATCGGCATCACCGCCCTGAAGCTCAACCATTTCGGCAAGCTTTTCAAGAGCGGAACCATCATCAATCTTTGATTTTGCGAGAGCCTTGCATTCTTCAAAAGCTCCCCTGCCTGCAAGCTCAAGAATTTTTGCCGAGAGTAAAACCGATATTTCGGTTAAATCTTCGGGGCCGTTGCCTTTAAGCGTTTCAACCGCTTCAACAATTTCAAGAGAGTTGCCTATATTGCGGCCGAGAGGAACATCCATGTCGGTTATGAGTGCCGCAATCTTTTTGCCTGCTCCCCTGCCGATTTCAACCATTTTCTCTGCGAGTGCTTTTGCCGAATCTTCATCCTTCATAAACGCACCGCTGCCGCACTTGACATCAAGCACAATGCAATCCGCACCGCCTGCAAGCTTTTTGCTCATTATGCTCGAGGCAATAAGAGGCATATTATCAACCGTTGCGGTAACATCGCGCAAGCCGTAAAGCTTTTTGTCCGCGGGGCAAAGCCTACCCGACTGACCCGCAACGCAGATACCGCAACTGTTTACAACCGAAATAAACTCATCTGTTGACAGCGAAGTTTTGAAACCGGGAACGGATTCAAGCTTATCAACTGTGCCGCCCGTATGACCCAGACCTCTGCCGCTCATTTTTGCAATTTTAACTCCGCATGAGGCAACAATCGGTGCAACGACAAGCGTTGTTTTGTCGCCCACGCCGCCTGTTGAATGCTTATCCGCCGTTATGCCGTCAACCGCCGACAAATCAGCCATATCGCCCGAACGCGCCATTGCATATGTCAATTCAAGAGTTTCTTTTTCGTTAAGACCGTTAAAACAGATTGCCATAAGAAGCGCCGAAAGCTGATAATCGGGAACGCTTTCGTCAGCTGCCGCAAAAGCGAAATATTCAATTTCTTCTTTTGTAAGAGCGAATCCGTCGCGCTTTTTGCGGATAATATCAACAAAATTCATATCATACCTCACGTTTATCAAATGATAAAGGCAGAATTTCGGTCAAAGTTAATATTTTGAAATCATCGGGAGTTCTGGCAATTATAATTTCAAAATCAGGATTACAGAACTCTTTCATAACCTGCCTGCAGACACCGCAGGGCGGACAATAATTATCGGGAACATCCTGCGAAGAATCACCGCCGACAACGGCAATTTTTGAGAATTCTCTTTTCCCTTCGGAAACAGCTTTGAAGAAAGCTGTTCTCTCTGCGCAGTTTGTGGGCGAAAAAGCCGAATTTTCAATATTACAGCCCATATAAACCGAGCCGTCTTTGCAAAGCAGAGCCGTACCCACCGCAAAGCCCGAATAGGGCGAATATGACATTTTGCGTGCATCGAGTGCATGTTTTATAAGCTCGGAGTTGTTCATTCAGCCGCCTCCAAAGCAATTTCAATCATCTGATTGAAAGACTGCTCTCTTTCAAGAGCCGTGCACTCCTCGCCGCCCGAAAGCGGGCAATCAGAAATTGTGCATATGGCAAGAGCCTTTTTGCCAGCTCTCGACGCGTTCATATAAAGAGCCGCCGCTTCCATTTCAACTGCAAGAACACCCATCTTTTTCCAATCAGCAAGGCTTGAAGCATCGTCATAGAATGTGTCCGAAGAAAGAATGTTGCCGATAAACGGCTTTACACCAAGCTTTTCAGCCGCCTTAACAGCATTTGTAAGGGTGGAATAATCAGCAGTCGGAGCAAAAGTACCCGGCAAACGGTATTGGTCGGCAAAGGCGGAATTTGTGCAGGCACCCATGCCGAAAACAACATCACGAAGATGAAGCTCGGGGCTGATTGCACCCGCAGAACCGACTCTTATTATTGTTTCAACATCATAAAAATTATAAAGCTCATAGGAATAAATTCCGATTGAAGGCATACCCATACCCGAAGCCATAACGGAAACCCTTTTCCCTTTGTAAAATCCCGTATAACCCAGAACTCCTCTTGTGTTATTGACGAGAACCGGATTTTCGAGGAAATTTTCCGCAATATATTTTGCTCTCAGCGGGTCACCCGGCATAAGAACGGTTTTTGCAAATGCGTTTTTTTCGGTTGCCGCAATATGCGGAGTCGGTAGCTTACTCATAAAATCCTCCTTAATATCCGACTGTTTCCTGATTTTTGACAAGTTTAACAATCGCACTTGTGCCGAGTCTTTCACAGCCGAGATTAAGATAATCTTCGGCATCCTCAAACGAGCGAATGCCACCCGCCGCCTTCATCTTAACGCCGGCACCGATATGCTTTGCAAAAAGAGCTATGTCCTCTCTTGTTGCGCCGCCCTTTGAAAATCCGGTTGAGGTTTTTATAAAATCAGCACCCGACTCGGTTACAACTCTGCACATTTCGATTTTTTCTTCATCGGTCAGCAGACAGGTTTCAATAATTACTTTTAATATTTTATCTCTGCAAGCGGCTTTTATCTCTTTGATTTCATTTAATATTTCATCAAACTTTCCGTCTTTTGCCCAACCGACGTTGATAACCATATCAACCTCGTCCGCGCCGTTTTCAACGGCATTCTTTGCCTCAAAAACTTTTGCTGCGGTTGTTGAATATCCGTTCGGAAAGCCGATAACCGTGCAGATGGCAAGCTTTCCGCCAACATATTCCGATGCCTGTTTAACATAAGAAGCGGGAATGCAGACACTTGCGGTTTTATACTTCATACCGTCATCGCAAATCCTCTTTATATCCTCCCATTTTGCATCAACGGCAAGAAGAGTGTGGTCACAATGAGAAAGTATGTTATTGACATCCATAATTATTCACCTCATAAAGCATATTTTTCAATCATCTGCGCAACACCGTCTTCGGCGTTTGAAGGCGCATCAAAGCGCGCACTTGCCTTGCATATATCGTCGCCGTTTGCCATGGCAAACGAATAAT
>JAZLCS010000128.1:0-30877 GCA_045614385.1 Acutalibacteraceae bacterium | reverse complement strand
AAAGGAGGATAATTTATGAAAAAAACATTCAAAAAAGCCTTGGCAATTTTGCTTGCTCTTATGATGCTTGCATCGGTTGCATCGGTTGCGTTTGCAACAACAGATATCGCAAGCGGCACGGCAGGCGAAGGTGTTACATGGGTGATTGACGCAAGCGGCACTCTCACCATCAGCGGCAACGGTAAAATTGTTGTTGAGTGGTATAATCCCCCGTGGTACGCATATAACGGTTCAATTCTCAATATCGTGGTTGAAGAGGGAATAAAAGATATTCCCGGTTCAGTATTCTGCTATGCGAATAAATGTGTTTCGGTTACAATTCCTGCAAGTGTTACTAAAATTAACGCTCTTGCATTTACCGACATGGTTTCCCTCAAGGAAATCAAGCTTGCAGAGAGCAATCCCAACTACAAAATCGTTGACGGAGTTCTGTTTTCAAAAGACGGAAAAACACTCGTTTATTTCCCGAATAATCTCGGCGTAACGGAATATGCCGTTCCCGAAACGGTTGAAACCATAGAAAAAGATGCATTTTATACGAACGTCTGCATTAAAAAAGTAGTAATTCCCGATTCCGTAACTTTTTTGGGAAATTCAATATTTACATATTCCGATGTTGAATCCGTAATTCTCGGCAATGGTATTACAGAAATTTCGGAATCTTGTTTGAGTGGCACGGATATTAAATCATTTGTTGTTCCCAACAGCGTAAAAACAATCAAAAACGCATCTTTCTGGGATTGTTACTATCTTGAAACACTTGTTATTGGATCAGGTGTGGAAACAATAGAAAAAAATGTGGTTGCTTATACTGACAATCTCGCAGTAGTTCACTATAACGGCACTCAGGAAGATTGGGATGCAATAACAATTGACCCTGATAACGCTGACCTCAATGAAAAGGAACTTCATTTTGTTGAGTATAAAGAAGGCGTTGAGCCCACCTGTAAAGACGGTAACACTGCAGGTCTTTACTGTGCAGACTGTGACAAATATTTTACAGGCGAGGTAATTCCGGCAGTCAAAGAACATATTTTTGTTGACGGCAAATGCAGCTGCGGAACAATCTGCGACCATTCCGAAGCTGAATATGTTCAGACCGCAGATACCCATCAGCTCAATTGCAAAATCTGCGGCAAAACAGAGGCAGCAGAGCCCCACAATATCGAATATAGTGAAGATGACGGCAACGGAAAATGTACACCTTATTGCTATGATTGCGGTTATATTGATATCCTCTCAAAAGACCATGTTATGACAGAATACGCTTGGTATGATGATGAATATTGTATCAATTACTGTGCAAACTGCGGATACGGCAACGAGGAAACAGGTCTTGTAAAGCATTCATACAAGAGCGTTGATATTCCCGCAACCGAAAAAGAAGCAGCTCACACCAAACTTTTATGTGACCGCTGCAAAAACGTTACCAAAGAATACAAAACGGGTGAATCAATATTTTTTAAACTTTACAGTGAATACGAAGTATGCTGGCGTGACGGTGCGGTTCTCGTTTATGTCAACGGTGAACCCTTTACTCTTGTCAGAAATATGAACAGCTCTGAGTATGATACTTTTGCAATTCCCTATGATAAAAATTCAAGCTATGTTTTCAAGTGGATCAGAGAAGGCGAACTTGATAATGAATTCGGCGTTGAAATTTATCTTCCTGACTCCGACAATCCCGTTTTTGAAAAAGTCGATATGAGCGGCTACGAAATGTTGCAAACGATCTACACAATCAACGTTGCGGATTATTCCGATGTTGATGCAGCTCTTGCAACAATCCCCGATTATCTTGAATATTATTCCGCAGAAAGCGTTGCAAATCTTGTGACGGCAGTCAAGGGCGTCAGGAGAATGCTTCCCAAAGGCAAGCAGGCAGATGTTGACGCAATGGCAAAAGCAATTGAAACAGCGGTTGACGGTCTTGTTGAAATTGCGGATCCCGTTCCCAACGGCGTTATCAATATGAGTGCAGGCAATTATATTTATATAAACGATGATTCTTATTCAGTAGACCCCGGTTATACCTATTACAATGCTGAAACAGACGACGAAACCACCTATGAATATGACGGAAAATATGTGATTATCGAAACCGAGCCCAAAGATGAAGGCTCAGAGGATTATGTTCACTACGGTATTTACACATATTTCGGGGATATCGAAGTTGATCTCGTGAATACATATATAACCGGTTACAACGGCAATCTCGCCATTCGTAACAGTGCGAGCGTAACACTCAATCTCTTCGGTGCAAATGCATTTGCGGATTATGAAGATTCCGGATATGCAGGCATTGAACTTGAATCGGATTCAAAGCTTCATATCAATGAAAGCGACGGCAGTCTTATTGCATTCGGTGACATCTACAGCGCAGGTATCGGCAGTTACGATGGAACAGACAGCGGCGAAATAATCATTGACGGCGGAACAATTTTTGCTCTGAGCGAAAGTGATGGTGCAGGTATCGGCGGCGGCTATGAAGGCGGTGCGGGCAAAATCACAATCAACGGCGGCAAAATCTGGGCAGAATGTATGGATGATGACGGCTCAGGTATAGGCGTTGGCTACGACGGCGAAGGCGGCGAAATTATTATTAACGGCGGCGATATAACCGCACTTTCTCTTGATGATGACGGTGCAGGCATCGGTGGTGCCGATAACGGCTATGTTGACTCCATCACAATCAACGGCGGTAAAATCGTTGCAGGCTCCGATGACGGTGCTGCAATCGGCGGCGGATCGGATGAAGACAGCTGCGGCGGCAAGATTATCATCAACGGAGGTTATATTTCCGCAAGCGACTGGCATGATAATGACGAAAACCTTATCGGTAACGGCAGCTCCGATTCAATCGGCGAAACCGAATATAACTTCGTTCAGATCAACGGCGGTGTCATAGACAGCACAGGTGCGGATGGTATTTATCCCGAACCCAAAGATAAGAGCGGTAACCCTGTCAAAAAAACAACGGTAACAATCCATGAAAATCTTTTGGGCAAGGAAATTACCCTTGAACTTTCAGATGGCACAGAGTACACCGTAATTGCCGAAGGTACTGAAATTTCACTTTATCTTTCCAATAACGTAACTGTTGAAAATACAGAGGATCTGAGTTCAGGATACTGCGAGCATATGTGCCATCAGGGCGGTATTATGGGCTTCTTCTGGAAAATAGTCAACTTCTTTAACAAACTCTTTAAGATCAATTCCGTTTGCGAATGCGGAATGTCACATTATTGATAAGCGGATAAACAACCAAAGCCGACGGATTAAACCCCGTCGGCTTTTTGATTTCAAAACTTTCAAAATAATCAAAAAATTAACATTAATAAACCCCTGAATGATTGCAACAATAATAAGGCAAACGCAAATTGAATGTGAAGGGGTGTAAACGAAATGTCAAAGAATAATTCAGTTGTTCCTCAGGCAAGAGCCGCTCTTGACCAGTTCAAGATGGAAGCTGCTCGTGAAGTAGGCGTTAACCTTAAGCAGGGTTACAACGGCGACCTCACTTCCAAGGAAGCAGGTTCTGTAGGCGGTCAGATGGTTAAGAAAATGATCGAGGCTTATGAAAACGGCATGAAATAAGCAAAAGCGGATATAAAAAGAACCGTCGCGGGCGATGCCTGCGGCGGTTCTTGACCTTATTTTAACAGACTGATTAACGGAGAAACGGTTTCGGCAATAAACATTAAGTAATTAACGGTAGCTTCAAGCAGAATTTTATAACCGAAGGTGAGATTGTTATCTGCTCCTGCGGCAGTTATTACCGGCGTTGTTTTTTCACCGAGTTTCAGGCTTTTGAGCGCTTTTAGAACAAGCCGTGCAATTTCAACGTTTCCGGCGGCGTTGGGATGTATGCAATCATTTGCAATATATTCTTCGTGTCCTTCAAAAGCCGAGCCGACATCAACAATAACAATGCTGCCGGGGTTTTCGCTGAGATAGCGTCGATAGCCTGCATTGAGTCTGTCTGCGCCTGCCTGATAAATATTGCGCGCGGCGTTATACATCGGGTTATAAAGTGTTTGCGCGAGAATGACTGCATCGGGGTTCAGTTTTTTGATATCTGCAATTATTTTGCAATAGTTATCATAGAATTTGCTTGAAATTTCATCAAAGGTTGAATAATCATTGAGAAAAGCTGCTTCCGAGCAAAGCTGAACCATGTTTGAGGTCAGGAAATCATTGCCGCCGATTGAAAGGCTGATAATATCCGCTTCTTCGATTGCTTCTTTTACCGTGGGCAGAAGCATGTGCGCAAGCAGTGCATCGGTATTATATCCGCTGACGGAAAGATTTTTGTAATTGTATCCGTTGGTATCGGCAACGATTTTTCCGTAGCAGGCTTCGTCGGGGTTGACTATACCTGCTCCGAAGCCGATGGAATCGCCAAGAACAAGATAATTCAGTTTCTTTTCGGAGGCAGCAGATGCAGAGAGGGGAACGAGAGCAACTATGAGAGCGAGAATAAAGGAAATTATTTTTTGAGGTTTCATTTTTAACTCCTTTCCAGCCTTATGCAGGTTACCGAATATTGAGGCACGGTGTAGTTGAATTTGTTCGAGAAGCCGTCAACGAAGAATTCTTCCATGATGCAGTCCTCTTTTGCGCCGAGAATATTGTCGTTGCCGAGGCTGTCACCTGCAACGCGGCTGACGGTTGCGGTGTTCTTGACGCTTGTGTTGCCAAGGTCAATCGCCACAACTCTGCTTGAATCGGTCACGTTGACTATTTTAATGATTATATCGCCGTTTTCATCGGTGCTGACAACATGATAAGCCTCTGCCTCTGCTTCGTTGGCGGTGTTGAAATCAACATAGAGGACATCGTCAATGTAGCATTTAACCTGCGTGCCTGAAACAACGACCTTTAGCTCATAGGTTTTGCCTGTTTCAATTGTGCAGGGCTTCTGCGTTTCAAGCATTTTGGTTTTGGCTCCGTTTTCTATCTGCTGAAGACATGAAACAGTGTTGCCCCAGCCGCCGATGTTCCAGAACCAGCAGTTCTGCGTGTCCTTAACGGCAAAGGGGATTATAAAGCCTTCGTCGCCTTCAAGCTTTGTTGCTTCAACGGTGAAGGTGTAGTTTGTCCGGTCCTCACAGCCGAAATATGCAACCTTGCCTGTTTCGGTGTAAGGCATCCAGACGTTTGTCTGAACGAGCTTACCGTTTTTGATTTCAAAATCGCTGCTTTCATAAACGTTATCCCAGTTCCACCAGAAGTTGAGAGGAGTTGAAAACTTGTCTGAATCAAGCGTTCTGCCCGTTTCGTTATCAACGACTTTTACGTTATCGAATTCTGCCGAGGTATACCATGTGCCGACACCGACCCTGCCGCTCAGAGGCTGCTGCTCAATCTGTGCACCGCTGAGAGCTGAAGAAAGCAGCTTTGTGCCCGTGTTCTTTGAGAAAAGCTTCTGCACATAGTAGCTGATTGAACCCGGTACCTGATGATTGTTGAACCAGATAAGATCGGGCGACCAGTGGGTTGCGGTGAGGTTGCCGAAAAGGGGAGCATATGCCGCCATTCTTACTATGTCACCGTTGCGCTCAAGCCCCGTCATGTAAGCGGCTTCGGCAAGCGCGGCCTTGAGGGTGTTGGATTTTGCGGCGTATTCGCCGAGGAAAACCTGAATCCCACCGCCGTAAATCGTGTCGGTCATTTCACTGACGGAACGTTTATAATTCTTTTCGTCATAATAGTCTGTGTTCTGCAGGAACCATTCGGGCTGATTGTAGTAATGCTGGTCGGTTGCGCCTGCAAAATCTTCGGCAACAGCTGAATTGCCGAGCTGCTCTTTTGCATATTCATAGGATTTTATGTAGTTTTCTCCGTGCGTGCCGTCTGATGCGCCGGCGGAATAAATAAGCTCAATGCCTTCATAGAGCTCGGGGTTTTCAGCTTTGGCTTCGTTGAATGAATCCAGGAACGCCTGATAGCGTTCGAAATAGACTTCGCCCTCCTGTTCGTTGCCTATGCAGATATATTTCAGTTCAAAGGGTTCGGGGTGGCCGAGTGAAACACGCACCTTACCCCATGTTGTGTTTTCTCCGCCGCGGCAGAATTCAATGAGGTCATGCATATCCTGAACATACTGCTTGAACTCGTCGGAGTTCATATCAACGGGGCCTCTGCCGCGCATCTGGCAGTAAATTCCGCAGTTGATAACGGGAACGCCTACGGCACCGATATCCTCGGCAAGCTGAAAATATTCATAGAAGCCCAGACCGTAGCTCATGAAGCAGGGATAGGGGTCATCGGTTGCGGCAACGTTTGTCCAAAGGTTTATGCCCTGTTTTCTTGCGGCAACGTCACCGTATTTGCCGTTAAATTCAAGGGGTAATCCGTCATTGCCGGTTCCGATGGAATATTTCCAATTATATAATGTTTCATAATCATAGCCTTCGATTATGCAGCCGCCGGGGAAGCGCAGGAATTTTGGCTCAAGCGCCTCAAGCATTTCACCAAGGTCTTTTCGCATGCCGTTTTCTCTGCCTTTAAATGTGTCATCGGGGAAAAGAGAAATCATGTCGAGTGCAACACAGCCGTTGTCGATAAGCACCTGAAGCGTTGCATTTTCGAAATCGGTTTCTGAAGATGTGAGTTCAAGCTCATATTTCTGCCATTCGGCGGTTATTGAATTGATTTTGCTTTCTGCAACGGTTTCTTTGCCCGAAACAAGGCGAACGGTAATTGCTCCGTCGTAGCCGTCAAGGGCTTTTGCATATACCGAGAAATTATATTTTGCGTTTTCTTCGATTGACATGCCGTCAAGGAAGCCGAAATTTGCAACACCTGCGCAGACGTCGGCAGAGTTTGAGAGAATAAGGTAATTTGTGTTGTTTTTGTTGAGCGAATCATCAGCATTCAGCTTAACCGAAGCCTCTGCACCGTTGACTGCGTTCCAGCCGTAAAGCGCGTCGCCTGCGGCAATTTCGGTAAATTCAAAGGAACGGTTAACAACCATTTCAGCGTAAAGTCCGCCGTCCGCAGCAAAGTTGATATCCTCAAAAAAGATACCGAAAAGAAGGTCGCTGATGTCGTGAATTTCATCTTCAACGTCAACAGTCAGTTCATAGTCGGCATCACTTTGGCTGTATGCCGTGACGCTGTTTGCGGCGGGGCGGTCGGCCTGAGCGGGTTCTTTTTCAGCGAAAATGCCGCCCGTAAACGACATGAAAGCAGCAGTGATAACTGCCAGAACTTTTTTTATCCATTGATAAATTACGTATTTCATTTTTCTCTCCTCGGAATTTTCAATATACTATAAATATATATTAATTGCCCTTTTCCGTCAATAGTTTAAAGCCTTGCGCACCAAAAACATTTTCTTGACAATGCCGCATCGATGATTTAATCTTTTATTATCAAACATATTTTCGGAGGGTGAGGCATGAAACAGTTTTTAGCTTCGATTCTTGCATCAATAATTGCTTTTTTCGGAACAATCGGAACATTTTGCACCGACATGATAAACAATTATAAATTTACCGTTGATGCCTCCGAAACCGGTGAAGTGCTTGCAAACCCCGCAAGCACGGTCAATATCTGGTCAATAGACGGCAATCCGTTTGTCGGCAAGGAAATAAATGGAGAAAACAATATTTTTGAGTTTGTCAACTATGTTCAGTTCATGCAGTGCACGGGCGGCAATGCAGAAAGAGATTTGTTTATTGACCCGCTCGACAGAACCGTGCTCGACGACTATGATTTTACCGTGCTTATCAATAATTGCAGGGGAGTTCTGGAGCTTGGTGCAAAACCGTTTTTAAAGCTCGGCAGTGTTCCTCTCAAATATTCTGAAAAGGCAAATACCGATGCCGAGTTCAGCACAAACATTTATCCGCCTGATGATTATAATGTATACTACAGCTATATCGCCGCAATTGCCGGAGCTCTTGTTGAAGAATTCGGTAAAGAAGAGGTGATAAGCTGGCGTTTCGGTGTTATGACGGAATATGAAAACGCTTCATGGTTCATGGCAAACAGCGGCGACCCCGAAGAAACCGCGATTGAATATTGCAAGCTTTATGACTATACGGTTGCGGCATTGACCGATGTTATCGGCAAAGATGTTTTTGTCGGTGCGCATTCCATGACGGTTACCGAAGGGCTTTGGGATGAGGCGTATTTTATCAGACATTGCGCAGAGGGCATTAACCACAAAACAGGGGAAATTGGTACGCGGATTTGCTATCTTTCTGCATCATTTTATGATTCCGAGCCCGGAAAATACACAAGCGGTAAAACTCTGCCGGAAACGATTGCTTATCTTCGCAAAACAGCAGAGAACGTTGGCCTTGACAACTTGATTTACGGCATTGACGAGGGCAGAATTCTTTGCGGAACTGCAAGCGGAGCAGACGGCAATGAGCTTTTGACCAGAACCTGCGGTTATACTTATCAGGCGGCTTATGACGCAAGGCTTTACAAACAGATGCTTGAAAACGGAATCGATTATTTTTCAGCATGGTCTTATCTTTCGAACGGTTTGCTTGAGGGCAATCCGACGGTCAGTTATCATGTCGCGAAACAGGTGTCGAAATTCGGCGGCGCAAGGCTTGCCGAAACAAAAACGAACCGCTTCGGGCTTGTTCCCAAAGCTCAGGTTGAAGCCGTTTCGGCGTTCAGCGAAGAAACAGATACCCTTCATATTATGGCGTATAATTTCAAAAACAAAGTTGACTATACAGCACCTGCAGATATTGAATTCAAAGTTAAGCTGCCTCAGTTTGACGGGAAAAGCGTTAAAATCACAGCTTATGTGATTGATGACAACTGTAATTATTTTGACGATTGGGTAAAGGATAGGGAAGAATACGGAATCGGAGATGATTGCTTTGCATGGTCGCCCGATGACCCGCAGATTGATAACCCCATAACGCTTGCTGACCCCGAGGCGAGGGAGATTTATCAAAATGAGCTTTACGGTAAATATTCGGAATGTTCAAAGCTTGTTCCGACGGAGCAAACGGCAACGGTTGAAAACGGGGTGCTTTCTCTTGGAATAACGCTTGCCCCCCATGCTGTTGTGTTCTATGAAATAACACCCTGCTGAGTAAAAGAATCAAACGGAACATTAAAAAATTTTTTGAAAAAGCTTTTTATTATATATTGCGTACAATTAAGGAGAAACACACAAAATCTGCTAAGTTTCAGTAAAAAAGATGCCAAAGTTAATATTTTGTTTACCGAAAATTAATAAAATGGTTATCCGATTGATTTGACAATCCTGAAAAAATATGATAGAATGCTATCGCTAATAGCTAATATTTAAAATAACAGGAGGACAAAAAGATGAAAAAAGCTAAGTCACTTCTTGCTATTCTTCTTGCTCTGCTTATTGCAATGGGCAGCACATTCTGCGCATTTGCTGCAGACACAAACGAAGAAGATGCAGAAAACTCAACTCCCGAAACTGCTGACCTTGTAGGCGAAGGCAGTCCTATTAACGGAAAAATTTCTGATGCAGACGATGAGGATTTCTTTGTTTTTGAGGCTAAGAAAAGCGGCGTTGCAAAGGTAACACTTTCTCACGTAGCTCTCACAGGTTCAGCTGAAGACGCTTCATATTTCAAAGTTACAATTACCGACACCGAAGGAGTTAATATAGAATCCTTCAAGTCAACCGCTCTTCAGGCAGAGTCTTCTGTTGAGTTCAGCGTCAGCCCCGGCGATTATTACATAAAGGTTGAGATGGATAAGGTTCTTGACTCTACTCTCGGTTATACCATTTCTCTCAAGATTAATACTTCTGCTGATTTCGAAATCGAAGATAACGACACGGTTTCAGATGCAACAGTTATGGGCTTCGCAACAAAGAGCAACCCCAACAAGCTCTATTACGGAACAATCGGCACAGGTGACGTTGACTATTATAAAGTTACCGTTACTTCTTCAAGCCTTCTTTACATGGGCATCTATAACACAGCTTCAAAGACAGGCAACTATAAAGCAACATTTATCGAAGTTCAGGAAGGCGTTAACTCGGCTCCCGTTGAGCTTTCACTCGGCGCGATTCAGATCGGCGCAAACGAAGAGCAGGCTAACAGCACAGCTATCGGTGTTGACAGCGGCACATATTATCTCAAGGTTGAGGGCCTTTCCGGCTCTGTCGGCGGCTATCAGGTAAGAATATATTCAGGCGGTTCTTATGTTGACATTGAGCACGAATATAACAACGATGTTCTTAATGCAAACACAGTAAGAATCGGTTCTCAGATAACCGGCAGCCTTCTTGACAAGAATGATGTTGACTGCTTCAAGTTCACAACAGCAGGCAACAACTATGGCTACAGAGTTACCGTTAATGCATATGATGACGCTGCGAAGAATACAAACGGCCAGTGGATGGTTGAAATCGTGAGCGCTTCAGACGGTTTTGTTGCAAATGGTGACGCAACCAATACAAAGGCTGCAGTTATTGAAACCGAAGCACTTGTTGCGGGCACATACTATATCTATATTACAGACGGCAATGTGTTCACAGATAAGATTTACGAACTGACATTTGAGGCACTCGATCCTCCCGCAGAAGAAGAGGAAGAAGACGGTCCTCTCAGCTTCGGAGAATTTATCAAGCAGATTGCTGACCTCAACTGGGGCAAATTGTTTGAGAACTTCTCATCATGGCTTCCCTCTGTTAATGTTTTCGGAATGCTTTCAGACATTATACAGAGTGTTATCCCCTTCCTTACCCAGTTCCTTTTTGCAAACACTTAATTTGAATTTCAACGGGGCTGTTTAACAGCCCCGATTTTTATGCAGAGGTGATTACTGTGTCATTTGATAAAAATTTCAAGCCGATTCTCCGTTTTATGGTTGTCAGCGATATCCACTATAAGGATGAGGACAGTGTTGAACGCAAAAGAATGAAGCAAGCTGTTCAGACTGCATATGCTCTCAGTGAAAAAGAAGAATATTCAAAGCTGGATGCAATCTATGTTGTCGGCGATTTCGCAACAAGAGGCACCGAAACTCAGATGCTTGCTTTTAAAGATACTCTCGGTCAAACAGTAAAAGAGGGCACCGAAGTAACTCTTTCTCTTGCCAGTCACGAATTTATGTGCGATGGCGAAGAAAATGCAATCAAACGCTTCAGACAAATCTTTTCAATGGAGCCCGATACACACAAGGTGATTAACGGCTATCACTTCATAAGCGTAACCAGCACAAACGGCTGTCATTTTGATGATGCAAAGAGAGAATGGGTGGCTGCCGAGCTGAAAAAAGCCGCTGCCGATGCTCCTAAAAAACCCATATTCTTTTTCCAGCATCCACATATTATGGGAACCGTTTACGGCAGCGCAAACTGGGGCGAGGATGAGCTGACGGATATTCTTATGAACTATCCCCAGACAATCGATTTTTCGGGTCATTCTCATGCTCCTATCAATGACCCGCGCTCAATCCATCAGCGTCATTTTACATGCCTCGGAACAGGCACGCTCAGCTATTTTGAGCTTGATGAGTTCGACAAGGTTTACGGCACATGCCCGCCGGGCAAGGAAAACGCCGCTCAGATGCTGATTGTTGAAGCGGATGCCGAAATGAGAGTCAGAATTTATCCTTATGACCTCATAACATCAAACTTTTTCCCATTTGTCTGGAAAATTGATGAGGCATGGAATCCCGAATCATATCTTTATACGGATAAACGTTACAAATCAGACCTTGCGCCTTATTTCGGAGACGATGCAAAAATTGACATCACAAACGTAAAGGCAGATGGCTTTACAGTTGAATTTGACCAGGCGAGCATATCGGAAGAATATGTTAATGATTATAATATATTGGTTAAAGACAGCGAAAACACCATCGTCCGCAATTCAACAATATGGAGTGAATTCTATTTTTACAATATGCCCGAAAGGCTCAGCGTGAGCTTTGAGGGGCTTGACGGCGGCGAATATTTTGTTGAAGTTTACGCTAACAGTTTTTGGAAAAACCGTTGTGAAAACCCCTTAAAAAGCGAAAAAATCAAGCTTTAATAAGTGAAAAAACCAAGCCCGTTTCAGTTTTTTCTGAAATGGGCTTGATTTTTTTCTTGAGATATAATAAAATGTTCGATATATTGGGTAATTTTGCGGTGCAGCAACTGATAATTAAGGATGGTGATTATTTTGGCTGAAGAAATCAAGACCGCAACAACTGCAGCTGATGATGAAGAGGCTGTTCTTCGAGAGTATAATAACCAAAGCAAAAACTATTTGAGCCCCAAGCATTATGTTGCTTATATCCTTTCGGGTATGGGCGACACGATGTGGAACACCTTCAACAAAAAGCTTTTCTTTTTTGCGAAAACATTCCTCGGAATAAAGGAAACAACCTGGGGCGCAGCAGAGACTGTCAGCATGGTTGCAGATACGGTTGACAACGCTCTTTCCGGCCTCATTATTGACAGAACGCGAACCCGTTGGGGCAGAGTCAGACCGTATATTATACTGACATTGCCGTTTTGGGTGTTGGCTTCGCTTTCGCCGTGGATTCTTCCGAGCGGTATGAGCGATTCAAAGCTTTTTGTAAGCTTTCTTTTGTTCAATTATATTGTTTCGATTGCCAATTCGTTTTACAACACAAGCTATCAGATTATTCTTTTCAACATAACGCCAAACCCGATTGAGCGAAATCGGTTGATTGCAACCGATGCTTATGCGGATTTGGTCGGCGTCTGGTTGCCGTCGCTGTTCCCTGCGTTGGTCGACTTTTTGCCGCAACTGCTGGGCGTTGAAACACGGAATGTTTTCTCGGGCGGCGCGGTGTTCTTTGTTGCCTGCGTTGTTTGCTTCAGAACATACGGCTTCTTCTCTTTGAAAGAAAGAATGCCGCTTTCTTCAAGAACGGAAATGAATCAGATGGGTCTCGTAAAGACCTTTAAAACAATCGGCACATGCCGTCCGATGTGGGTTATTCTTATCAAGAATTTCTTTGCGGTCGGTAAAAGCACGGGCACCATGGTTGAAGACTTCTTTTGGCTTAACTGCATGGGAAGGCTTTCTTACGGAACGATTGCCGGCCTTTTCACGGGTCTGCCCAGTTATTTCGTTCTTCCTCTCGCCCCGAAGCTTACCAAAAAATTCGGGTTGAGAAACCTTGCGGCAGGCAGCTATATGTTCTGCGGAGCATGCTATTTCATCATGTGGCTTGTGGGCTACAAGCCGTTTGGCGAAGACCACTTTATATTTAATTTTATCTGGGTAGTTATTGCCCTTACCTTCTGCGGTTCGCTCAACAGTATTCAGAGATACTGCAGCACCGCTCTCAACGGTGACCTTTATGACTATGTTGAGTGGAAATCGGGCGTCAGAAATGAAGCAACCATTACGGCTGCCATGGAATATTTCAAGATTATTTCCAATGCTGCAGCAAAGATGATAAGTGCGTTTGCCGTTGCCGCTATTCACTACGAGCCGCTTTTCAAAAACGGTATCAACATTCCTCAGACAGACCCCGGAATGCTTGCGGGTATCTGGACTGTTTTTGCCCTCGCTCCCGCAATCGGCAGATTCATGAAGGGTGTTACACTTTTGTTCTTTAACGTTCACGGCAAAACAAGAGATACCATGATGTATGAGCTTGCAAGAATCCGTGCATCAAAGGTTATTGACAGTGGAGATACGGTTTCGGAATAAAATTCACAAAAAATTTACAATTTTTTGCGTAAATTCCAGCCTTTATATTAATTTTAATTATAAAACAGACTTGAAATTAACAAGACATTATGTTAAAATGGCTTGTAATATACGAAAGTGTCGCTTGCGCTTTCGAGCATTAAGGAGGAAAAATGCATATGGCACGTTTAAAGAAATCATTGGCATTGCTTCTTGCAATTGTCATGATGTTCAGTTCAATGTCAGTTGCAGCATCCGCAACCTATGGCAAGGACGGAATCAATGACAACGATATCCGTTTCCAGGTCCTTTTCTATAGAGAAGCAGATGTCTGGGTAGCTGACGAAGCCGGTACAGATGTGAATTTGGCCGGTGAAAAAGGTAACTGGGTAAAGAAATGGATTGAGACAGATAGAGCTGCTCCCGGTGAAGATATCGAAGCCAGAATTTATCTTGAAACAACCTTCCCCACTGCGACAGGTTCACTGGGCTTTGCTTTCAACACAGATTATTTCACACAGAAGCATACCGCAGCTGACAATGCCTCAAACATTGATATTCCCACCAACAAATCATATCCTTCGTCCACAAATTCCTACAACCTTTCTTCGGATGCTGTTTGGCGCAAGGATGCGAAAAAATATACTCAGAATTACAACAATATGGCTATTGACTATATTGTAAATGTTGAGGGAAATCCTGATTTTACAATTGATTATTTCGATATTTACAGCCTCATTTCCGCAAGTCTTAACTTCGGTTCGAACATCGGTGCAAATCTTTTCACTGTTTCGCGCGATTCGAACGGTAAGCTTACAAACTCCGATGCAGAATGGGTAATGAAGTTCAACCTTAAGGTTAACAGTAACGAAATAACCACAAGCACCGACAAAACTGTTAATAACGGCGGCGATGCACTTATTCCTGCTCTTTATGACAGTGCCGAAAGACAAAGCAACGGCTATATGGACGGCGGTGTGTTTGTTGACGCTTATCAGGATGACGAACTTTTCGTTAACTTCTATAGATATAGCTTGGGCAGCACCAACAGAGGTAACGGTAATAATATGAGCTTGTGGGATGCGGAATTTGAAACAATTTCCGATTCACTCACAACCATCACGAACCTCACATTCGACGCCAATGGCGGTGCATGGGAAGGAAGCGGCGCAATAGTAAAAGGTCCCAATGCTGCTATTATCGGTCAGCCTATTTCGGTTCCCGAAGGCACTGTTGCAAGAGATGGCTACACCTTCAAAGGCTGGTCAACATTGGATGTTGATATCGTTCCCGAGAATATTTGCAAGCGTGAAGATGTTGTTGTTCCCGATGACATTACCGATGAGGATGAAAAAGAGCTTTACATCGATAATTATGTTGATGAACGCGTTGAAGCATATATTTCAAGCATTGCAATCGACACATCAACTTATACAAATCCCTATGATGACACAACATACTATGCACTTTGGAAGCCTGATGATCCCACAGATATTACTTACACAATCAACACCTACGAAATGGATGTTGACGGTAACTATTATCTGAAAGATGCTCAGACTGAAGATGCAACAACTCTTGTCGGTCAGACGATTCCCCGCCAGGACGGTTTTGTTCCCGACGGTTTCTATATTGATGAAACCAAGAGCGATAAGTCCGTAACAATTACAGAAAACAGCTCCTCCAATGTGCTTGATGTTTATTACGCAAGAAAAGATTATACAGTAGTCTACAATTATGAAGACTCAGAGGGTTCACAGGAAGAAATCTATCAGTATCGCAAGGTTGTCGGTCAGGACGGCCAGGAAAAGAAAACTCCTTATTATTACGGAGTTGCATTCCCTGAATTCCTTGCTGATATTAACGGCGTTGTTCCCGCTCCCGAAGGATACCACTTCGTAGGCTGGTCAAAAACTCCCGTTAAGGCCGGCGACGAAGAAAACGCAACTCTTATAAATCTTCCCGCAACAATCGACACCGCGGTTGATTCCGAGGTTGACCCTGAAAAGAGAGTTTACGATCTCTACGCTGTTTATGCAGAAAACACTTACACATACACCTTCTATGCATATGCAGAAGAGGATGCGACCAGAACAGGTACTTTTGCAGACGGCAGCCAGATAATCACAAAGCAGTTCAAGTTCGGCGATTCAACCGATGATGCAAAGAAGGTTAACCTGCCCTCAAAGCCCGGTTATGCATGCGAGGAATGGGATACAGATATTCCCGCAACCGCTTCAGGCGACCTTGATTTCTATCCTCTTTACAATCAGCAACACCGCAACGTTGAATTCTGGGCAATTCTGGATGACAGCGGCGAATACAAGAAGCTTGACGAAACCGAAATCGGTTACGGCGACACTCTTAACGCTTCACATATTCCCGAAAACTATCCCACCCTTAACTCCTGGATGCTTAAGGATGAAACTGTTGTTAACTTCCCCTACACAATCACTGAAGACACTGTTCTTTATCTGATTGAAGGCAAAAACGTATATCCCGTTGATTTCTATGTTGACGGCGTTCTTTACGATACAGTTCCCACCATTATTGACACTGAAATCAAGGCTCCCGCAGAAGATCCCACAATCGAAAACGGCGGTCTTAATGCCGGCTATAAGTTTATACGCTGGGATTATTCCGAAGGCCAGATCATGGACAGCACCGACGGCATGAGAATTGATGCCATCATCGAGAAGAAGGACATCACTCTCACATTCGTTGTCGGCGATAACGAAACAACAATCACAGGCAAATTTGACGAGCCTATTGATACAACAAAGATTCCCGCAATTCCTGAGAGGGAAGGCTATGAAGCAGGTGCTTGGGACAGCGAAGTTCCCGCAAAGTTCCCTGCAGAAGACGCAACATACACAGCAGAATGGGTTGCAAAGAAGATAACTCTTACTTTCGTTGATGTTGTTGATAACGAAGAAACAGTTTACGGAACAATGACAGGTGATGCAGAATCAGAAATCGCAGAGCCTCAGAAAAATCCCGATAAGAAGGGACACACATTCAAGGGCTGGAAGATTGAAAACAGCGACGCTGATGTTATCGAAACCGCACCCACAACCTATCCCACAAAGGATACAAAGTATTACGCAAAGTGGGAAATCAGTAAATACAATTATAATATCGACCTTGCAGGCGGTAATATTGACGGCAACACCGAAGACATTACAGGAACAGATGTTCCCTTCGGAACAGAAGTTCCTCTCACAGCTCCCGTTAAGGAAGGCAACACATTCCTCGGTTGGGCTAATGCAAACGCACCGACAGAAGAAATTGTTGTTTCCAAGGATGCTGAATCTTTCGTTCTTGAGGAAGATACCAACCTCAAGGCAGTATGGAGTCAGGATGAATACTCCGTAACATTCAAGTCCGGTGCAGATGATGCATGGGTTATTGATAAAGATGATATCAGACATTCATCTTATACAATTAACGTTAAATACGGCGATCCCATTGAAGCACCCTCCGCAACCAGAGGCGATAAGTATACGCAAAACGGTTGGAAAGAAGAAACTCTTAACATCGCAATTCCCAAAGAGATGCCCGCAAAGGATCTTGTTTTTGTAGCTCAGTGGGAAAAGATTCCTCAGGAAGTTGAATACGAGGTTTATGCAGTTAAGGAAATTCCCGGTACAGACGGCGAATATGCAGCTCCCGTTCTTGTTAACACATTCACTGGCACAGAAGGCGAAAAGGTAGAAGTTTATATTGACGCTCCGAACGCTGAATTTGCTGCTGAGAACACTCACGACTGGAGCACTCTCATCGACGATGAGAGTCAGGTTCCCGATCCCGACCATGCAGGCAACAGCGCGAAGATAGAAGCTCTTGTTGACGGCGGAAGAAATGTTATCACCGTTTACTACAAGCTTGCAAGCTTTGATATCACCTTCAATGCAGGTGAGGATGCAGCTTGGGAAGGCGGCGCAACATCAGAAACTATTGAAGATCAGAAATACGGTTATGTAATCGATATTCCCGACACTAACCCCAAAAAGACAGGTCATATCTTTGGCGGTTGGGAAGATGCAAACAAGGACAAGCTTACCGACACAACAACAGTAACAGGCGACGCAACATACACAGCTATCTGGACTCCCGAACAGCACGTTGCTCACTTTATCGTTGTTGACGGCGACAACAATCCCATTGCAGATATCGATGAAATCACAGTTCCTTATAATTTCGGTGATGATATCGAAGCTCCCGCATTCACTCTTCCCGAAAAGTATAAGGCAGGCTATAACTTTACAACATGGACTATCGACCCCGACACAATGGGCACAGAAGACCTTTACTACTATGCAACTCTTGTTCCCGTTGAATATAAGGTAACCTATGTTGTTTCCGGTGCTGATGTAACTGCTCCCGCAGACCAGCCCGCAAACGTTGGCGACAAAGTTTCCGTTGCAAAGGCACCCGAAAAAGAAGGCTACACCTTCGCCGGCTGGTATGACAAAGCCAGCGGCAAGTCATACAGCTCAGACGGTAACGGCACTCTTACAATGCCGGCATCGAATGTTGTTCTTGAAGGTACCTATACAGGTATTGAGTATACTATTAATATTGACTCCAACGGCGTTGGCAGCGACAAGAGCGTTGGCGCTGTATGCGGCGAAACAGTTGATTCTCTTCCCGAGCCCAATGAAAACGATATCCCCGAAGATACAAGGTTTGAGGGTATTTTCGATGAACAGGGTAACAAGGTTGAGCTTCCCTTTGAAATGACTCCCGGTGATAAGAATTACTCATACGGTTGGTCATACAAGGTTTCATATGAATTCACAGGCGCAGTTCCCACACCCACACCCGAGAAGCCCGACGAGACATATGTAATGCCCGGTGAATCTGTTGAAATTGCAGATGCTCCCGCAGAAGTTGAAGGCTACACCTTCCTCGGCTGGACTATTGACGGCAAGGCTGCTTCCGATTTCACAATGGATGATGAGCCTGTTAAGATCATCGGCGAATGGAAAATCAATGACCCCGATGAAGCAACAATTTCTTATGCATATACCAATGCTAAGCCCGACGGCGCAGACGATGCTTACGGTTCAGAAACCGTTTCTGTAGGCGATAAGATTTTCGTTAAGGCTCTTCCCGAGGCTGACGGATATGAATTCGACGGTTGGTATGCCGACGGCGTTAAGTATGCAGGCGGCAAGGAAATCACCGTTTCAGGCGATATCGCATTCACAGGCAAATGGCTTGAACTCTATGATATCACTTATAAGAACGAAGACGGCTCTGATTATGAAATAATCAAGGATGCAGGCGTTGCAGGCTCAGCTGTTCCCGCTCCCGAAAAGGGCAGCCCCGAAAAGGCTGACCACACTTTCGACGGCTGGGTTGACAGCGTAACAAAGCAGCCCGTAACCTCAATTCCCGAAGGTGACGTAACTCTTATCCCCGTATTTAAACCCGTCGTTCCCGGCACATATGAAGTAAGCTATAAGTATGTCGGTTCGGTAATTCCCGAGAATGCAGATGAAACTCTTCCCGAAGCTCACAAAGTTGAGGCAGGTAAGACAGCAACTGCAGCTCCCGTTCCCAAGATTCCCGGCTATACTTTCAGCGGCTGGTATTACAACGGCGAAATTGTAAAAACTTTCACAATGCCTTACTCCAATGTTGTCCTCACAGGTACATGGACTAAGGATGCACCCAAATATACTCTTACTCTTGATCCCGCAGGCGGAACACTCGACGGAAGTGACAAAGTATTCACAGAAGAATATGAAGCAAAGACCGCGATTCCTCCCGTTGCAAAACCCAAAAGAGACGGCTTTAGATTTGAAGGCTGGTTTGATGATTCGGGCAGCATTCAGGCTGTTCCCACAACAATGCCCGAAAATGATGTTAAGCTGACAGCGAAGTGGACAGAAGTATTTGATGTTATTTACCTTGATGCAAACGGCGAGGTTTATGAAGAATTCCCCGATGCCGGTGCAGCAGGTGAAAAGCTTCCCGCTCCGAAGGTTAATCCCACAATGGATGACGAACATGTTTTCATTAAGTGGGTTGATGCCAAAACTGAAGAAGATGTAACATCTATCCCCGAAGGCGGCGTAACACTTAAGCCCGTATTTGAGGAAATCGTTCCCAACTCATCAACAATCACTTATGAGTTCACAGGCGACGTTCCCGCGGGTGTTAAGGTTCCCGATGCAGTTCAGGCAGAAGAAGGCACACAGTTCACCGCAGCAACAATCGAAAATGTTGAAGGCTATGAATTCAAGGGCTGGACTCTTGACGGAGTTCTTACTTCAAGCTTTGTTGTTCCCGAAAACGATGTAATCCTTACAGGTAAATGGGAAGTTCTTAAGTATGACATTCTTCTCGATGCTAACGGCGGTGAATTCGAAAACGGCAGCCCGCATTTCTCGGAAAGCGATGTTGCTTACGACTCAGACCTTAAGGATATCATTCCCGCAAGTCCGGAACAGGATGGTTATGAGTTTGATTGCTGGGTAGATGCAAAGACAGGCGAGGAATATGATATTCCCGCTAAGATGCCCGCAAAGGATATCAATGTTAAGGCTACATGGAAGATCAAGTCCTATAAGATTAATTTCAACACCATGGGCGGCAACACACTTGACCCCATAACTCTCCAATATAAGGCTCCCATCAATGAAGATGAGCTTCCCGTTCCCGTAAGAAATGATTTCATCTTTGATGGTTGGACGGATGCAGAAGGTAACGACCTTCCCGCAACAATGCCCGCAGAAGATATCACTGCTTATGCTAAGTGGAAACCCAAGGAATCAACCGTAACCTATACTCTTACCGTTAAGGCTGACGGCGGTCAGTTCGCAGGCGGCAAGACAGAATATACTGCAGAGCTTAAGGAAGGCGACGCTGTTGCTGATTTCCTCACAGCTCCCACAGTTAACAAGGAAGGTCACACATTCGCAGGTTGGTCAGGTATTCCCGAAGACGGCAAGATGCCCGCAGCTCCTCTTACAGTAACTGCAAAATGGGAAAAGATTGTCAACAAGCATAGTGTAAGCTATTATCTTGCATCCGGTGACACAACTCCTATCGAAGTTAAGGAATTTGCTGAGGGTGAAGAAATCGTTAATCCCGCAGATCCCAAGCTTGAAGGATTCACCTTCGTGGAATGGGTTGACGAAAATGGCAACAAGATTCCCAATGTTATGGGAACCGAAGACATCAACGCTTATGCAAGATTTAATATCAACAAGTACAAGCTCACATATATTGTTAACGGCGAAGTAATCTATGAAGATGCCGAGGTTCTCTACAAGGAAGATGTTTATATTCCCGAAGATCCCGTTCCCTCAGATCCCACAATGATCTTTGTCGGATGGAATCCCTCAGTTGTGTCGCCAATGCCTGCAAAGGATATGACTTATGTAGCTCAGTTCGCTCCTCTTCAGGATGACGTTTATGTTGCTAAGTTCGTTTCCGACGGAAAGACAGTCGGTACTCAGTTGCTCAAGGCAGGTCAGGCAATCGAACTTCCGGATGAACCCACAAAGTTCGGCTTCAAGTTCGTAGGCTGGGAGCCCGAAGTTCCCGATGTAATGCCTGCACAGAACATGACTTTCGAAGCACAGTGGGAAGTTGACAAGACCTTCGTAGGAATCGCTGTCGGCGGTACGATAATCGCAGGCGGTGCAATCGCAGGCGCAATCGTAGGCGGCAATATTGCAGCTATCACAGGTGCATCAATCGTTGGCGGTGTTCTTGTAATCGGCGGCATTGCAGCCCTCGTTAAACACACACACACCGTAACCTACATGGTTGACGGCGAAGTCTACAAGACCTATAAGGTTGTTGAAGGCACAAAGGTTCCCGTTCCTGCAGATCCTGCTAAGGACGGCTTCAAGTTCGAAGGCTGGAATCCCGAAGTGCCCGAAAAGATGGGCAATACAGACCTTGTCTTTGAAGCAGAATGGTCAGAAAATGCTGTAAGCGGTTCAGATGATGCTGATATCGATGTAGCAATTCCCGACACCGGTTCTGTTGCAGGCGGTCTCGCAGCGTTCGCAGTAATCTCAGGCGCAGCAGCTGCAGCTTATGTATTTGCTCGCAAAAAGAAAGAGGACTGATTCCTTACGGTAATCACGAATCAGGATAAATAATCAACAGGGAGCTGTCGCTTTTGCGGCAGCTCCTTTTTTGTAACAAAATCCTCGAAGAAATAATATATTGAAAGTAGGCGTCTGTGACGCAGTGAAACGGAGGTTTTGTTATATGGACAGAAGAGAAATGGAAAAGCTCATGGATAAATATAAGGCAGAAATGCTCGAATTCAGCAGAAGAAACAATATTTCGGGTTATCCGAATGCAGATAATAAGTCTGTTGATGAAAGAGAAAGGCTTCAGAATGAGGCGAGGGAAGAAAACAGACCGTTTGAAAGAGACAGAAGTGACCCGTTGCCGATAACACAGCAGGCAGAGCAAGAGCAGCTGACGGAGCAGGAAGAAACGGAAGATATGCCTCAGGCATTGCCTGCGCAGATTGAACTCCCGATTTCCGAGCCCGCCGCACCGAGAGGCGAAGCAATTGATGTTGCAAAAATGCTGCGTGAAGGCTGTGCAAAGCTTGCGGCCGATGCAACGCCGGAGCAGCGTGAAAGATGCAGGGATATCAACGATTTTCTTATGGCGAATAATGAAAGCGGAACAATGCGCGTTGAGGCGTTTGCGGGCGACAGAAGCTTCGGCATCGGAAGCGCAAGAGTAATGATATTCGTTGAATTGCCAAGCGGAAATGTGGCGGTTTTTGACGGCCTGACCGATATAGACGGCTTAACGCAAAGCGTGCGTTTGCCAGCGCCGCCCAGAGAACTTTCGCAGTCACCGCAGGCAACAGGTTCAAGGCTGCCCTACTCGGTTTATTCCGTTTATGTTGAACACCCCGCTTTTGTCCGCTCTGTGTTCACAAATGTGCCTGTTTTTTCGGGCATTGAATCGATTCAGCCTGTCAGAATGCTTGCAAAGTCAGTGGGCATGGGCGAACCTGAACCGATTGTTGTTGATGAGAGCAACCAAAGCTCTCTCAATCGCTGAGGAGGATTCGGAATGCCTGTAACACCCGTAATTCCCGACTATATAACCGTTCATCTCGGCTCGCCGAATTCAAACGCACGGAATGTCAGAATTCCGTTCACGGATTACATCAAAAATGTTGCCTCGAGCGAGGTTTATCCCTCTTGGCCGGATGAAGCAATCAGAGCCAATGTCTATGCTCAGGTTTCATTTGCTCTTAACAGAATTTTTACCGAGTATTACCGCAGCAGAGGATATAATTTTGATATAACCAACTCCACCTCTTATGACCAGGCGTATATTGACGGCAGAGATATATATTCCAATGTTTCCAGAATTGTTGACGAGCTTTTTAATGATTATGTGACCAAAGGTAATCAGATTCAGCCATATTTCACCGAGTATTGTGACGGCCGCAACACAACCTGCCGAGGTCTTTCGCAATGGGGAACGGTTAGCCTTGCAAATCAGGGCAGAACGCCTTATCAGATACTTCAGAATTATTACGGTAATGATGTTAACATAGTGCGCAATGCACCTGTCAGGAATGTAAGCGAATCCTATCCGGGCACACTTCTGCGCCTCGGTTCTTATGGCGGCGAGGATGTCAGAACCATTCAGCGCCAGCTTAACAGAATAAGAAGAAACTATCCTTCAATCCCTGCGATTCCGGATGCAAACGGTTATTTTGATGCGGCAACCCGCGCGGCGGTTGTTCAGTTCCAGCGCATTTTCAATCTGGCGCCTGACGGCATTGTCGGCAAGGCGACATGGTATAAAATCAAGCAGATTTATAATGCAGTCAAGCGGCTTTCGGAGCTTTATTCCGAGGGAATAACAATCAGCGAGGTTGAAAGAATATTCAGCGAAACTCTCAGGCGCGGCGACAGAGGCAACGATGTCAGAGCCATTCAGTATTTTTTAAACTTTCTCGGCTTTTTCAATGACCGTTTGCCGCAAATCAGTGTTGACGGAATTTTCGGGCCTGCAACAGAGAATGCAGTCCGCCAGTTCCAAAGCCAATACGGACTGACGGTTGACGGAATTATCGGCAGAAACACATGGAACGCAATTGTTGATGCATATAACAGCACCCTGAATTCATTGCCGGATGAATACCGTTCATATTCATCCTTGCTTTACCCGGGCTACACAATCACAACGGGCGCAAGCGGCAACGTTGTGACCCAATTGCAGGTTTTTCTGAGAACAATTGCCCAAAATAATAACTCTGTACCGCTTATCAATGCAGACGGCATATTCGGCAATCAGACAAGAGCGGCAGTGCTTGCCGTGCAAAGGCTTTCGGGTATTCCCGAAACGGGCGCGGTCGGCCCGCTGACATGGAATGCAATTGTTAACCTTTATAATGAATACAGATAAACAAAATGCTAATAATAAACGGTGAAAGTCAATCTTTCACCGTTCTTTTTGTTATATAGGGAGGTTTTTAAAATAGAGAAGATGTTTTCGGGTGAGTATGTTTCGGATATCGCCATGCTTGATAATGAGCTGCGCTTAAAGGATAGCTTTGACCTTGTCGGCAGGGATTTGAAGCTCGACAAGCGCAATGCAAAGCTATATTTCGTTGACGGCTTTTGTAAGGATGAAAGCATGGTGAAAATCATGGCTTATTTCATGAAAGCAGAAGAAAAAGAAATAAAAAACCTCAAAACAACGCGCGATTTTGCAAACAAATATATTCCTTATGTTGAAACAGATGTTATATCAAAGGTCAGCGATTTTGTGAAATCCGTGCTGTCGGGCGGTATAGGCATGATTGTTGAGGGTTATCCTGAAGCAATCATAATTGATGCAAGAACCTATCCCGTGCGCTCTGTGGGTGAGCCCGATAACGACAAGGTTTTGCGCGGACCGCATGACGGATTTGTTGAAACTCTCGTTTTTAACACCGCCCTGATTCGCCGCAGAATCCGTGACACCGCGCTGACAATGGAAATTCATTCCGTCGGCAAGAAATCAAAAACCGATGTTGTTATCTGCTTTATGAAGGGCAAGGTTAATGAAAAAATGCTGAATGCCCTGCGAAAAAAGATTGATTCCATAACCATAAATTCTCTCTCAATGAGTCAGCAGAGTCTTATCGACTGCCTTGTTCCGAAACAGTGGTTCAATCCTTTTCCAAAGGTCAGATATACCGAAAGACCCGATGCCGTTGCCGCGAGCATTCTTGAGGGCAGTATGGTTGTGATAACAGACAATTCACCTGCCGCGATGATAATTCCTTCGGGTATTTTTGATTTTTTGCAGGATACAAACGATTATTACATGTCGCCCGTTATCGGTTCATATATGCGCATTGTCCGCATGGCGATTTTTGCCATGACAATGCTGCTTGTGCCCGTCTGGCTTTTGTTTGTTCAGAACCCCGAATATATTCCCGAGTGGCTGAACTTCATAAAAATAGAAGAGCCTAACACCGTTCCGATTGTTGCTCAGCTCTTCATAGTTGAAATTGTTATTGATGCCATGCGTCTGGCGTCGATTAATACTCCGCAGTCGCTCAGCAGCTCATTCGGTGTTATCGGCGCGCTTGTTCTCGGCGAATTTGCAGTTTCTGCGGGCTGGTTTGTTGCCGAGGTCGTGCTCTACATGGCATTTGTAGCTCTCACGAATTTCACGCAGCCCAGCTTTGAGCTCGGCTATGCCTTCAAGCTTTTCAGAATGATGCTCATAGGCTTGATTGCGCTGTTCAATCTTTGGGGTTTCATTGCGGGCATTATTATTATAGTGGTTGAGCTTGCGGCAACAAAGACTGTTACGGGTCAGTGCTATCTCTATCCGCTTGTTCCGTTCAAAGGCTCCGCACTTGCGAGCCTGCTCCTGAGAAAACCGATAAGCAAGAAGAATAATTAATTTTGAGATGCCCACATCGACTCTTTTGTGTTTTTGCTGTGCACCTTACGGTGCACGCGGCGGGATGAGGCCATCCCGCCCTACGAGATTGGCAAATCGACGCATTTTTACAGGGCGGCTTGACCCAAGCCGCCGTGAGAACGCATAAAGCAACGGTAACACCGTAGGGGACGACCCGCGGGTTGCCCGGATTATCGGGGTCGCTAACCCATACACAACAAAATGCGATGCCGCTGACTGTCGGCACCGCTTGTTATCATATCTTCCCTACACAGAAGTCACCGTCAACGGCGGTGATTTCTGTTTTTATTATTCCGTGGAGATTGTCGCAGCAGCAGGCAATTTTTACGGGTGTATAGTTTGCCGTATATCCCTGCGCAAAACCTTCGTGATATTCTTCAACAAGCACTTCAAGCGTTTTGCCTATTTGGCTTTTGAGGAATTTCTGCCTGATTTCTTCGCAAGCATCGCTCATTATTGCCGCCCTGCGTTCCTTTTCTGCTTTTTCAATTTGATTCTGCATTTTAGCCGCGGGAGTGCCCGGTCTTATCGAATAGGGGAACACATGCACCTTTTCAAAGCCGGCTTTTTCGGCGAATTTGCGGGAAATTTCAAAATCCTCTTCGGTTTCGCCCGGGAAACCGACCATAATATCCGTTGTGATTGTTGTGCCGTCAAATGCTTCGCGGAGCTTTCTGCAAAGCTCATAATATTCCGCGCTGTCATAGTGCCTATTCATGCGCTTGAGCGTGTTATCGCAGCCGCTCTGCAATGATATGTGAAACTGCGGGCAGAATTCGGGTATCTGAGCAAGGCCCGAAATGATTTCGTCCGTTATGTGGTCGGGTTCAAGCGAGCCGAGGCGTACTCTTTCGATTCCGTCAAACGATGCCGCGAGTCTTACCGCGTCAACAATATTATAATTGCTGCCCATGCCGTATGCAGAAAGATTGATACCCACAAGCACAATTTCCGAAAATCCGTTTTTCTCGAGCGCGGCAATTTCTTCTTTTAATTCATCAAGAGGCTTTGAGCGTACTCTGCCTCTTGCATAAGGAATGATGCAATATGAGCAGAAACGGTTACAGCCGTCCTCGATTTTAACGCTTGCCCTTGTTCTTTCACGGAAAGAGCTGATTGTATCGCCCGAAAAAGCATCCCCTGTTTTATGTTCGTCAACGGCAAAAATCCTGCCGCTTCCGTTGATATACTGCATAATGTAATCATGCAGCAGGCGGTTGCTTTTGTTGCCGATAACGATATCCGCTTCATCAAGTTTTCCGCTGATTTCGGGAAATGCCTGAGGCATGCAGCCCGTGAGAACAACAACGCTGTCGGGGTGAAGCTTTTTAAACCGGCGCACCGCCTGCCTTGTTTTTCGGTCGCTTTCAGCGGTAACGGTGCATGAGTTTATAACATAAACATCGGCTTCTTCGCTGTGGTCGGTGATGATAAACCCGTGATTTTCAAGGCTTTGCGCCATCGCCTGGGATTCATATTGATTGACTTTGCAGCCGAGAGTATAAAATGCGGCTTTCATAGAAATCTCCTTGTAGGGCGGGGGCTTGCTCCCGCCGAAAATACATTTTGATTGTGGGCGATTCATGAATTGTCCCCACATGAAATAAAGTATATCAAAAAAATTTGTGATAATCAATAATATTAATCACATATATTTAGGCTGTAGAGTGAAAGGGGAGTTTGATATGAAAAAAATAATAGCTGTTATTTTGTCAGCGGTTATGCTCGCTGCGCTGTGCGTTCCCGCATATGCCGAAGAATCTGCCTCAACACCTGTTGAAATTAAAGCGAAGTCGGCGGTGCTTATGGATGTTTCAACCGGCAAGGTGCTGATGAAATATAACGAAAACGAAAGACTTTATCCCGCTTCGGTAACAAAAATAATGCCTCTGCTGCTTATTTGCGAAGCGATTGATGAGGGTAGAATCGCGCTCAGCGATGTTGTAACGGTCAGCGGCTCTGCGGCTTCAAAAGGCGGGTCGCAGATATGGCTTAAAGAGGGCGAACAGATGACGGTTGACGAGCTTCTCAAGGCAACCGCCGTTTACAGCGCAAACGATGCCTGCACTGCTCTCGGAGAATATATTGCAGGCAGTGACGAAGCGTTTGTTAAAATGCTCAATGACCGCGCCGCAGAGCTCAGAATGACGAATACTCATTTTGAAAACTGCACCGGGCTTGACGACACAACCGAAAATCACCTGACGAGTGCTCTTGATGTTGCAATTATGTCACGGGAATTATTGAAGCATGAAATTATTATGAATTACACAACAATATGGATGGATTCTCTCAGAAACGGGCAGACAGAGCTTGTTAATACAAACAAGCTTGTGCGTTTTTATGAGGGAACAACAGGGCTGAAAACGGGAACAACCTCAAAGGCAGGCTGCTGTGTTTCGGCAAGCGCGCTCAGAGAGGGAACTCATCTTGTTGCGGTTGTTATGGGCAGCGAAAACAGCACGGACAGATTCGAAACAGGCAAAGCGATGCTCAACTGGGGTTTTGCTAACTATTCAACCGTAACGCCTGTTATCGATTCATCGCTGATACCCGATGTGGGGGTAATAAACGGCGTTGTTGAAAGCATAAAGCCTGAAATTCCGCAGGCTAATCCTGTTTTGGTTGAAAAGGGACGGGAGGGTGATATAACTCAGACGGTGGACCTTGCCGTTGATGTTGCCGCGCCGGTTGAGCAGGGGCAGGTGCTCGGCACCGTCACTTTCAGGCTGGGGGATGAGCTTCTCGGCGAATATAATCTTACCGCACCCGACCAAATACAAAAGCTGACATTTTCAATAGTATTTTCAAGAATACTGAAAGCTGTTGCATCGTAAAAGTCAAATATTGTTTGCAATAATAATTCAAATATGATAGAATAAATACGGAAGATGGATAATCTGTCCGTATTTATTTTTATAAAACATCCTTATTTTAAAATAATTATAAGAAATTTTGCTTTTAACTGTTGCAAAGAACGCATTTATAGGGTAAAATATATTAAATAATTGTGTTTTTTATAGTAGGGGTGTAAAAACAGAGATGGCGATGAAACTCAATCTTAACTATGCGGGCGAATATGCCTGCAAAGAAAAGCTTGAAACAATGCAGGCTGAGGTTTCAAAGGCTCATGCAATGCTTCACGAGGGAACAGGTCTCGGCAGCGATTTTCTCGGCTGGATTGACCTTCCCGTTAACTATGACAAGGCGGAATTTGCGGAAATTAAAGAATGCGCCGAAAAAATCAAGAAGGATTCCGAGGTGCTTGTTGTTCTCGGCATCGGCGGCTCATATCTCGGAGCCAGAGCGGCTATTGAATTTATCAAGTCAAATAATTATAACCTTGTTAAAAAGGATACTCCCGATATTTATTTCGGCGGCAACACCATCAGTTCATCGGCGGTTGCGGAGCTTATAAAGCTCATTGAAGGCAAGGATTTTTCAATCAATGTTATTTCAAAATCCGGCACAACAACCGAAACGGCAATCGCTTTCCGTATCTTCAAAAAGCTTGCTGAGGAAAAATACGGCAAGGAAGAGGCGGCAAAGAGAATATATGTAACAACAGATAAGTCCAGAGGAGCTCTCAAGGCTCTGGCAGATAGTGAGGGATATAAAACCTTTGTTGTTCCCGATGATGTCGGCGGCAGATATTCCGTGCTGACAGCCGTCGGTCTGCTCCCGATTGCGGTTGCAGGCATCGATATCGATGCCCTTATGCAGGGCGCGGCAGATGCAAGAGAGGCTTACTCAAAGGATGATGTTCTGGCAAACGATTGCTATAAATATGCGGCAATCAGAAATATGCTTTACCGCGACGGCAAAAAGCTTGAAATGATGGCGGCTTACGAACCTTCGATGACCCTTTGGTGTGAATGGTTCAAGCAGCTTTTCGGCGAGAGCGAAGGCAAAGACGGAAAGGGCATTTATCCCACTTCGGCAATTTTTTCAACAGACCTTCATTCGCTCGGTCAGTATATTCAGCAGGGCGAGCGCAGTTTGTTTGAAACCGTCATTTGGGTCAACAGCCCCAAAACGGATGTTGAAATTGAATTTGACGATGTTAACGGTGACGGTCTCAATTTCGTTGCAGGCAAAACGGTTCATTTTGTCAACAGCAAAGCATTTGCGGGCACGGTTCTCGCTCATACAGACGGCTCCGTTCCCAACATTGTTATTGAAATTGACAAGCAGGATGAATATACTCTCGGCCAGATGATTTATTTCTTTGAGAAGGCATGCGGAATTTCAGGTTATATGCTTGGCGTCAATCCCTTTGACCAACCCGGCGTAGAGAGTTATAAAAAGAATATGTTCGCGCTTCTGGGCAAGCCCGGTTACGAGGCTGAAAAAGATGCACTTGAAGCAAGACTTAAATAAACCACACAGGAGGATTTCAAAATGGTAAAACTTATTATCGGTAACAAAGGTTCAGGCAAAACAAAAAGACTCATTGAGCTTGTTAACAGCGCAGTTGAAAGATCTAACGGCAACGTTGTTTGCATCGAAAAAGAAAGACTTTTGACCTATGATGTTAACTACAGAGCAAGACTTGTTGAAACCGACTATTATAAAATTTCGGGTTATGATGCATTCTATGGTTTCCTGAGCGGAATCGTTGCAGGCGACCATGACATAACAGATATTCTTGTTGACGCAACTCTTAAAATCGGCGGCAGAGATTATGAAGCTCTTGCATGCTTCCTTGAGAAGGTTTCAGAGCTCAGCAAGGCTACTGAGCATGACATCACCTTCACCGTTTCATGCGATGAATGCGATCTTCCCGAAAGAATTTTTACATTTTGCGAAAAAATCTGAATTTAAGTCAAAATTTTAGTTGACAAATCATGCTAACAAATATATAATATTTTGTGCGTGATTTTAGGTGAAAAATTATGATATTGGATTTGGAACCGATTTTTAATAACGAGGGAATGGTCAGGGAGTTCGGCTTCGAGCTTGATCTTTCTGCTCAGGAGCTCAGCGGCGTAAAGCCCTTCACTTCTCCTGTGAAGGTCTGCGGCTCTGCGGGTAACTATACCGGCATTGTTGAACTGCGCGCAAAAGCTGATTTTGTTCTTGAGATGAACTGTGACCGTTGCGCAAAGGATATTAAGGTTCCTTTGGAGATGGATTTTATCCACACTCTCGTTACTCATCTTAATGACGAAAGCAACGATGAGCTGCTGCTTGTCAATGAGCTTCGTTTTGACCTTGATCCGCTTATCACCGAGGATATTTTCCTCGACCTTCCCGCAAAATTCCTTTGTGATGAGGAATGCAAAGGAGTTTGTCCGAAGTGCGGCAAGGATCTCAACACG
>JAZLCS010000127.1:0-39392 GCA_045614385.1 Acutalibacteraceae bacterium | reverse complement strand
TTGTTGTTTTCGTATTCGGAACGGATATTTTCCGTTATGTTCAGAAGTGTTTCGTTGGATTTTCCTCTGACATCGGTGATAACGTCTGTCATTGCGGAAGTGAAAACTTCTCTTGTTTCGATTTCTGCCATTCCGCTCTGGAGGAAATATGTGAATGTACTGGTTATCACGCAAGCAATAACAATCAGCACGAGGAGTCTGCGCTGGGATATGTGGGAAATGTGTTCATTCTTTTTTTCGCGCTTTCTTTCGTCTCTGTGAAGAAGCGAAACAACAATAAGCGAAATTCGGACAGCCGCTGAATTTCCGATTATCATCGGAAGTGTTGCGCCTTTTACAAATTCAAAAGCATATGATGAATCGTTCATATTGGTGAAGAAAATCATCAGCATATGAAGAACTTCGCAAACAACCGTTATGAAAACTCCGTAGCTCCATGTGGGTCGCTTGTTGTCAAACATAAATTTTTTAAGTATTGCGGCAATAAAACCTGCAAGAATCGTTGAAACGGTGCAGGCAATTCTTGTGTACATTCCGCCGCCCCAGTAAACGGAGAAGAAACGGTACAAGCCGCCAATGAGACCCGAAATAATGCCTGCAGGGCCGCCGAAAATAAGACCTGCACAAAGCGGTGCGGCATCACGGACATTTGCAACAGTACCGAGCAAATCAACGCCGTAGCTTGATGCAAAGGCAGACAAGCCGCCGAAGATAACACCGATTAAAATTTGTTTTGCTGCATAATTGAGCTTTCTGAACCCTGTTTTTTTCTCAAGCAAATAAAAAAGCGTAACAAAAACACAGTTCAACAAAATCGGAACCAAAAGTTTCATTCGTCTCCCCCTTTACTGTGTTATAAATGCGTAGAGAGTTTTTATCAGGTCCCAGAGACCGCTGCCCATTGCGTTGAGCAAAATAATGATAAGAATATAAATCAGCACGCTTCCGGGACTGATTGCATTTCGCGAAATGTTGAAATAGAAATTGAAGTGTCCTTTCAGATTGACTTCACGGCTTTGTTGCCATTGATATGTAACAATATTTTTGATATTGAATGATGAAGGAAGAAAGTTTTTGTAAAGCTCTTCTTCAAGTCTTCTGATTCTGTAACATGCAACATCGTTGATTTCGTAATCATCGGCAATTGAAATTGTCACAACCGCTTTTTTGAGCTTTTGTCTGTGGAAAGCACCGACGCTGTTGATTTCTTTCGGAAGAAGTCTTGCTTCGTTGATTCTGACCGAATAACCGTAGCTTTCAGAAACAATGGGCGACATAATCATATCCCTGATACGGGTCAGAAAACTGCCTACTTTTGCGCGCTGTCTGAAAACTTCCGTGATGGATTTATGCGGTATACGGAACATAAAATAAACTTCATCGTTATCGAGATATTCAAAAATTCCGTCAAAAGAAATGTTCATTAAAGTTCCTTTTGAAACGGGTTTAAGACTGTAATCAACAGCGGAAATATGAACGATATCAACCGTTTTGCCGTTATAAGCAATTTCGGATGTTACCTCGTTTTTCTTGTAGTCAACAACGCACATACTGCTGAAAATCGCTCTTGAAAGGTTTTCGTCTTTGAAGTTTAAAGAAACATCTTCGATTTCACTTTTATCAACAGCAAACGGAAAATACATATTAAGCGATTTGGTTTCTTTTATCCCTCTGATATGTATTGAAACATCCATATAGCTTTTGCCTTTTGGGTTTAGCCAACTGTTGAGATAAATCGTGCTTGTATCGTCACCGTCAACCCAGAATGCCCAGCCGTCATCGGCAAAAAACTTGTTTTTCTTACTCAAAATTATCACATCTTTCCATCGAGAAAAATTTGTGTTGTTTTATCGGATTGTAATCATAACTTTTAAAAGAATATTATAACATAACTGATATCATAAAATAAATAGGAAATATCAAAATTTATATTTTATGTTACACCGATTTTATAACATACATAAATAAAAAGGACAACATCAAAAGCCATCTTTTTAAATCAAAGACGGCTTTTGGTACATTATTATTGTTGCAATCATTCGGGGTTTATTAATGTTAATTTTTTTCATTATTTGAAAGTTTTGATTATGAAAATACCCCGTACATTTCTGTACGGGGCTGAATTTTAATATATGCCTTTGAATGCCTGAGGAATAACCTTTGTCAAACCAAACAGCTTCTTGAAGAATGCAATAATCTTGTCAAAGAAACCTGCTTTTGAGGTCATTGCCTGTTCGTCTTCTAAGATTGCATTTCCATTTGCATCGTATATTGTTGCGGTAAAGGTTGTGTCACCCTTCTTATCAGGAGTAATGGTGCAGGTTGTTCCGTCTGCAGAAACAGTCTTGCTGAAGTTTCCGTTTGACGCAGTCCATTCAACTCTGCCGCCTGTGGGAATCTTTGATGCATCAATATGAAGAATTATTGAATCACCGTAGCTGATTGTTGTCTGTGTGGGTTTCTTCATGATATCAGCATTTACAGAGCCCGAAGCTTCGAACACAGCAGTAAATGTAATATCATATGCAGGCATTTCCGCAGGAACTTCAGGTGTCCAGCCGATAAATTTATATCCTGTCTTTGTGGGATTGGCGGGAACAACAACAGCATCGCCTACTTTATAAATCTTTTCGGTTGTTACGCCATCAACTACCCAAGTAACCTTGTATTCATCAGGGATAACGATTACAGAGCAGGATGCAAGAGTTTCACCGCTTGGTGCAAGAACAGAGATTGTTGCTTCACCCGTGCCGTTTGCAGTTACATTACCGTTTGAATCAACAGATGCAACATAAAGATTGTTTGACTTCCAAACGAAGGGAACGCCGCTTGCAAGAGTTACCGACGGAGTTGCATTAATCTGAACTGTTTCACCCTCAAAGATGCTTACTGACGCTGTGCTGAGAGTAACTGTTATAAGCTCATAAGCGATTTCGTTTTCCATTGCATACTTATGCGCATAGGAATTGTTATAGCAATAAATCTTTGCGTTTGTTCCCGAGAATGCAGAATCACCGATTTCGGTAACTGTGAACGGAATTACAACGCTCTTGAGATTTTTGCATTCTGCAAATGCACCGTTGTGAATTTTTGAAACGTTGTAAGGGATTTCAACTGACGTTATATTGCTGTTACCCTTGAATGCGTCAACGCCGATTGAGGTGATTTCTGCAGGAAGAACAATATTTGAAGCTGTTCCGTTATAGCTGATAAGCATTGCGTTCTTAATTTCAAACGCTGTGCCTGCGTTACCTTCAAGAACATATTTTATGCCGTTCTGAACAGCATAGATATGAGCATATGAGCCGTTCTTACAGATTATTGCAGCCTTTCCGCAACCGTCAAATGCAGACGGATCGATATTTATTACAACATCGGGAACGCTGATTTCTTCAAGATTATAGCAACCTTTGAATGCATAAGCGGAGATGCTTTCAACCTCGCTGCCGATTACAACCTTTTTGATTTTGTCAAAATGACTGTTCCAACGGCAAACTCTGATTGCACCTTCTGTTCCGTTCGCAACCTGTTCTTTGGTTATCGGATCAATTGAAACATAATCACCGTTGCCAAAGTCATACATTGCGCCCGAACCGCTGATTGTGAGAACGCCGTTATCATCAATTTCCCATTCAAGATTTTCGCCGCATACACCGTTCATAAGATATTTGATTTCAAACTGCTTTCCGCACTCTTCGCAGATGCCGTTATCATCTTTATCTGTATGAGACTTGATATCGATTATTTCATATTCAGCACAACCGTTTACAGAACAGATTCTTTCTTTCAGACCTGTCTCGGTGCAGGTTGCTTCTTTTGTTACTGTCCACTCGCCAAAGCTATGGGTAATTTCTCTTGTTTCTCCGCAAAGGTCGCAGTCGGTATCGCAGGAATTTTCGTATGTATGCTCAAGTCTTGTTGCGTAATCGCTTTGTACTGTGCCGCAAACCGAGCAAGTACGCTCCTTGATGCCGAGAGACTCGCAGGTGGATTCTTTTGTCACAACCCATTCGCCGTAGGTATGAACTATTGCTCTTACTTCACCGCAGTTATCGCAGTTTTCATCGCAAGAATTAACATATTTATGCTCAAGCTTATCAATGATATCGGTATCAACATCGCCGCAGATCAAGCAGGTGCGTTCTTTTTCGCCGAAGACTCCGCAAGTGGGTTCTTCGGTTACTGTCCAGTTGCTGTAGCTGTGGCTTGCCGCTCTTGTTTCGCCGCAGACATTACATTCTTCATCGCAGATGCTGTCGAATGTGTGGTCAACTGTTTCGATTGCACCGATATTTTCATTGCCGCAAACAGAGCAGATACGCTTTTTGATACCTATTACATTACAGCTCGGCTCCTGAACAACTGCCCATTCGCCATAAGTGTGATTTATTGTTCTTGTTACACCGCAGGCATCACAATCCATATCGCAGGAATTTGTGAACACGTGCTCTTCAAGCTTTGCAACCGAACCTGTTTCAGTATGGCCGCAAACCGAACAGATTCTTTCTTTTTCGCCGAAATAATCGCAGGTGGGTTCTTTGGTTACTGACCATTCGCCGTAGGTATGGTTAATCTTTCTGATTTCGCCGCAGGTGTCACAATCTGTGTCGCAGGAGTTTGTGTATGTATGCTCGTCGAGTTTCTCAACAGAACCTGTTTCAACGTGACCGCAAACAGAACAAACTCTTTCTTTTGCACCGTATTCATCGCAAGTGGGTTCTTTTGTCAGAGTCCAGTCGCTGAAGGTATGGTTGATTTTTCTTGTTACGCCGCAGATGTTACAGTCTGTGTCGCAAGAATCGGTATATGTATGCTCAGTCGATTTATCAACTGTTTCGGTTTCCGTGTGTCCGCAAACGGAACAGGAATGCTCTTTTTCACCGAAAGCATCGCAGGTGGGTGCATTTGTTATCACCCATTCACCGTAGCTGTGGTTGATTTTTCTTGTTACACCGCAGATGTTACAATCTGTGTCGCAAGAATTGGTATATGTATGCACGGTAGATTTATCAACCATAGCTGTAGCAACATAACCGCAGACAGAACAGGTTCTTTCTTTTGTTCCGTATTTATCGCAAGTGGGCTCTTTTGTTACTACCCACTCACCGTAGGTATGGTTAATTTTTCTGATTTCACCGCAGACATTACAATCTGTGTCACAGGTGTCGGTATAAACGTGATCATCTGATTTATCAACAGAGCCTGTTTCTGTGTGTCCGCAGACAGTACATGCCCTCTCTTTTACACCGTAATCGCTGCAGGTGGGAGCCTGGGTTACAGTCCATTTGCCGTAAGAATGCTCAATTTTTCTGGTTTCACCGCAAACGTTACAGTCTTTGTCGCAAGCGTTGTCGTAAGTATGATATTCAAGTTTTGCAACAACATCTGCTTCAACGTGACCGCAGACAGAACAGATATGCTCTTTTTCGCCGAGAGCACCGCAGGTGGGCTCTTTGGTTACTGTCCAGTTACCGTAGGTGTGGTTGATTGTTCTTGTTATTCCGCAGACATTACAGTCTGTGTCGCAGGAGTCGGTATAAGTATGCTCGGTGAGCTTTGCAACCGAATCAGTTTCTGTTCCTCCGCAGATAGAGCAGGTATGCTCTTTTACACCGAATTCGCCGCAGGTGGGTTCTTTGGTTACTGACCATTCGCCATAGCTGTGGTTGATTTCTCTTGTTTTGCCGCAGACATCGCATTCGGCATCGCAGGAGTTTGTATAGGTATGCTCGGTAAGCTTTGCGATTGACTCTGTTGCCTTTGCGCCGCAGACGGAACAGATGCTCTCTTTTTCGCCGAAAGCTCCGCAGGTGGGTTCAAGGGTTACAACCCATTCTTCATGAACATGGTTAATATCTCTCAGGTCACCGCAACTGTTACAGGAGATATCGCAATCGTTATCATAAACGTGCTCTGTGAGCATTTCAACCTTATCGATTTCCGAATATCCGCAAACGGAGCATTCATGCCACTTGATACCAAGCTCAACGCAGGTTGCTTCTTTTGTTATTACCCATTCATCGAATGTGTGGGTAATTTCTCTTTTGAATCCGCAGACATCGCAATAGATATCGCAGGAGTTTGTGTATGTATGCTCATCGCAGGGGTTATCAACAATGGGGATAAACTCAAAGCCGTATTTATCCGCAAAGGTTTCTGATGTTGAATATAAATAACCGTGGATTGTTGCATAAATTGAAATTGAGCTTTCGGTGATTGAAGCTGTTCTGCTGTAGATATAAATATCCGAAAGATTTGAACAATATGCAAATGCATACCCGCTTATTGTTTTTACGCCTTTGCCGACCTTGGCGGTTTTAAGACTTGTGCAATATTCGAATGCATAAGAACCTATGCTTGTTACGCTGTCGGGGATTGTTATGTTTTCAATGCTTTCGCATTTATAGAACGCATAAGAACCTATGCTCGTTACGCTGTTACCGATTGTTACACTTGCAAGGCTTGAACAATATTGGAACGCATAAGAACCTATGCTCGTTACGCTGTTACCGATTGTTACACTTGCAAGACTTGTGCAATTATTGAATGCATACTCTCCTATGCTTGTTAGTCCGTTGCCGATGGTTGCGCTTTCAAGGCTTGTGCAATATCGGAACGCCTCTTTGCCTATGCCAGTTACGCTGTCGGGGATTGTTACGCTTTCAAGGCTTGTGCAATTATAGATTGCCTCATAGTCTATGCTTGTTACGCTGTTGCCCAGAGTAACCTTTTCAAGCCTTGTGCAATATCCGAATGCATAATTGCCTATGCTTGCCGCACCGTTGATTGTTACGTTTTCAAGGCTTGTGCAATTATAAAACGCAGAATTGCCTATGCTTGTTACGCTTTCAGGGATTGCTATGCTTGTGAGACCGTCGCAATCATAGAACGCATAAGAGCCTATGCTTGTTACGCTTTCAGGGATTGCTATGCTTGTAAGACTGTCGCAATTATAGAATGCATAATCACCTATGCTTTTTACGCTGTAGGGAATTTCGATGTTCCTGATATATATACAACCATAGAATGCATTGGTGCTGATATTTGTGCAGCCATAGTTTATTATAACATTGAAAATATAGTTTTTATGCTGTTTCCAGGGTGCATTTTCCGAAGTGAAAGAAACCATTGAACCTTCGTTATCAATTGTCAGAGTTCTTTCTTTTTTATCGATTTTCCAGGTGAGCTTTGTTCCGACAACGCCTGAAATAATATTTTCTTCTTCGCTGCCGTCAAGAAGATAAAATGCATATGAATTTTCAACAGCAAAATTATGAGCCGCCGAATCTTTATAACAATAAATTATTGCCTTTGGGGGGAGAGAGGTATCCTTAAAGCTTGTTTCTTTACCAAGCACCGTAATGGTTTCAAGACTTGTGCAATTATAGAACGCTCTTTCTCTGATTGATGTTGTGCTGTCAGATATTTCGATTTCTTTAACAAGCTCTCCACCAAAATAAAGATTCTGTGCATAATACATCGGGTTGCTTGAATATGCATAATCATCAAAATCATGATTATCCAAATACATAAACTCAATCGCATTCCAACCGTCTGCATCTCCGTTATAATAAACCTCTTTTATATTTTTGCAACCACGAAAAGCAGCAGAACCTACACTTGCTACTCCGCTGCCGATAGTTATGCTTTCAAGGCTTGAGCAATATCCGAACGCATAAGAACCTATGCTTGTTACGCTGTCGGGAATTGTTATACTCGTAAGGCTGTCGCAAGAATAGAACGCAGAATCACCTATGCTTGTTACGCTGTCGGGGATTGTTATGCTTTCAAGGCTTGTGCAATATATGAACGCAGAATCGCCTATGCTTGTTACGCTGTCGGGGATTGCTATGCTTTCAAGGCTTGTGCAATTATAAAACGCATAAGTGCCTATGCTTGTTACGCTTTCGGGGATTATTATGCTTTCAAGGCTTGTGCAATATCCGAACGCATAAGTGCCTATGCTTGTTACGCTGTCGGGGATTGCTATGCTTTCAAGGCTTGTGCAATAATAAAACGCATAAGTGCCTATGCTTGTTACGCTGTCGGGGATTGCTACCGATTTAATTGATGAACTGTAACTGTACCAAGGAACATATGAGGAAGAAGACCAATTTGTCATCGCACCCGTTCCGCTGATGATGAGTTCGCCGTTGGAATAAATTTTCCATTTAAGCGATGACCCGCAAGTTCCCCAATACAAGCATTTCAAATCGGAATTATCCTTAAAAATTAATTTTTCTGCCAGAACATCATTATACGAACCTATTGAAACATCATTCCACTGCGAAACAGTGCCAAGATAATTTATGCTTTCAAGGCTTGTGCAGCCGTAGAACACATAACTGCCTATGCTTGTTACGCTGTCGGGAATTGTGATGCTTTCAAGGCTTGTGCAATTATAGAACGCATAATAGCCTATGCTTGTTACTCCGTCGGGGATTGTTACAGTTTCAAGGCTTGTGCAGCCGTAGAACGCATAACTGCCTATGCTTGTTACGCTGTCGGGGATTGTTACAGTTTTTATTGATGAAATATATTTTTGCCAAGGTGCGGTTGTAACATAGCTTCCGTTACTATTGGTATAGTTATAATTTGACATCGCACCCGTTCCGCTGATGATGAGTTCGCCGTTATCGCTGTAAAATTTCCAGATAAGGTTTTCTCCGCAATATCCTCCGTAATAAGGTCTTTCCGAATCGCATTCACAAATACGGTTTGCTGAGGTTAAGCAAGTATTGTCATAACTAATTGAAATGTTTTTCCACTGTTCGGGTGTTCCGCGATAATATACATTGGCAAGACTTGTGCAATATTCGAATGCATCCTTTCCTATGCTCGTTACGCTGTCGGGGATTGTTACGCTTGCAAGACTTGTGCAATTATAGAACGCATAAGTGCCTATGCTTGTTACGCTGTCGGGGATTGTTATGCTTTCAAGGCTTGTGCAATTATAAAACGCAGAAGAGCCTATGCTTGTTACGCTGTCGGGGATTGTTATGCTTGCAAGACTTGTGCAATTTCCGAATGCACAAGAACCTATGCTTGTTACGCTGTTGCCGATTGTTACGCTTTCAAGGCTTGTGCAATATTCGAACGCATAATTACCTATGCTTGTTACGCTGTTGCCCAGAGTAGCCTTTTCAAGACTTGTGCAATATGCGAATGCATAATTGCCTATGCTTGCCGCACCGTTGATTGTTACGTTTTCAAGGCTTGTGCAATTATAAAACGCATAATTGCCTATGCTTGTTACGCTGTCGGGGATTGTTATGCTTTCAAGACTGTCGCAATTATAGAATGCATAATCACCTATGCTTTTTACGCTGTCGGGGATTGTTATGCTTGCAAGACTTGTGCAATTATTGAATGCATACTCTCCTATGCTTGTTACGCTGTTGCCGATTGTTACGCTTTCAAGGCTTGTGCAGCCGCAGAACGCATAACTGCCTATGCTTGTTACTCCGTCAGATATTATTACTGATTTTATTGATGAAATATATTTTTGCCAAGGTGCGTCGGTAACATAGCTTCCGTTACTATAGATATCGTCATAATTTGCCATCGCACCCGTTCCGCTGATGATGAGTTCGCCGTTGGAATAAATTTTCCATTTGAGCGATGACCCGCAAGTTCCCCAATACAGGCATTTCAAATCAGGGTTATCCTTGAAAACAAGTTTTTCTGTCCAATCCTCACTATAACTATATGAATAGATTGAAACATCATTCCACTGCGAAACAGTGCCAAGATAATTTATGCTTTCAAGGCTCGTGCATCCGCAGAACACATCATAGCCGATACTTGTTACGCTGTCAGGGATTGTTATGCTTGCAAGGCTTGTGCAATTTTCGAATGCATAATCGCCTATGCTTGTTACGCTGTTGCCGATTGTTACAGTTTCAAGGCTTGTGCAGCCATTGAACGCATAACTGCATATGCTTGTTACGCCATTGCCGATTGTTACAGTTTCAAGGCTTGTGCAATTATAAAACGCAGAATCGCATATGCTTGTTACGCCATTGCCGATTGTTACAGTTTCAAGGCTTGTGCAATTACAAAACGCAGAATCGCCTATGCTTGTTACGCTGTCGGGGATTGTTATGCTTGCAAGGCTTTTGCATCCATTGAACGCATAATCGCCTATGCTTGTTACTCCGTTGCCGATGGTTGCGCTTGCAAGACTTGTGCAATTATAAAACGCAGAATAGCCTATGATTGTTACGCTGTTGCCGATTGTTACAGTTTCAAGGCTTGTGCAATTATAGAATGCATTAGAACCTATGCTTGTTACGCTGTCGGTGATTGTTACCGTTTTTATTGATGAACGGTATTTGCCCCAAGGTACAGTACCTAGAGAAGGCCAATTATTCATCGAACCCGTTCCGCTGATGATAAGTTCACCTGTGCTTGTATCAAGCGACCAGGTCAGATTTTCGCCGCAAGTGCCTTCATATGTTGCCGCCGAAGCTTTGGTGCTGAACAGATTGAATTCAGGCAGTTCAAGACCCACAAAGCCTGCAAGCGGTGCCGCTCCGAACACCATTACAGCAACAAGCAACAACGAAATCGCCTTTTTTATTGCCTTTCTCATAAACATAACCTCCGTATATAAAAAGTGTATATATATCCATTTTAATTCAGTATACTCCTTTAGAATTTGTTTTTCAATATATATTTATATAACATCACAATTTTTTGAGATTTATAAAAAGAATCCTTAGCGCAAAAAATCCGAACACTTTTCAAAACTTAAGAAAAGTGTTCGGATTATCGTTTTGGGTCAGGTAAAGAATTCAGCGCAAACCGCTTCAATCTCTTCGTTTATGCTTTAATTCTGAAGGTTCTTCCGCCTCGCTGTGAAAGGCCGAGAACATTGCCCTCGGAATCCAGGTCAATATCAAAGGTATAATAATAATCATCATTACCAAATGTAATCGTTATCACCGTTTCGGCAATCAATGTCCATACACCTTCATATTCAGTACCCTTGTAAATTTCTGTAATAACATTATCTTCTCCGAAAACATACATATTATCGTCGTCATTTACATTTACAAGAGTTTTTCCCGAAAAGTCAGATTTTATTTTTTCTGCATTTCCTCTTGTATACCATTCTTTTTCCACAAAATCATAGCAATTGAATGCATCATAAAATACAATATTGCATATGCCTCCGTCCGCAATCAGATGATTGTCATCGCTTACAGAACAAATATATGTTTCCTTTTCGGTATCATTTACAAAAGTTATTGAAATAGCATCTGTCTTTTGTAAATAAAAATATGAGCCGTCATTTTTATCGGGATACCATAAATCGCTGGTATAGACAGCGTCTTTCTGCCTGCCGGGATCAATCTCCTCCGGGGAAATACAGGCAACAGGTTCGGGTCTTTCTTTTATAGGCTCAACGCTTTCTTTTTCCGGCGTGTTACCGTTACATCCGCAAAAGCAAGAAACGAGAATAATCAATGATAAAAAAATTGCTAAAAGCTTTTTCATAACAAAGCTACCTTTCTGATTACTTCAAGCAACAGATACCGACATCGCAAATGCGATGTCGGTATAATTGTTAATGGATTAATACCAAAGGAAACCGAGTAATAATATTCTGATAATCCACTGCCACCAAGTAAATTTGACTGTTACTTCACATGTTACGGAATCGTTTGTTCCTTCAATTGAAGCGGTAATTGTTGTTGTGCCGGTCTTGACGCCCTTAACTCGTCCGTTTTCATCAACTTCTGCAATGTCGGGATCAGCTGACGAATAAACAATCTTTCCTTCGGATGCCGTTACATTAAGCGGCTTAGACATCTTATAATACACAACCATTGAAGTGTTTCCGTTAACTGCGCCGTCAATTGAGATATCGGAAACTCTTGTTTCCACAACAGCACCGCACGCGGTGCAAACCTTGACATACTTACCGTCTCTGAGAGTCCAATCGCCGGGAGTGTGAGATGCAAGAGGTGTTTCGTCACTTACATATGAATGGCCGCAACCGGAGCATTCGTTCTTCGTATAACCCGTTGAAGTGCAGGTAGCGGGAACTACGGTCTTCACATATTTATGACCGCTTTCCGGTGTTGAACCGTCAACATAAGAGTAGTCACAATCAGCACACTCATGCACGGTGTAGCCGCTGTTTGTGCAATCTGATTCCACAACTCTGTCCTGAATATTATGGCCTTTTGCTGCCTTATTGTCACCGACATATTCGTCACCGCAAGCATCACAAACAAACGTTGTGTAACCTGCTGTTGTGCATGTGGGTGCAACAACGGTTCCGTTATATTTATGGCCTTCGCTCTTAACTTCGTCACCAACATATGAGATGCCGCAGTCTGAACAGGTATAGGTTGTGTAACCGTCTGTTGTACAAGTGGGTGCCGTTACCTGAGCAACATATGAATGACCTGCAGATTCGGTATCGCCTTCCATATAGGTATGGCCACAGTTTTCACATTTGTATTTAACATAACCGCTGTTGGTGCAGGATGATTCCACGGTTTCGGACTTATAATCATGACCCGTTGCTTCTTCATTGTTATCAAAGTAGAAGTAATCGCAATTTGAACATGAGTGCTTGATGTAACCCTCGGTTGTGCACGAAGGAGCAACAACAGTTTCCGTCATAACATGACCGTTAAGCTCGCACATGCACTGTGAATATGAAAGTTCTTCGGAGGGATTGCCTGATTCGTCAAGGACAGTGATCTTAAAGATACTGAAGTGATCGGTATAGAAAATCAAGTAACCGTCTCTCTTTTCCGAGACCAAAATCTCTTCATTGTTATCACTATCAATACTTGTAACACTGAAGTTGTATTTTTCAATTTCGCTGTCAATAGGAACCATTATGGCAACTTTTCCGTTTTCGGGCTGAACCTTAATGCCGCCTTCTAAGAAATCAATGTCAACAACACGAGTTCTTCTGCCCGTTACAATAGTATAGGAACAACGGTATGAAATTGAATTGCCTTGTGAACTGCTGCAGTATTCATTTGTGCAAATGATGTTACTGATTGTTTTTGTGTCATCGGGAACAACTACAGCTGTGTAACTGTGGTCTGCGGAAGGACGTTTCTCAACCATTTCTTCGCCGCAAGCGCATCTGTATACAACTGTTATTCCGTCAACACAATTACCTGAATGTGAAACACAAACAAAGTTGTGTACGCATTCATTTTTGAACAATGCGGTATAGGTGAGGTTTCTTGAAGGCATTGTGTATCTGATTGCGGGAGACCAACCTGCAAAATCCATACCTTCGGGTTCTGCAACATCAATAGGTTCAATAACCGAACCTATTGTATGATAAGTTTCAGTAACTTCATCACCGACATTCCATGTTATCTTATATTTTTTATCGCTAATTTCGGTTGCTTCAAACTCAGTATAACTTTCCTCAATCACCATATCTTCAGGTATGTTCCACTCTGCAAGATCTGTTTCAGGAACGGTAATCTTATCACCAAGCTTACCTTCATCAATTCGGTAAACCACACCGTTGATGGTAAACACAACGATATTTCTTCTTTCGCTGATTGTGATCGAAGGAATTTCATACTTGCCGATGTATGCACCGTCAATCATAACACCCGCATCATCGGTATTTGTCTGGAATTCTCCGGGCACAAGAATTTTTTCGTTTGCCGTTACCTCAAAGGTTACTTCTGCTTTATAGTATGCAGTACCCGTTTCATCGTAAACTTTTTCGGCCTTAACATTTTCAATAACAATCTTTGTTGTGCCGTCAGCATTGCGTGTAATTGTAACGCTGTCGCTGCCGATGCCTTTTTCTTCTGCAAGGTAACTTCTTAATGCTTCCTCCTGCTCCATAGTAAGAGTGAATTCGGAAGAAATTGTGTCAACAAGAGTAACCTTGTCAAAAGCTTCTACTGTATAGACCGGGCTGTAAAGAATACCGTCAAAAATAGAATCAAGTTTTTCTGTATCGTTTACTGCAAGATAGAATCCCTTATCCTTATCGCCCTCACCGCCATTATTCATTGACTCCGCATAGGGATAGTTCGATGAAACATAGTGAAGGAATTTGTTGAAATCGAATTTACCGTTATTCCAACCGTTGTTTGAGGAGGATGCGATTGCTTTGTTCGGATCGATATCATCTGAAATGCCGATGCTGTAAACAAGAGCAGATTCTTTGAGGTCTTTTGCCATTACAAGTGAGTTCTGGGCAACCGGCAACACCTCGTCCTTTTCAGTATCCACATAAAGGGTGGGAATACCGTCTGTTATAAACAATACAATTCTCTGGCGTTCTTCGCCTTCTGCAAGCGGATTGTTATCATAGATTTGGGTTGCCATCTGTAAACCAAGATCCGCCGCTGTTGCGCCCTTAGGCTCAAACTTATTGATATCGAGAACATTCTTGATGCTGGGATTGATTTGTCCGTCACTGTTAACAATGCTCATAAGTGCATTTGCATAAACACTTTCGTTTGCGCTTTCAAAGCCAACGGGTGCACCGCCGGTTGTAAGAACTGCAGTGTTCATATACTTCGGATAATTCTTTGAGTCTTTAGTATAATTACCCATCGCAAATCCGACAATTGCAACTCTGTGGTCAGCACCTGTTGCTACTGCATTGTCATAAATCTTATCAACAAAACTATTAGCGCATTCTACAAGAGAATCTATTTTTGTTTTTGAACCGAGTTCTTCTTTCATACTGCCTGACTGGTCAAGAACAAGAATAACGTCAACAGGTTTTGTATTTTCCGAAACAACATTGATTTTCTTTGATTTTGCACTTGCGCTCAATGTTATCTTTGCAATTCCGTCTACATATTCAGCTTTCTTTTCGGGAACAACTTCGCTGATATCATCGGGATTGATAGGATCGTAATAACCGTTGATTGTGATATCTTCATTGCCGAGCTCATAATCTTCCCAATAGCCTACAAAATTATCTCTCTTGGGAATTTCGGGAGCAATAATATTCTTTGTGCCTTCTTCGAATACAACCGTTCCGATAACCTCATCGCCGATAACGAAGGTTGCTGTATATGTTGCTTTTATAAGAGCGGGAATGGGTCTTGTTTCACTCTTGTCGCCTCTGATACAGTCACACTGTTCAACGCCTTCAACGCCGTAATCGGCAGGTGTTTTAACATACCAATCACCCATTTCATGGCCGAGTTCGGGGATTGTTTCGCCTGCTTCAAGAGTTTTACCGCAATCTGCACAGTGTGAACCGGCTGAAATACCGGGTTCGGTACAAGTAGGCTCTGTTGCAGGATCAACTACGGGATTATGACCTATCTTAGGAACTGAACCCGTCTCGACATGCGAAGGATCGTTCTTACATACTCGCTCTTTTTCGCCGTCTTTTTCGCAAGTCGGTTCCTTGGTTGTTTCCCACTCTCCCCAATCATGATCGGTAGAAGGAATCACTTCGCCGTCTTCAATCTTGGTGTCACAATCAGTGCAATATGTATCACCGGTGTAACCGTCTTCTTCGCAAACCGCATCTTTCTCATCTTTCACATAGGTTTCGCCTGCGTGATTATCAGGGTCGCGGTCTAATTCTTCGGTCTTCTGGTGAGAGTTATCGTTTTGGCATGTATATACCTTTTCGCCGTAGTCTTTGCAGGTGGGAGGAGTTGCAACAACGCCTTCGTCCCACTTATGACCTATGGGTTCAAGCTCATTTTCTTCAACATGGCTTGCATCGTTCTTACAAACTCTCTTTTCAAGACCTTCATTTTCACATGTGGCCGGTGTTACTGTTGTCCACTCGTCCCAATCGTGGTCAGTTTTGGGAATCACTTCGCCGTCTTTAAGCTTCTTGTTACAGTCTGAACAATAAGTATCGCCTGTGTAACCATCTTCTTCACAAGTAGCTTCTTTTTGACCTAAAACATATGTTTCACCAAGGTGATTATCGGAATTGAGTCCTACTTCTTCTGTCTTTTTGTGAGAGTTATCATTCTGGCAGGTATATGTTTTTACGCCATACTCATTGCAAGATGCCGAAGGATCAATTACGCCTTCATCCCACTTGTGTCCGATAGGCTCGAGTTTGTTTTCTTCGATATGGCTTGCATCGTTTTTACAAACTCTCTTTTCAAGGCCTTCATTTTCACAGGTGGCCGGTGTTACTGTTGTCCACTCGCCCCAATCATGGTTAGTTTTGGGAATCACTTCACCGTCTTCAATTTTCTTGTTACAATCCGAACAATATGTATCGCCTGTGTAACCGTCTTTTTCGCAAACCGCATCTTTCTCATCTTTCACATAGGTTTCGCCTACGTGATTATCAGGGTCAAGCTCTGTTATTAATTTAACGTTTTTGTGAGAATTATCATTCTGACAGGTAAACACCTTTTTACCGGGTTCTTTGCAGGTTGACGGAGTTTCAACAACACCTTCATCCCAATCGTGACCGATGGCAGGAAGCACATTTTCTTCAACGTGACTTGCATCGTTCTTACAAACTCTCTTTTCAAGGCCATCTTCTTCACATGTGGCCGGTGTTACTGTTGTCCACTCACCCCAATCATGCTGATAAGCGGGAATCACTTCACCGTCTTTGAGTTTCTTGTTGCAATCCGAGCAATAAGTATCGCCTGTGTAACCGTCGTTTGTGCAATCCTCAGCCTTTGCGTCCTTGATATATGTTTCACCAACATGATTATCCGGATTAATTGCTACTTCTTCGGTCTTCTTATGAGAATTGTCGTAGTTACATGTATATGTTTTTGTTCCGTGGTCTTTACAGGTCGGCGAAGGATCGATTACACCTGCATCCCAATCGTGCGCATCGGGGTTGATTTCGATTTCTCTTTCGTAAGTCTTGCTGCAGGTTGCACCGTCATCGTGCCTTACGCACTTGCACTGTTCTTCACCCTTTTCGGTACAGGTGGGTTCTTTGGTTACATACCAATTATTATCAGGCTCATGACCAAGTTGGGGAACAACGGTGTCTGTTATTGATATTTCTGAAATTGCTCCTTCATTATCAAATATCTTCAGACAGTAGGTTCTCTGACATGTGTAATAAGCTATATTTCCGTCTTTTTCGCAAAGAGGTGCCACAGCTTCTGTTTTCTTGAGGTCGTGACCCAAAGGCTCTACAATATCCGTTTTATAAGTGCTGGTGCAGGGAACCGTGTGGATTACACGCTGGCATTTATGCAGTGTATATCCGTAATCGGTACAAGTCGGGTCAACTTTTGAATCCTGTGCATAGTCGTGTCCTAACGGTTCGATATCAACATCCTTGAATTCACCGCATTTTGAACATGTGTGTGCCTCAAGACCGTATTCGGTACAAGTCGGGTCAACGTCTCTCGATGCGTCGCGCAGGAAATCATGATCTCCGCCTTCTATATAATCACAAGGGGCGTTAGTGCACTTCTTATATATGCAGCCGCCCTCAGCCTTGATTTCTATAAGGCTGTGTTCGGCGCAAGGTGCGGGAACCATACCTTCCTCAAGAATTGTGAAGCAACGCTCACAATGAATCTTGTATGCTCCGGGATAAATACAATAAGGATCTTCAGTTATAATCTTATCTCCGGGAAGATGAGGCAATCTGCCGACCATTTCTTCATCATAAGTTGCAGTGCCCGCTTTTGAGCCGTGAGCATGATCTGTATTTTCACAATTTCTGCAAGTTATGTAAATAATTCCTTCTTCATCGCATCTTGTGGGATACCATTCACCATTAATTTCCTCTGCAAATTTCGAATCAAAAACATAATAATCAGCGGGGATTTCCGGAATAGCTTCTACCTCAATAACGTGATTGCAAACTTCACCGTCTACCTCGCGGTTACAGAGCTTATGCTTCCAACCGGTTTTGCCGCATCCGTTTTCTTCAACAACTACCCATTCCACGGTAGCAGAAGGAACATGGTCATATGCAGGAATAATCCATTCATCCAGAGCATATTCCTTTTTGCCGTCCTTATCTGCAAAGAATCCGTGACAAAGTTCGCATTCGTAATACTCTGTTCTGCCGTCTTCGGTGCATGTTGCGGAAACAGCATCATACTTGGTCATTGTATGACCGAAAGCAGGAATAGGTGTGTCAACATAATGGCTGCAGGTCTTACCATCGTCATATCTTTCGCAGTATTTTCTGAGAATTCCGTCCTCATCGCAGGTTGCGGGTTTGATAACGACACCCTCAGCATCTGCAGGCACATTATGACCTAACGCAGGTTCAGTAATAACCTTATTGGTTTCACCGTGATACGAACAAGTTGAAATTTCATAACCGTCTGTTGTGCACGTTGCCTTAACGGCAGATGTTACAACAAAATCACAGTTTTTATTTGACTTTGTTTTATAGCATTCACAACCACTGTTCTGGCAATCTGCACGGTATGTGATATAACCGTTTGCGTTGCTTGTTTCATACCAACTGCCATAGTTGTGTTCAACATATTTAACAGCATCGGGATTTGTTACACCGCAGCGTGTACAAACCTGACCGATTGCATAGCAATATTGAGAGCTTTCGTTTGTTCCGCATTTGCAAACCTGGACTTTTTCTTCATTTTTCCAGTTATGACCCAAAGCTGTCAGATCATATTGATAAAGAGTTCTTGTTGCAACCTCTCTTTCGCTTGTTGCGGTTGCTTTTGTATCGCTCCATGATGACCATGAACCCCATTGCCAGAAGTAATAAGTGTAAACGGGTTCCTGATAGTACCAGCGAGTACCCATATTATCTACCGTATAGGTTCCGTCGCTCATCCACATATTTTCTGCTCCGCAGTCAGGGCAAGTATATGATCCGTATACTTTGTTTCCGGCCGAAGTTCTTTTGTATGTTAATTCTGATGTCCGATCAAGTGTATGTCTGTCACCGTTCGGCAACTGGCTGTCATTGCCCCAAACATATTCATATTCACCGGTGTTAACATTTTTTCCCCAACCATATCGGTGATAGTACTTGTAGTGCGTTGTTGTAGAAGCAACATACTGTTCACTCCAAACATTTCTTGAACCGTTTGACGGGTCAGAATAAACAGGGCCTTGCGTTGAACCCCACGAAGTGCGCTGGGTATCGTAATGTGTCCATCCGGACATGGATGAACTGCCGGATGAGGTGTATTGTTTGTCTCTGTAACTATACTGAGTCTTTGTTTTGATTTTATCAGAAGTAAGCAGAGCTTCGATGGAAGTATCTCTTTCCATCCAATCCGACCAACCGCCATTCGGATTTGCGACGATATATGAGTCAGAGCAGCGTGAGCAAGTGTGAACATTTTCGCCGTGTGCCGTACAAGTAGGAGCAGTTGCGCCGGGCAAGTGATTATGACCGAGAGCGGGTACCGCTGTTGTCTTCACATGGCTTGAATCTCTTTTACAAACGAATTTCTTTACGCCTTCCTCAGTACAGGTAGGCTGAACCACAATTGTGCCTGCATCCCAATTATGTCCGAGAGGTTGCTCGCACTGTTCGCCGCAAATCTTACAGAAGCCTGCGCTCAGACATGTTGCTTTGGGTTCGATAACATGACCGCCCTTTGTGGTTTTGGTTTCTTCATATCCACAACGCTTACAAACATGCTTGTCTATGCCGTCATTTTTACAATCGGCAACCTGAACAACAAACCAATCTCCGAAATCATGGCTTACGGGAGCTGATTCCTGATGGCTGAGGTAAGTGAAGTTTTTGAGCTTTATCCATCCCCATTTACCGTATCTGAAGGTATAGCCCCACTGACCGTCGCTGCTCTTCTTATAAACAAAAGCATAGTCGGGATATGAGCCCGTGAGGAATGTGTTGTAATAACCGTTTGATGTTGATGCCGATACATAAAGACGAGTATCTCCGCCCGAAGCAACATAAACATCAAAATTTCTCGGATTATAGTTGACACAGGTGGTGCCGTTGAGCTTCATAAGGTATGTATTATTACCGCTGAAATTAAGATGCCAGTCGTAACCTTCCTGGTCTGATATGTACATATCTCTGCCTGTTGAATGAGCTGCAACAACAGGCTGACCATTCTTAATATCAATAACAATCGAAGTGTGAGTCATTCTGCTTGCGCCTTCGCGTCTGTAAAGAATAACGTCACCGATGCTTACCTGCGATGCGCTTGGATTTCGGATAACCTGAGCACCGATCTTGACAAGATAGTTATAAAGCTGTTGGCAGCGAATATATGAGCCTGCATAATCGTTTTCATAATAAGGTCCCCAGTGGGCTTTATAGCCGCTGATGTTCCAATAATCGTCCATATCCAGGCCGCCCATATAAAGGCACTGTGAAACGAAGTTTGCACAGTCACCGCCGTCATCCCAATAGCCTAAATTATATAAAACAGAGTAATAATCGTCCCAATGGTCAATCGCCCATTGAGCAGATACTGTTGCACAATAGTTTCTGCCTGTTACTCTTGCATTGCTGCTCACGCTTTGGGTAGCGATTTCTTCAGCAAAACCGTTTATCGGAAAAACAGAAAGAAACATAAGTGCAACTAAAATAAGCGCAAATACTCTTTTACTTATTTTTTTCATAATTTACCCTCCATAAAGTTTTTCAAAAGATACCTTTAAGTCAAATCCATAATTTGAACCCGAAACAGAAAATTGAGAAAAACTTTTGAATAGCGTTCTGAATTGTCTGGTAAATTTCACAAGCACGACATTCACCCGATACAACAGCGTCTTCGTTGTGCGGCCAAAGTGTATGGGCGCCGCAAGTAAACTCAATATCTCTATATTCAACTTCATAACACTTTGTACAGTGTCTTACCTGAACTTCATTTTTGAAACTCTTTGCCTCACTAAAGAGCTCCCAATCCGACCAAACATGGCTTGTACCGTCACTGTTGACAATAACCTCTTCGCAAACAAGACAAACCTGAGGCTCTGTACAGTTATGCGAAGGTCCGTATGTGTGATCGGTTGCCGCATCTGTTCTTGTGTGAATAACATTGCCGCAAGTTGTACAGGTTGTATAGCTCGTGCCTGCTGTTTCGCAATCAGCAGCCTTTGCAACTATCCAGTCGCTTTCGTTATGCCCCAATGCCGCAACAACACGGCTGTCAACAGCTTCGTGACAAACGCCACAGTATTTTGTTTCTATGCCTGCAACCGTGCATGTGGGGGCTTTGGTTTCTATCCACACACCGGAATAATTATGATTTGTTGCAGGGATTTCAAGAACATCAACAACCACTCCGCAGATTTCGCAGCTGCTGGTTGATTCACCCTTAGCAAGGCAGGTTGCAGGAGTTGTGGTTATATACTTACCGGGAATGTGATTGTGAGCATTATAAGTCTTGGTTTCAATCATAATATCGCAACGAGTACAGTTTCTTGCTTTTATACCGCTTGAAAGACAAGTTGCTTCTTTCACAACCACCCAGTTGTCGCTCTTCGAGTGACCGAGAGGAGCAACGCTGCGTTCGGCAATAACACCTGCACAACGTGTACAGCTCTTAACCTGTCTTCCTTCTGTTGAGCAAGAGGGTTGTTCAACGGTAATCCACTGTTCGTTATCTGTATGACCCAAAGCAGGAATTTCCTGCTCTTCCATAACTATGAAGCAAATTGCACATTCCTGAACTTTATAGCCCGCATCATTGCAAGTGGGTGCTTTTGTTTCATTCCATGCACCGGCAGTATGACGATGAGCGGCAATCTCTGTTCTTGTGATTTCGTATCCGCAAACAGAGCAACGCTTTGACATAAGACCCTTATTAAGTTCTGTCGGCTCATAAATTACAACCCAAGGGCCTTCTGTATGCCCGAGTGCCGGCATTTCTTCTGTTTCAAGAAGCATTCCGCAAGATGAGCAGACCGTATCCATTCTTCCTTTGTTTCTGCAATCGGGAGCAATAACAACCTCAGGGGCAGCGGCAACATGATCCTTCTTTTTAATTGTTTCGACTTCTGTAACACATCCGCAGTTTGCACATTTCTTTATCTTTTCTCCGGTTCCTGTGCAGGTAGGTTCAACAGTTGTTACAAACACACCGTCTGAATGTTCCTCTTTAGGTGTTTCAATCTCTTCAAGAACTGTGTGACAGAATGAACATTCCTGATATTTATAACCTTCGGAAATACAAGAAGCCACGGAAACGATTTTCCATTCACCGGGAATACAGTCGTGAGCTTCAACAACTTCGGGTTCTGTTGCTTCACCGCAGCGACTGCAAACTCTGACTTTTTCACCCTTGGTTATACAATTAGGCTCAACAGTAAATATATAAGGTCCGTAGCTGTGGCCAAGAGAATTTATCCTGCTCTCCGAAAGAATTTCGTTGCAGTTAACACAAGAAACAGCCTCCAGACCTTCATTGGTGCAGGTTGCTTCTTTTACGGTTTTGACAGTTCCGCCGATATGCGACGCTCTGCCGATCACTCTTACATCTGTTACTGCATCGCAAACGCCGCAACGGGTAACAACTTCTCCTCTTTCGGTACATGTTGCTTCTTTTGTAATGCGTTCATATTTTTTGCTGTGATCAACAGCTTTTATCTGTTCCACGGAAACAACCGCATCACAAACGCCGCAGTAAGTTTTTTTGCTGCCCGGCTCAGTGCAGGTTGCGGGAATCGTTTCGGAAACAGTATTATGCTTAAGAGTCGCCAATGTTTCCGTATCAAGAAGAACCCCGCATTCAAGACAATGCTGCTCTTTGTATCCTTCTCTCGAGCAAGTTGCAGCAAGAACTGTTTCCCATTCGCCGGCCTTGTGATTCTTAGGATCGATATTTATCTGTTCCATGCATATTCCGCACTGTGCACATTTTGTAACCGAACAGCCCGCTCCTGTACAAGTGGAATCAACGGTAACTTTTTCGCCGCGAATATGAGCTGTCTTTTCGATTGTTTCAACAGCAATTACCTCGCCGCAAGTTATGCACTCTTTTATCTTTTCGCCAACTCGGTTACAAGTTGCGGGAATCGTTGTCTGCCAAGGCCCCTCAATATGGTCAGCAGTGAAGTGTTCTACGGCCGCGATTTCATTGCATACCGTGCAGTACTTCACCTTGCGGCCAACAGACTTGCATGTTGCGTTCTCAACAATCTGCCATTCTGCCGCATCGGTTTTATGACCTTTTTCTGCAATTTCAACAGTAACAGGAGCGAAACAATCCTGACAGAAATAGGTTCCCGTACCCCTGTCAACACAAGTCGGTTCAACAATAACATTAATTGCAGACTCATCAGGTTCAGAGTGTCCGACAGGAGGAACCTCCACTTTCACCTCGTCGCCGCACACTGTGCAATGAGCTACACCGCAACCAACTCCTGTGCACGTCGGGAGTTTGCAACCCTCCAATGAAAAGTCCACAACACCGTCACTCACGCATCCGCTGACACACAGAGCACTTGTCATCAGAGGTTCAAAAACCGGCAAAACACCGAACGGAGTTGAACCCGCAAGCATTGTCAATGAAAGCGCAACAATCAGTACACACTTCAAAGTTTTCTTCACAAAAATCATCTCCTATTTATTTTGACTATTGCCAGAATAATATACTTTGTAATTATACCACATTAAATCATTGAATTCAATACCATCTCTATACATTATTAATAAAAATTTTATACTTTGTTAATAAAAATATGACGTGTATATCCGAATTGAATTTTTAAATCATCAAACAAAAAGCTGCCTTGCAAAAGCAAGACAGCTTTAAATTATTTTTCAAAATACATCGCACCGCTCTGAGCAAAAATCAAGGGAGGTAAATCCATTCCTTTCTGTTCGGGAATTCTTGATGCGATTGCTATATCGTGAATTTTGCTGTATAAAAATCCGGGTTCAAAAACAACATGAGCGCAAAGGAAGCCTTCTTTTCTGACAGGAAGCGTAACGGAATAATCCTCTGTTTTCTTTGCCGTGTATTCAAAACATACGCCGTCGTTATCAAAAACCATCAGCTTATGTTTTCTGTGAAATTTTTTAACATTTATTGTAACTTCCGTTTTGTCGGTAAGCTTTACGGTGTCGCCCAAAACAGCATCTCCGCATACAATATCAACAAATGTTGTCCCCACATCAAAACAGATTGTTGTGTGGCCTTTAAGAATGGCATCAAGAATATCTTCGGGAGAATCTGATTTTGCGTAAACATAAGTTACGGGCCATGTTAAAAGGTTTGTTACAACATAATCTCTGTGATAATCGCTGCCGCCTACCACGGGAAGCTTGTGACCGTTTCTTAACTGCTCGTGCCACCATTCGGTGCATTCAAGATTATCAAAATGAGTGGGAGCATTCCACACCTCAAGAACATCAATATCCGCTGCATTCTTTTCCCATCTCCACGGGCACTGCTTGCAATGAGGATGATTCATGCATATAACCGCTCCGCGTCTTTTCGCTTCATTTTTAATGCGCAAAAAATCCTCGTACGTTTCGCAGGTGTCATAATCCTTTTGGTCAATAACATCCTTAACACCCCACATATTGCAGTGGCCGCCGCGTTTTGTAAGCTCTGCGCCGTAAATAAGTGTTAAGCCTTCAACTTCGGGAAACTCCTCACAATTAACGTTATGATCGGTGATTATAAGAAAGTCGAGCTTGTTTTTCTTGGCTTTGGCAACAATCTGCTCCAAAGTCAAGCCTCCGTCGGAAGCAACCGTATGACAATGGGGAACGCCCGCATACCATTTATAATCGTTGTAACTCATCTCAGCTCTCCTTGACTCTTTTATTACAGAAATGATAACATATATTTACGGACTTTTCAATCCCCGTAAAAAAAATCAGATGCAGCAGAATTCAACTCCTGCCGCATCTGATTTTTTATATGCAATTTTTATCCGAGAGCTACCATGCTGAAAACAAGGGCAAAAAGTGCAACCGTTTCGCAAAGACCGACAACAGTGATGTACTGCGAGAAGCCTTTGCCCGTTTCGGCAAGAGCATCCGCGCCTGCGGCACCCGCTTTACCCTGAACAACAGCCGAAACCGCCATTGCAACACCTGATGCAATACCGAGGCCGAAAAGGAAGGCGGGGTCGGCATCCGACGAACTCATCTGCTGCATAAGAAGGAAACCGTAAATTGTCTGTGTGAGAGGTGCGCCTGCAAAAACGGTAAGAATAAAGGGAGCAGCTTTATTGCTCATATAACATTTTTTCCATGCGCCGATGGATGCCTGACCTGCAATACCTATGCCGATTGCAGAGCCTGTTGCGGCAATACCCATTGCCAGAGCTGTTGCTAATAATCCGAAATTCATAATAATTCTCCTTAATTTTCAATTTGTTCTTCAAAAGGTTTGAATTTATGCCCGCTCCAGGACATATCAAGATGCGATGAAAACTCCAATGTGTTAAGCCTTATTCCGTGAACGATAACAGACAGAACATTCAGTATCATATTAAGCCCGTGGCCGAACACAAGAAGAACTATCGCAAGTATCATAAACAAAAAGTTGCCGAGCAAGGGGCCTGCAAGTTCGTTAACGGTTGCGGATATTGCCGCACCGGCAAGACCGACTGCCCAAAGACGGATATAAGAAACTATATCCGAGAAAACATTGACAACACCGAGCAGAACCGAAACAATGTTTTTAAGGCTTGCAAGTATTGACTTGATAATGTTGCCTTCGTAGTTAGAGAACACAAAGCTCATCACGAAGCCTGCTATTACGAGCGCAAGCGCAACCGTACCGACGGGAACACCGCCCAAAACAAGCCCGAAGCTGAATACTTCTGCATTTACAACAAAGCTCAGCACCACATAAAAGATACCGATAAGCTGCATAATCGAGCCGATATCACCGAAAATTTTGATTGACTTCCTGTTTCGTGCGGCAACCTTGATATGTGCCACAGTCAGCTGAACAAGAGCTAACGAGAAACAGAATATCTGCAGATTCTGTGCGGTTGTGAGGCCGTATTCGCCGTTTGTCCAGGGCGGATACCATATTTTATCGGCATAAACGTTTGATATAACGGGTATCGACAGTTTCTGAAGCCATTCCGGCAGCTGTTCAGGTGAAAGACCGAACCATGTACAGGTCAGAGTTCCCCAAAGAATTGTTGACAAGCCGAAAAGTCCGATAAGCAAAAATGCCGGGGGAATTTCTTTCTTTGCCTTGCGTGTTTTTATTATCAAGGCAGCAACAACTGCAGAAATCAGAAGTCCGTATCCGCCGTCGCCGAAAATAATCCCGAAGAAAATGAGGATGAACCCCAAAAACCAGCCCGAAATATCATATTCAAAATATCCGGGCACAGTGCCGAGAAAATCGGTCAGCGGATAGATAAGACTTACAAATCTGTTGTTTTTCAGCTTGGTGGGAACGTTATCTTCTTCGGTGGGTTCTTCAACGAGAAGACCCCAAGAATTCTCCTTTGCTGTCTTTTTGAGACATTCAAGATTTTCCTCTTCAACATAGCCCGTGAAATATGACACGGTTACATCGGAAAGGTTTTCGTTTGCCATGCCCGTTGCATAAACCTCAAATTCAACCTCTTTTTCGCAGGCTTTGATTGCTTTCTTTATGCTGTCGGCACAGCCCGCAAACGATGAAATCTTTTCATCAATCTCTTTGATGCGATTATTTAAATTTTCGGTTTTTTGCCTTATTTCGGCAGTTGACGCTGACGGCATTTCAAGACGGTAGTTCTTTAACGAATCAACAGTCTCCGTTTCACCTTCAATTCCCGATTTAATCAACAGGAATTTTACGGAAGATTTTGTTTTTTGAAGAGGCAGTGTTTTTACGCTTTCGCCGAGATTCTCATATTCGGATTTCGGCATTTCATAAAGCGAAATATCAACACCTTTTTCAGCTAAGGCATAAATCTTTTCGGGGTCAAGTTCTCCCCAATCCGAAAGTCGGTCAAGCTCTGCAACAAGCGTTATTTTTTCAGCCGAACAAAGCTTTTTTTCTTCCTCAAAAGCAACAATCTCTTTTGAAATGTCAATTGCTTGCTTTATATCAACATTCTGAGGTTTTGTCTTTTTGCTTTTCTTTTCCGAGATGCTGAAAAGTGCGCTTTCAAGCAAAGAAACTCTTTCTTTGAGCTCTTCAAGTTTTTTGCCTGAGCCTTCAACCGATTCGAGGTGAAGAATGCCGAGCTTGCGAAGCTTTTTGAGTGTTTCCGTTTTTTTATCTCCCATAATTATGAGAGAAACCTTTTTCATGGGCACAATCATAATGAGAACACCTCCGTTTCCGAAGATATTTCATTGCGCGCCGCGATTTTGCGTTTTGATATTTTGGAACGGACAACGGCACTTACCTGCTGGTCCGCCATATATATTGATATTTTTTTGATATTTTCCTCTGTTTCGGGGATTTTCACCTTTTCAAACAGGTTAACTCTTTGAGATGTTGCGCGAAGCTCACGCTCAAGAAGCCTGACCTGTTCATCCAACACTTCCGCTTCAAGGTCGAGCGACATCGCCTTTTCCATGTGGTTTGCGGCTAAATCAACCCATAGCGGTGTTTCGTATAAATCATAGTCTCCGCGACAGAAATCCGCACCCTCATAGACGGGAATGGTAACGCCGGCAATATTGCCGTAACCCTTGCGTATATTCTTTACGGTGATTATTCCGTCGGGAAAAGCGTTTGTTTCGCTGAAAACGGCAATCCATGAGCCAAAGCCTTTTTCAAGGTTTTCTCTCTCTTTTCTTACCGCTTCGGCTTTCGCTTCAATGGTGCGTATTTCAGCCTGGAGCTGCTGTTTTTTGAGTGTCAGAGTAGGCAAATATCTCCGATACATTTTGAGGGCATCTTTCTGTATCTTCAACTCATTTTTAGTCAGTTTGATTTTTGCCAAAACCTTACCCCCTTAATTTACAGGCCAGAATTCTTCGGTAAGGTCGGATTTGATTCCGGTTTCGTCTTTTTCAAAACATTCAGCAAGGATTTTCCAGCCGAGGTCGAGCGCTTCTTCAAGAGAAAGATTGACCGACAAATCCATAAGCTTGTTTTCGAAAAGCTGACCGTATTTGAGCAATTTATCATCCCAGCGTGTCATTGCAAAGCCCATATTCTTCTTTTCCAATGTTTCCTTATAAGAAGAATACATGCGAATCATTGCATCCATGAGAGCGCGGTGGTCTTTGCGGGTTTTGCCGTTGACGTTTTGCTTAAGACGCGAAAGCGAACCAAAAGGCTCAATGCGTCCGCCCTTGAGATAATACTGACCCTCTGTGATATAGCCCGTATTATCGGGAACGGGATGGGTTACGTCGTCGCCGGGCATTGTTGTGACCGCAAGAACGGTAACGGAGCCGGAATCATCAAAGTCAACTGCCTTTTCATAGCGTGATGCAAGCTGTGAATAAAGGTCGCCGGGATAGCCTCGGTTAGAGGGAACCTGCTCCTGCGTGATGGCGATTTCTTTCATTGCATCTGCAAAGTTAGTCATATCGGTCAGAAGCACCAACACGTCCTTATTCTGCAACGCAAACTGTTCTGCAACCGCAAGCACCATATCAGGAATCATCATGCACTCAACCGTCGGGTCGGATGCTGTGTGAACGAACATAACGGTTTTACTGAGCGCTCCGCCGTTTGAAAGTTCCTCTTTGAAATAAAGGAAATCGTCGTATTTCAGACCCATGCCGCCGAGAACAATGACATCCGCTTCTGCCTGCAAAGCAATTCTTGCGAGAAGACGGTTGTAGGGTTCGCCCGATATCGAGAAAATCGGAAGTTTCTGTGAAACAACAAGAGTGTTGAACATATCAATCATCGGGATATTTGTTCTCATCATACGGTTTGCGAGAATACGTTTTGTGGGATTGACGGAAGGTCCGCCGATAGCTTTCATGTTTTCGGTAAGAGCGGGGCCTCTGTCTCTCGGCTCACCTGAACCGTTAAAAATTCTGCCGAGCAAATCTTCACTGAAAGAAACTCGCATTTCGTGACCAAGGAAACGGACTTCGTCGCCCGTTGAAACGCCCTGACCGCCTGCTTAAACCTGAAGCGAAACGATATCGCCGTCAATTTTATTGACCTGAGCAAGCGATTTGCCGAAGCGGGTGTTTATCTGCGCAAGCTCATTGTATCGAACGCCCTCTGCTCTGACGGTGATAACGTTGCCGATTATGGATTCTATTCTGTTAAATACTTTATGCATTATCACTCACCGTCCTTTAACAAAAGCTCTGCTTCGGGCTTGATTTTGCCAAGACCCTCAGCATACATTGAGTCAATTTCGCGCTCCGACTTTGCGAAAGCCTCGCTTTCAAACTCCGTATAATTCCAGTCGATAAACTTCTGACGCATACGGTTAAAGAAGCTTCGGGCATCATCTTTATTATCAAGTGCATATTCGCTGCCGAGAACATATATCAGCTTATCCGTCACATAACGCTGACGTGCAGTGCCGCAGTTGGCGTCAACCAAATCAAACGAGTTCTGCTGAAGATAAACGGAATCAAGCATTTCAGCTTTGAGATATATGATATAGTCTTCAAGGCTTGTACCTTCCTCACCGACAACCTTCATCATTGAGCCGATTTCGTCGCCGTGAAGAAGAACGTTTTTGCAGAAATCCGATTTTGCGGAATCTGTTACGGTTTTATATTTCGACCACGAAATAAGCGGGTCGATTGCAGGATATTTTCTTGCATCCGAGCGTTCTCGTGATAAACCGTGGAACGCGCCGACAACTTTAAGAGTTGCCTGAGTTACGGGTTCTTCAAAGTTACCGCCTGCAGGCGAAACCGTGCCGCCGATTGTGACGGAGCCCTTGCTTCCGTCGGGCAAACGGACATAACCCGCTCTTTCATAGAAAGCGGCAATATAAGATTCAAGATATGCGGGGAAAGCTTCTTCACCGGGAATTTCTTCAAGTCTGCCGGACATTTCACGCAGAGCCTGCGCCCAACGTGATGTTGAGTCGGCAAGAAGAAGAACATTAAGGCCCATCTGGCGGTAATATTCGGCAAGAGTTACCGAAGTGTAAACCGACGCTTCGCGGGAAGCAACCGGCATTGACGATGTGTTGCATATAATAATGGTGCGTTCCATAAGCGAACGGCCTGTTTTAGGGTCGGTAAGCTCGGGAAATTCGGTTATTGTTTCAACAACCTCGCCTGCGCGTTCGCCGCAGGCGGCAATGATAACGATATCAACATCTGCATATTTTGAGGTTGTGTGCTGTAAAACGGTTTTACCGGCGCCGAAAGGACCCGGTGTGCAGTAAGTTCCGCCCTTTGCAACGGGGAAAAACGAGTCGATAAGGCGCACCTTTGTTTCCATTGTTTCAACGGGGGCAAGTCTTTCGCTGTAGCATTTAACAGCTCTTTTAACGGGCCATTTGAACGACATGGAAACGGGAATTTCCCTGCCTCTTTCATCAGCTATAACCGCAACAGTTTCATTCACGGTATATTCGCCTTTTTCTGCAATCGATTTCAAGGTGTAATTACCGAGAAGATAAAAGGGAACGAAAATTTTGTGTGTGAACGGGCCTTCAGGAACGGTGCCTATATATTCGCCTGCGCGCAGAACATCACCGGCTTTGGCTGTCGGAGTGAACTCCCACTTCTTTTCGGCATTAAGTCCGTCTGCGTAAATTCCTCTTTCAAGGAACCAACCCGCCTGCTTTGCAAGCACGGGAAGAGGATTCTGAAGTCCGTCATAAACCTGACCGAGAAGTCCGGGACCGAGCTGAGCAGAAAGCATATCGCCCGTGAATTCAACTTCATCACCGCACTTGATTCCGTTCGTCATTTCATAAACCTGTATCTGCGCAATATTACCCCTTATACGGATAACTTCGCTCTTGAGTTTTGTGTTATCAACATTAACAAAGCAAATTTCGTTCATAGAAACATTGCCGTCGAACCTTACGGATACAAGGTTTCCGTTAATGCTGACTACCTTACCTTTGTTTTCGGTCATTGTATAACCTCCGATCTGTCCCCATTCATAATGGAGTTATAGATATTTCTGTATGCAGCTTCTCCGCTTTCCGAATCAAAATTCCTTATGCGCTCGATAAGTTTAAGCTTCAGTCCGTAATAAAACACAAACTCTTCCGAAAAAGAATCCATCGGCCTGAGCGTTTCAAGAAAGTCAAGGCGGTATTTGTTAAGAAACTTTTCCGCTTCCATGGGGCTTTCAATTTCAACGGCTGTGCGTGCCGTCTGCAAAATCCCTGCAGAGAAGGTTTGATTGTCAGCAATAAATTGCTTGTTCATTTTATCCGCACGAAGTTTTGCAAGCGCAAGACGCAAACTGCGCTCACCCTCGTTCCATCTTTCAATCAGTGCAGATGATGATTTTTCGGGGTTTCTTGACGGAACAAGCGTAAGATCAGTCGATTCGATCAATGCTTTTTTGCCGAGAAACCTCTGGCAAAGCTCCTCAAATCTTACGGATGTTATGGGAAGCGGCGTGTTTTCGTTAATTCCGTCAAGCGACGGCAATTGAGATATCAGATAATATTCAGCCATGTCATTCAGCCTCTTTCAAAAGCGCGGTAACTCTGGGGCTGAGATAGTTTGACAGCATGTCGGTAACAGCCTCGGCAGAATAATCATAATAAACCGCGCCGTTGCTTACGGCAACACGGAATCCGCCGTCAAAATTATCATTTGCTTTAAGGGTTATGCCTCCGAGCATTTTCGCCTTAAGCTCTGCAAGAAGCGATTCTTCAAGCTTTGCAAGGTCACTGCTGTTCAAAATCACGGATATATCCTCTGATTCAGGCTTGCCTATCCAGCTTTCAACTGCGCTGATAATAATTTTCACAAAAGCATCCGACGAATAAACGGCATTGACATTGTCGCTTACGATTGCTTTGAGTTCTCTTGTAACGCTTTCTCTGAAGGATATAAGCAGGTTTCTTCCTGCCTGACGAAGGGCGTCTTCGCCCGATTTAACGGTTTTTTCATTTTCATTTTTTGCATCGGCAATCATTTTGTCAGCCTTCGTCTTTGCATCGGCAATGATTTTTTCCGCTTCATCCTTTGCGGATGCAATAATCGCTTCAGCGCGAGCTTCGGCGGTTTCAACACCGTCTTTTTTTATTTGTTCAATAAGTTCCTGCAACTGTATTTCCATAAGGCCTTCTCCTTTTAAATTAGTTTCGGACTATAATATAGTGTATTTATTATTCCCTCAAAAAAGCATAAGGGAACCAACATTCTCTGCAGACAGCTGGTTCCCTCTAAAGATATATTTATTAAAGATATTATAACATAGTTTACTTTTTTGTCAAGATTTTTTCTGCAGAACCTGAAGCTGAGCATGGCAATTTCCCTGTATGAAACATACTCACCCGGTCGCGGGTGGCTCCAATAAAGGGTTATATCTTCTATCCATGCCCGCACTTTTGAAATGATGCCGGTCTTTGATTCCATAAAACACCTCTGAGCGGTTTTTCTGAGTTATAGCAAGTTAAATATAACACACCTGAAATAATGTGTGAAATGTGCAATACGGTCTTGCTATAAAAGAAAAATTATAATATAATGGATTATATAAATATCTGGAGGCGGTTATATGTGGAAAATAATCAGAGCTTTTGTTTCGGTTTTCATCTCGATTGAAACCCTGTTCACAGGTCTTTTCAGCGGCGTTGAAATGAAACAGATAGAAATGCCCGAGGTTTCGTGCGGTGAATACGGGCAATATGTTGACCCGTTCATAGGCACAGGCGGAACCCCGTGGACCTGCGCCATGCTCAGCCCTGCGGCAACGGTTCCCTTCGGCTCGGTCAGGCTCGGCCCGGACACCTGCTTTGTCGGCGGAATCTATATAACGAAAATGAACACTTCCGGTTATTACTATGAACAAGGTCATATAAAGGGCTTCAGCCATTCACGCCTTTCGGGTACGGGTGCGGAAGATTACAGCCACTTCAGAGTAACTCCCGCCATTGGTGACAATGAGCCCGGAGTAATGACTTATTCGCATTCAAAAGAAACGGCTTCTCCCGGTTATTACTCGGTTTATCTGCCTTCCGTCGGCTGCCTTGCGGAGCTCACCGCAGATACTCACACAGGCGTTCACCGCTATACGTTTTACGGCTCGGACGATGCGCGCTTGTATATCGATGTGTCAAGCGCATCGGCAAACAAAAAATCCAAAGACGGAAAAGTTTCATATGACGAAGAAACGGGAGTTATATCGGGAAGCTGCATCATTGACGGTCAGTTTGCCGGCAGATACGACGGCTTACCTGCATATTTTGTTGCCGTTGCGGACAAACCGATTGTTTCTTATGAGATAACACAGGGCGATACCGATTGCGGAATAGACCTCAATTTCGGTTCGCTCAAGAATGAAAGCGTTGAACTTAAGCTCGGAATAAGTTTTGTAAGCGTTGAGAATGCAATGCTCAACCTCAAAGCGGAAACCGATGGCCTTGATTTTGACGCGGTAAGAAAAAATGCCGTCAATGATTGGGAAGAACGCCTCTCCTCAATAATAATTGACACAGATGACGAAGAAATCAAAACCGTATTTTATACCGCCCTCTATCACAGCATGATTATGCCCACAAATTTCACCGACGTTAACGGCGAATATCTCGGCTTCGACAAACAAACAGCCGTTGCAGAGGGTTACACATACAGAACCGACATGTCACTTTGGGACACATGCCGAACAACTCACCCGCTCTACACCCTGATTGCGCAGGATATACAGACCGACTGCCTCAACAGCCTTGTTGAAATGGCAAAAGCAGGCGGTTCGCTCCCCCGCTGGCCCATGGGCGCAGGTTATACCGGCTCCATGCAGGGCGACACGGCGAATATCATAATTACCGAAAGCTATCTTAAAGGCATTACCGATTTTGATGTTGAACCCGCCTATGAATATATGAAGAAATCCTCCGACGGAAAAATGCCCAGGGTCGGCAGAGATTATATTGATTTATATAATGAATACGGTTATGTTCCCCAAGACATCGCGCCGGGCGATGAATCGGTAAGCAAAACGGTTGAATATTCCTGGCAGGATGCTGCAATTGCAACTCTCGCAAAGGCACTCGGCAAGGAAGAAGATGCGGGAAAATACGCAAACAAATCAATGTATTATAAGAATGTGTTCAACCCCGAAACAAAGTATTTCCAGGCAAAGAATGCCGACGGCAGCTTTGTTTGGAATTTCAGCCCCTATATAACCTCCTTCTACGATGCGGTTATGATTAAAAAGTTTGCTGACTGCTACTGCGAAGGCAGCGCAAGACAATGGCGTTGGAGTGCAACACATGATATTGACGGCATGATTGAGCTTTTCGGCTCAGAAGAATATTTTGTGAGCGAGCTTGAGGATTTCATGGAGGATGCTTCTCTCACAAGAGCCGCTGTTGACCCGGGCCACGGCTTTTGGGTCGGCAATCAGCACGATATTCACACTCCTTATCTGTTCAGCAATGCAGGCAGACCCGATCTCACACAGAAATGGGTGCGCTGGACTCTTGAAAACCGTTTCAGCACGGATATCAACGGCCTTGACGGCAACGACGACGGCGGAACATTAAGCTCTTGGTATGTCTTCTCCGCTCTGGGCTTCTATCCCCTCGCAGGAACCGAAAACTACTGGCTCGGTTCTCCCAATATAGACAGCGCGGAAATCACACTTGCAAACGGCAACATTCTTGAAATCGAAGCGATAAACCAAAGTGATAAAAACATTTATGTCAGCAGTGTTACCCTCAACGGCGAAGAGCTTGACGGCTGCTACGTTACCCATTCACAACTCATGAACGGCGGCAAGCTTGTTTTCACAATGAGCAACACCGCAAACTGAGGAGGAACGGGAAATATGGCAACTTTTAAAGCTTTATTGTCCTTTTTTCAGGTGCTTTTATGCGTTATCGGCATAATCCCCGTAACCGGCGAAATTGATTACGGAAGCAATGGCTATCAGCCGCCGCAGGTTAACACTCCGATGTATATTGTTCAAAACGGCGAAACGGATTTTGTTATCGTTACCGAAAACGAACCCGACGAATGCATTCTCACCGCCGTTGATGAAATGCAGACTTATATTGAAAAAATCAGCGGTGCCGAGCTTGAGCACGTCACCGAATCGGAATATGCCGACGGTGCAAAGGCAATCATAATCGGCGAAACAGAGCTTGAAAAAGATATAGCCGAAATTGACCGCTCGAAAATCGGCGCAGACGGATTTTTGCTTTATTCAAACGGCACACATCTGCTTATTGCAGGCGGAGACAGCCGCGGCACTCTTTACGGCGTTTACACTTTCCTTGAAGAATATCTCGGCGTGCGTTGGTTCACCCCTGAGCTTGAAGTTGTTCCGGAAAACAAAAATGTTGTAATAGACTCAGCAATCAACCGCACGGTTCAGCCTTCATTTTCAATCCGCCGCAACAGCCCGTCAGGCGCAGACGATGCATACCGTGCAAAACATAAAATCAATGTTTCTTTCTGGAACGAAGCGCCCGAATACGGCGGCTCTCTGACATATGTTTTATGGGACGTTACTTTGGACAGGCTTGTTCCCGACTCGCTTTTTGCCGAGCATCCCGAATACTTTGCAATGAACACAGACGGCACGCGAACCACAGACCATGTGTGCCTTTCTCATCCCGAGGTTCTTCCCATTGCAATTGAAAACGCAAGAAAAGAAATTCTTGCATGTGAAAGGGATTCAAAATATATCCACATCGGTCAAAAGGATAACTCCAATTACTGTCAATGCGAAACCTGCGAAGCTCTTTATTCAAAATACGGCGCAATATCCGCCCCGACAATAATTTTTACAAACGCTTTTGCAGATGCGCTTGACGATGAATTCCCCGATTTCAAATTCACTTTTTACGCTTACGGCGAAACAGAAAGACCGCCTCAGGATTTGACTCTCAGATGCAACGATAACGTTATCCCCGTTCTCTGCGGACTTCACAAGGCGTGCCGCAGCCATCCTCTCACCGAATGCGGTGCAATGGACGGCATTGAAAACGAAACCTTCGACATGCTTTACGGTGACCCCGAGCCGCAGATTGCGCAGGATTTCGCAAATTGGGTCAAAATTGCCGACACAACTTATATTTATGACTACACGATAAACTTTCTTAATACGGCGCAGTTTTTCTCAAACCTCGAAACAATGCAGCCCACAATGAAATATATGCACGATATCGGAATCACCGGCTATGTTTATAACTGCGGCGACGGGCATTATGCCGCTTTCAACGAGCTGAGAAATTATCTTCTCAGCAAATTGCAGTGGGATGTTGACTGCGATGTTGAATATCATATGGCAGACTTTCTTAATGCTTATTACGGCGAGGATGCCGCCCCTTACATCAGAGAAATTCTGGATATTCAGACCGCGCAGACAAAAGCAACCGCCCATGCCTTTGATTTTGACTGGCACTATCAGGCAGGTTTCTATCCGTTTTATACCGTAAACAGACTTGATTATCTTTGGCAAAAAGCGTTGAATGCCGACATATCCGAGCAGCAGCTTTTCAACGTTGAGGTTGCAAATCTCAGCTGGGAGTATTTCAAAGCAAATCAATTTATAGGAAAATATTCGTTCTTGAATCCGCTCAGACTGAAGGCAAATGAAGAACTCTATGATGAATTCAAGGCTCACGGGCTTAACAGGGTTTCTTCTTTCGGAATCATTCCTGAGGATAAGGACAGCGTTGATTTTATGCTGCGTCCGTTTAATTGGGCAGAATAAAAGAAGCACCGTTTGCTGACAGCAAGCGGTGCTTAATATTTTTTGTTTGTTATTTTTCAATCTTCATCTGTACGGGCTTGCGGTTTTTGAAATATGTAACATATTCAAAGCCGCAGCTTTCAGCAATTTCATAGCCTTGATCGATGCCTGCGCCGACATGCTCTGTGAAATGAGCATCGGAGCCGAGAGTAAGCAATTCGCCGCCGAGCTCTCTGAAACGGCGGACATAATTCTCTGTCGGCATGGTTTTTCCTATAGGCTGTCTGAGGCCGCTTGTGTTGATTTCAAGTGCTTTGCCGTTTGAGATAAGCTCCTTGAAAATTTCGTCGGTTATATCATTGTAGCGGCTCAAATCAATATCTTCTCTGCCTGCCTGAACGATATATCGCATGGGATATGTGAGATGGGCAAGTGTGTCAAAGCCGTTCCATTTTGCAAGAATAAGTTCTTCCTCAAAATACTTATCAAGGAGAGCATATATCTCGTCTTGAGTGAGGCTGCGATAATCAAGGTCGCCGAAATCGGGCATACCCCTCAGATTATGTATTGAGCCGATAATAAAATCGTATTCATAGCGGGCAAGGGATTTTTCAGTCAATTCAATATCATAGGTCGGCTGACCCATTTCAATTCCTCTGAGCACCTGTATTTTATCGGCAAACGCTTTTTGAGCGAAGCAGATATCCTCATAACTGCTTTTCTGGCGAATTTCAAGCTTATGTGCTTTGTAGAAATCAACATCAAAATGGTCTGTGAAAGCAATTGTTGAAAGTCCGTTTTCTATTGCTGACATACACATCAGCGCGGCAGAATAATTACCGTCAAACGAGCTTGCCGTATGCATGTGCAAATCTGTTTTATTTTTATAAGCCATAAAAATCTCTCCTTGCTGCCGTCAATCGCGTGAATCTTCAATCAAAACACGGATTTCACGAAGAATTATATTATACATCATTCTGAAATATCTGATAATTTTTTCAAAAATGTTTTCTCTGTCCGCTTGCGTATCTTCGCCGTCTGCAGAGTAGCAACCGATATTTGCATTTGAAATATCATTGCCGAAAAAGTCAACGGTCAAATCATCGTCAACGGCATATCCGCAACCGATAAGCGGAGAATTCTCTGCAAGCCTGTAGGCGTCAACTCCGTCTCCGCCCGCAAAGCCGGGTAAAGTGTTTTTTGCATTTCTTTCAAAAAACGGAGTCGGACAATTATAATAGCAGTTGTTTGAATAAACAGTGTTTGATTCCAGAATCTGATCTGTTTCGTAATAAACCTTGTTGCCGTCAACGGGAATAATTATGTTGTTTACAAACAGCGAATCATAAAGGTCGGTTATCTGAAATTCGCCGCAGTTTATAATTGTGTTGTTATAGAACTTGAAGCCGTATTCGCCCGCCGCCGAGCTTGTTTTGCTTCTGCCCGCGCCGTCATTGACCGAAAGACAATATCTGACGGTGTTATTATGCTGGCCGCTGTAGTTTGCGTTGTTGCACATAAAGCGGACATTATCATGGGAATAGATATACTGATATGTGCAGTTGTTGGTATGGGAATCGAAATCGATTGCCATGCCGTCACCGACATTTTTCTGCCCGGCAATTTCGCAATACTGAATGGTGCTGTTTTCGCTGCCCCAGAACCACATTGCCGCCGTAAAATACTCTATTTCTCCGTTTTCTTTAAGCCCTTCGCCCTGGCAACAATTAATCGCACGGCAGTTTGTGACCAAAGCGCCGTCGCATATGCCGACAATGACCGCCTCGGCATCCATTTCATGGAAATAGCAGCCTTCTATCAGCAAGCCTTTGTTATAAACGGGGTCAATTTCTTCTTCTGAGCACCAAGGAGTTTGAGATTCGTTCCACGAACCCCATATCATAAATCCGTTTGCGCAGTTATATACCTCACAATTGCGGATTGTAAGGTCATTTACCGGATATCTTGACTTTGCGGGCAATCCTTTAACCATGACCGCCGCTCTCGCCGGTGCGGCACCGTTTGAATTGTCATCTCTGCTGTGAACCTTGTAATTCTGCATATCCGTGAAATAAACATTATCAATGACTATCCCTTCGGAGGCCTTTGTGTATGTATCAATCCATATACCGCCGCCGTTCGGTGCTTTTATATGAAGATTTGAAATTGTTACATATGAGCAGTCAAACAAACGGAAAACTTCTGTTTTCTCATCTGTTTTCAGAATGGCTTTTTCCCCTTCGCCGTAAGAAGAAATGACAACGGGATTTTCCTTCGTGCCGCTGCAGGTAAGGGAAACCGCGCATTCATACTCGCCGCCATTTTTGAAAAGGAAATGAGTGCCCCCTGCAATTTCTTCGGTTATTTTCAGGCCGGCAATTGTTTTGACAGGATTGTTTATATCTCTTCCCGAGTTTGAATCGTCGCCCGCAACAGAATCAAGATAATAATATGTTTTTGTTTCTGCGGCATAGGAAAAATAGCCGATACTGCAGAAAATAATTACAACCGAAAGCAAAAGGCTCAAAAATCTATTGAACTTTTTCATGAATACTTCTCCGCAAAATCTTTATAAACAGCCAAAGGCGGCAGTTTTCTGCCGCCTTTTGGCATTATCTTATACCGTAGTTTTCGATAATATAGTCCATATCCTTGTCGCCTCTGCCCGAGAGGTTGATGAGGATTGTGCCGTGGTCCATTGTTTTTGCAAGCTTCATTCCGTAAGCAACGGCGTGTGAGCTTTCAATAGCGGGAATAATGCCTTCAAGGCGTGAAAGCTTATAGAATGCATCGATTGTTTCTTCGTCA
>JAZLCS010000126.1:0-1964 GCA_045614385.1 Acutalibacteraceae bacterium | reverse complement strand
AGAATGATTGATGATGCGGCAGACGGTAAATTTGATTTCATTATAACCAAAGAAATCTCACGTTTTGCGAGAAACACTCTCGATTCAATTCAGTTTACCCGTCAGCTTCTCGGATTCGGAGTGGGTGTGTTTTTTCAGAATGATAACATCAATACTCTTGACGAGGACAGCGAACTCAGACTTTCGATTATGTCGTCAATTGCTCAGGAAGAACTCCGCAAACTTTCAAGCCGAATTAAATTCGGACATCAGCAGGCGATAAAATCAAATGTTGTTCTTGGCAACAGTAATATTTTCGGCTACAAAAAGGTCGATAAAAAACTCGTTATTGATGAAGAACAGGCGGCTATGGTCAGAGAGCTTTTTGAACTTTATGCAACCGACCAATACAGCATGAAGCAGATTGAAACAATTTTCTGGGATAAAGGATACCGCAATAACAAAGGCAACAAAATTGCTCATTCAACAATGTCAAATATGATTTCAAATCCCAAATACAAGGGATACTATGTCGGCAACAAAGTCCGTGTTGTTGATATGTTTACAAAAAAGCAGAAGTTCCTGCCGCCAGAAGAATGGGTAATGTTCAAAGATGAAACGGGCGAACTTGTACCCGCTATTGTTTCGGAAGAACTGTGGGATAAGGCAAATGAAATTCTGCAAAGAAGAAGCGATGATGTGAAAGCACGTCAGGGAATTTGCAACCACGCAAATCTGTTGACAGGAAAGCTTTTCTGTACCGATTGCGGAACGGCATATTATCGCAGAGAATCAAAAGACAAATACGGTAATAAAAACAGCAAATGGATATGTTCCGGAAAAATCAAAGGCGGTTCGGATTCCTGCACATCATTTGCAATTTATGAAGATGAAATCAAACCGGTTCTTTTCGAAGTGTTCCGTGACACAAAGGCGGATGCAGATGCACTTGTTGAGGAATATGTGAGAATGTATTCCGAAATGACCGATAACGGCAAACTTCCCCAAAAGATTGCGGAACAGCAAAAGATAATTGATTTCGCATTGCAGAAAAAATCAAAACTGCTTCAATATAATGTTGCAGGTCAGATTACGGACAGAGATTTCATTGAGATGACTGAACAATGCAACCGTGAAATATCAGAAGCAGAAAGAACTATTGCAGAGCTTAATGAAGCGCTTGAATCAAGCGAGGATTTCAAAAAGCATATTGCGGCAGTCCGTGCGGCAATATCGGCGGCACAGAATGATGCAAGAAAAGGCACAATTTCAAAAGAGTTTGTTGATACCTATATTGATAAGATTTTTGTTACACCGCTTGATGACGGAAGTATGAGGCTGAGCATAAAGATTTTTTCGGGGGAATCAACCGAAAAATTCCTCGGAAAGCTCAAACGTCGTGCGGGTCAAACGAAACAGTCATCTGACGGCTCGACAGAAAATCAAGGCATACCAACGGGTTTGGACTCAACTGTTTCTATGGGTCAAACGTTCAAAAAGATGGTCGAAGCATATGAGAACGGCATGAAATAAGTTCCCATAAAAAAGCGCCCCATACCTTGCTTTGGGTATGGGGCGTTAACTGTTTTTCAGTTTTTTTCAATTCTGATGCTTGTGACGGAATATTGCGGCACGGTGTAGTTGAACTTGCTGCTGATGCCGTTTACCGTGAATTCTTCCATGGTGCAGTCTTCTTTTGCGCCGAGAATGTTATCGTTGCCGAGGCTGTCGCCTGCAACCTGATTGACTGTTGCGGTGCCGCTGACAGCCGCATCGCCAAGGTCGATTGCAACAACTTTTGAAGTTTCGGTGACGTTGACGATTTTGATGATAACGTCGCCGTTTTCATCGGCGCTGACAACGTGGTATGCCTCTGCTTCGGTGCTTCGTGAGGTGTTGTAGTCAACGTAAAGCTCATCGTCGATATAGCATTTTATCTGAGTGCCGCTGACAACAACTTTGAGGTTATAGGTCTTGCCTGTTTC
>JAZLCS010000125.1:0-4046 GCA_045614385.1 Acutalibacteraceae bacterium | reverse complement strand
TAGCCGAGGTTGTTGCATACGTCTGCGCGAAGGTCGATTGTATTTTCGCCGATACCGCCTGTGAATACGATAGCGTCAACGCCGTTCATGGCTGCAACGTAGCTGCCGATAAGCTTGCGGACCTGATATTTCTGAATGCTTCTTGCAAGGTGAGCTCTTTCGTTGCCGTTTGCTTCAGCGGCGGAAACATCGCGGTCGTCACTGCCTACGCCCGAAATGCCGAGAACGCCCGATTTCTTGTTGAGAATTGTATCTGTTTCGGCGGGAGTCCAGCCTTCCTTCTGCTGAAGGTATGTGATAACTGAGGGGTCAACAGCGCCGCAGCGTGTGCCCATGATGAAGCCGTCAAGCGGAGTAAGACCCATGCTGGTATCTATGCACTTGCCGCCTTTGACAGCGGTGATTGATGAGCCGTTGCCGAGGTGGCAGGTAACAATCTTGAGGTCTTCGATGTTCTTGCCCATGACCTCTGCACATCTTGCACTTACGAAACGGTGAGATGTTCCGTGGAAACCGTAGCGGCGAACCTGATACTTCTCATAGTATTCGTAAGGAACAGGGAAAATGTATGCTTCGGGGGGCATTGTTGAATGGAAAGCGTTATCGAAAACGGTAACCTGAGGAACGTCTTTTCCGAAAACATCGATGCATGCGTTAATGCCCTGAATGTGTGCGGGATTATGAAGAGGAGCGAGGTCGCAAAGGCTTTCGATGCCCTTGACAACTTCGTCGGTAACAAGAACGCTTTCGTTGAAAAGAGCACCGCCCTGAACGACTCTGTGACCTACAGCTGAGATTTCGCTCAGGTCATCGATAACCTTTGAAGCACCTTCGGTAAGAGCCTTCTTAACCTGAAGGAATGCTTCTGTATGGTTTGCCATGAAAACGGGTGTTTCAAACTTTTCGCCGTTTGCGCTGCCGCCGATAAAGCTTGTTTCCTGACCGATTTTTTCGCAGTTGCCCTTTGCAAGAACGGACTCGTTATCCATATCAAAAAGCTGATATTTAAGGGATGAGCTGCCGCAGTTAATTACAAGAATTTTCAATTTTAACACTCCTAATAGTGAATATTTGCTTGATTTAAGCTCATAACTGTTATATTATATACTTATATTTTGTATTTTTCAAGTGTTTATTACATTAAATTATTGCGAAAGGTGCCTGAAATGAAGGTTGCGGGAATAATATCAGAGTTTAATCCTTTTCATAACGGTCATGAGCTTATTATCCGAAAAGCAAAAGAGGCGGGGTATACCCATGTCATTTCCGTTATGAGCGGCAATTTTGTGCAGAGGGGCGAGCCTGCATTGATTCATCATTCGGGCAGAACGCGTGCCGCTCTTGAGTGCGGAGCTGACCTTGTTTTACAGCTGCCGAGTGTTTATGCTGTTTCTTCGGCACAAAGTTTTGCGCGCGCAGGGGTTGCGATACTCAACGGCACAGGCTGTGCGGATGCCCTTGTTTTCGGCAGCGAATGCGGCAGCACGGAAAAAATCGTTTCGGCGGCGCATGCCGTATACAGTGATGAGCTTGGACCGCTTCTTTCGCAAGAGCTTGAAAAAGGAATTTCTTTTGCATCCGCAAGAGAGAATGCGCTCAGAAAAATAAATCCCGAATCCGCGGATATAATTCAAAGCCCGAATAACATCCTCGGTGTTGAGTATGTTGCGGCGCTGAAAAAAATAAACAGCAATATTGAACCTCTGACCTTTGCTCGCGTCGGTGCGGAGCATGATTCCGCTAACACTGACGGAAAAATCGCATCGGCTTCTTTAATCAGAGAAAAAATCCGCCGCGGTGAGGGATGGGGGGATTTTGTGCCGGAAAAAGCAGCCGGCATTTACAGAGAGTTTCCTGTTGCTGACATCGCAAAGATTGAAAATGCCGTGCTATATAAAATCCGCACTTCGTCATCTCTTTCGCAGGCTCCGGATGTGAGTGAGGGAATTGAAAACAGAATTCTTGCGGCGGCAAAGCAGGCAACAAGCCTTGAAGAACTCTATTCACTTGCAAAGACCAAAAGATATTCCCATGCAAGGATAAGAAGAATTATTCTGAATCATTTTTTAACCGTAACAGCTCGGGATTTGCGGATTTCCGCGCCTTATATCAGGGCTTTGGGCTTTAACCAAAACGGCTCCGAATTGCTTCGGAAGATGAAAAAAACGGCTTATCTGCCTGTTATAACCAAGGCTTCGGATGTTGCAGGTTTGGGTGAAAATGTGCAGAGAATTTTTTTGCTTGAGTGTTTGGCAGGGGATATATTTGCGCTTTGCACACAGAAAAATTTGCCTTGCGGAACGGAAAAGGATTTTAAACCGATAGTTTTATAGCTTTAAAATAACATAATACAGAGCAAAAATGCAGCGGAAGCTTTCTTTCGCTGCGTTTTTGTTTTATGATAAGCAAAATAAACAAACTGCGCAAAATATTGAACAAATATTTCGTGTTGTTTCTCGAAAATTTCGTATAGATGCACAAAAATATTTTTTGCTATAAAAAATATCTATAAAAGGGCTTGACTTCTTGACAATTTCGGATATAATGTTATCCTGCATATTATAATGGAATTTATTACCCTATAATTTAAAGAATAATGCGCATAAATAATTATTTATAGGGCGAATTCCCGCTTAAAAATTCGGCTTTCCACACTATGGAAATTCAAAGAAACGGAGGATTAGCTTAATGCTGAAAATGAATCCCGTTAAACGCGGAGGCTGCACCCGCATGAGCTTCGGAAAAATCAATGAGGTTATGGATATGCCCAACCTCATCGAAATCCAGAAAGCATCCTACAAGTGGTTCATCGAAACCGGCTTGAAGGAGGTTTTCCGTGATATGGCGGATATCACGGATTACACAGGCAACTGGGTGCTCAGCTTCATCGATTATCGCATGGATGACAAGCCCAAGTATACGGTTCGCGAATGCAAAGAGCGCGATGCCACATATGCGGCTCCCATGAGAGTAACCGTGCGTTTGCAAAACAAAGAAACCGGCATCATCAAAGAGTCTGAAGTGTTCATGGGCGATTTCCCCATCATGACCAACAGCGGAACTTTCGTTATCAACGGCGCAGAGAGAGTTATCGTTTCTCAGCTCGTTCGTTCCCCTGGTGTTTACTACGGAATGACTCATGACAAAACCGGTATCGAGCTTTACACAAGCACAATCAACCCCAACAGAGGTGCATGGCTCGAATACGAAACCGATGCAAACGATATTTTCTATGTCCGCATCGATAAAAACAGAAAAATTTATATAACTGCGTTTATCCGCGCTCTGGGTCTGAGCTCCAATGACGATATCCGCCGCTTCTTCGGCGAAGATAACAAACTTGAAGCTACCTTGGAAAAGGATGAAACGAGAAACACCGAAGAAGCTCTTATGGAAGTTTTCAAGAAGCTTCGCCCCGGTGAGCCCGTCACTCTTGAATCCGCCCAGCAGCATATCGATAATCTTTTCTTTGATCCGCACAGATATGATATTTCCAGAGTGGGCCGCTATAAATATAACAAAAAGCTTTCCATGCTCAACCGTCTCCCCGGTTGCAAGGTTGCTCAGCCCGTTATCAGCGAATACACAGGCGAGCTTCTCGCTGAACCCGGTGAGATTCTCACAAAGCAGAAGGCTCTCGAAATAGAGAACGCAGGCGTTATGAAGGTTGTTGTTGCCTGCGAAGACGGCAGCGAGCTGTTCGTAATCTCAAACGGCATGGTTTATGCCGATGCACTTCTTCCCTCAAGCATTTCCAAAGCTGAGCTTGAAGCAATCGGAATCAACGAAAAGGTTCGTTACTCCGTTCTTCATGAGGTTATTGAGAAGTGCGGCGAAGATAAGGAAGCTCTTCTTGCCGAAATGGCAGAAAGATGCGATGACCTTATTCCCAAGCACATCATTGTAGACGAAATCATTGGATCGGTCAACAATGTTTACTGCCTGACCAAGCAGAAAGCTCTTGAAATAGAGAACGCAGGCGTTATGAAGGTTGTTGTTGCCTGCGAGGACGGTAGCGAGCTGTTCGTCATCTCTAACGGCATGGT
>JAZLCS010000124.1:0-4340 GCA_045614385.1 Acutalibacteraceae bacterium | reverse complement strand
AGGCTATGAGAAGCAGTTCTGCGGCATCTGCAATGCTGTTGTTTCTCTGAAGCTTCTTCCCCTTGAAGCTCACAGTAATGAATATACCCAGATTACAAAAGAAGCAACTTGCACCGAGAGAGGCGAAGCAGTCACCCGTTGCGGTGTTTGCGACAGCGTAACTAAAATGGAACAGCTCGGAAAAACCGCTCATATCGGCGGCACATCACAGGTTGTTCTTGAAGCAACCTGCGAAAAGGCAGGCAAAGAGATAATCAGCTGCATCGATTGCGGATATGTTATAAAAGAAATCGGAATCGCAGCTCTTCATCACAGCTACGGTCCTTATGTATTCCTTGTTGAGCCTACCTGTGCCAACAGAGGCGAAAGAGTAAAGATTTGCGCTCGCTGCGGCGAAGCTTCCGATGTTGAAATTGTTGAAGCTCACGACTGTCTGCCCGGCGAAATGAAGATTATCTCCGTTGCAAACTGTACTCAGGACGGCTATAAATATCAGGAATGCTCGCATTGCCATACAATGCTTCAGGAAATTATTACTCCCGCAACCCAGCACGTTCCCGGCGTATTTGAAACAACAATTCTTCCCACTTGCACAACAGTCGGTGAAAAGGTAAAGAGATGCGCTGAATGTAACGTTGTTATCGAAACCGAAACAATCAACAAGGTTTCTCACGTTGGCGCAACTCCCGAAATCGTTGTTGAAGCAACCTGTACCGAAGAAGGAAAGATCGTTACCGAATGCGCATATTGCGACAAGCTTCTTTCAGTTGAAACCATTGAAGCTACCGGTCACACCGAAGGCGCATGGAAGGTTGTTTATGAACCCACCGATGTTAACAAGGGTCTTATGACAAAGAGCTGTACAGTTTGCGGCGTTATCCTTGAAACAGCGGATATTCCCGCTCATACCCATACAGCAGGCGTTTGGAAGATTACTGCCGAAGCAACCTGCACTCAGGACGGCTACAAGACTCAGGAATGCGCTATCTGCGGCGCTGAAATGGATGACGAAGTTATCCCCGCTCTCGGCCACGATGTGGGCAAGCAGTGGATAACAACAAAGGCTCCCGATTGCACAAAGAAGGGCATCCGCGTTAAGAGCTGCACACGCTGTAACGTTGTTCTTGAAGAGCAGGAAATCGCTGCTCTCGGTCACGAAAAGAGCGATAACTGGACTATTATCACAGAGGCAACCTGCCTTCGTGACGGTCTTAAGGCAAGAAAGTGCACACGCTGCGAAATCGTTATTGAAACCGCATCCTATAAGTCACATAACCACTTCCCCGGCGAATATGTTACAACAACTCCCGCAACCTGCGCTTCAAAGGGCGAGTCAACAAGCTCATGCCAGCTTTGCGGCGTAGTGGTAGATGTTATTGAAATTCCTTCAATCGGTCATAAATATGACGGCCCCTGGATTGAAACAAAGGCAGCAACCTGCACAGTAGGCGGCAAGGAAACAAAATACTGCCCTGTATGCTCGTTAGCGGTTGACACAAGAGAAACCAAGGCTCTCGGCCATGACGAAAGCGGTTGGATTATTTCCCGCGCTGCAGATTGCATGACAGAAGGCGAAAAATATACACAGTGTACCGTATGTAAGAGCGTTATTACAACAGCAATTATTCCTGCAAAGGGTCATACTCCCGGCGCGCCCCATAACTGCACAGACGACCAGGTTTGCCTTGTTTGCGGCGATGTGCTCGCTCTTCATGACGGCGAATCCCATATCTGGAGCGAGTGGGAAGAGTTTAAGGATGCAACCTTCAGCAGAGATGAAAAGCTTAAGAGATACTGTAAGAAGTGCGGTAAAACGGAATACACCGACGAAGAGTTCACTTCGGGTATCCACACTATATGGCCTCATAACTGCAACGCAGAGGAAGACGGCGAATGCATCCCCTGCAACATTGTTAAAGCAATCCAGAAAGCTCTTGATACAGTAGTCAGATTTATTCATTATGTATTTGGCGGTAACACCATCGCAAAGCTTCTCTATACGGACCTTTGGGGTCTTAAGTGGGCAGAGTGGATGTTCCCCTATGAATAATAATGTTTTATAAGAGGAGGAATTAATCAAGATGACGAAATTTGCTAAAAAGCTTCTTTCTCTTCTCCTTGCCGTAATTATTGTTTTCGGTTCGGCTGCAATCGGAGTTTCCGGTGTAATCGAATGGGGCCTTACTGTAAAGGCTGTTAATAATTACAGCGGCACTGCGGCGGCAACCTATGCCAAACAATGGTGGAGCAGCAGAAATACTGATGTTTGGGCAGACCTCGACCCTTGGGGCGGCGACTGCGCAAACTTTGTTGCCCAGAGTTTATATAACGGCGGTATACCCATGACCCCGAGCTGGTATTTCCATAAGAGAACAGGCCAAAACCTCAACGCTCTCTCAACGGAAAGAACCGAATCTTTCACAATGGCAAACGGTCTTAAGGGTCATACAACTGAGGCAAACCGTTCGCTTTACAGATACCTTATCAGCATCGGTGGCGAGCTGATAAAAAATCCCAGCGCTTCCGATATTTCGGTCGGTGATGCTCTTTTCTTTGACTGGTCGATAAACGGCAAAACATCTGACGGCCTTTATGACCACTGCGCAATCTGTACCGATATTATCAACGGTATTCCTCAGATTGCCTGTCACTACAGAAGCAAAACCGAAAACCGTGACAGACTCACAACCAACTGGACCCTCGGCGAGCAGCCCAAAAACATTGCCGTTATCAAGCTTCACGGCACACCCTGCGTAAACACAATGCCCAGCTATGATGTTTACAAGGTAACAACAAAGTCGGGTCTTGCTCTCAGAAAGAATCCCTCGAAGAATTCTTCGGGCAAAGGCGTTTCTGCGGGCTACGATTTTGTTCTTCACGTAATCGAAACAAAAAAAGCAGACGGCTATACCTGGGGTAAGTGTAAGGTTAAGGGCATCGAAGGTTGGGTAAGACTTTCGGGCGTTACAAGATACGTTACCCACGTTGAATCCATTCCCGTTGACCACGTATGGGGCGACTGGTATATTGTCAAAAAGCCTACCTGCGTTGAAAAAGGTCTTGAAAAGCGCAACTGTCAGCGCTGCGGACTTGAGCAGCAAAGAGAAACCGAGTGCGGAGGACATAAGGAAGTAAGACCCGCAACCTGCCTTGATGCATCTTATTGCGCAGCTTGCGGTGCCATGGTTTCGGGTCCTCTCGGCCATAGCTACGGCAACTGGCAGACTCACATTGCCGCAACATGTCTTAAAGGCGGTCAGGATAAGCATATCTGTACCCGTTGCGGACACACCGAGTACAGAGACACTCAGCCTCTCGGCCACAGTTATACAACAACTGTAAAGCCTCCTTTCTGCGAAACAAGTGGTGAAACACTATATACATGTATCCGATGCAACGATTCATACACCGATTACAGTGAATGGTCTGCATGGACAACTATAGAGGATACCTCTATCCTTTCAAAATATCCTTCGGACGTTTATGAAAGCAGAGTAGAGTACCGTTACAGCGATAAATACTATACTTACGGCGAATGGACAGAAACTCCCATTGGCAACGGTGACGGTTATATAGTTGAAACAGACACCAAAGATACAACCTATCATTGGGGTTATAAAACATTCTGCTATGCCACAAGAACAACAGAAAGCATTCCCAAAAGACAATACAGAAACTACAGCGTGAACGGAAATTTCTCTGCAAACGGATTGTCTTCCACTTACGGTGAATACTATCATACTGTAGATGTTTCCATTGAACAGCTTAACAATGCACCTCAAATTGCTCCCGGAGCTTATATGGGCACATCCATATCGCCTGATCAGCCCGGCTACAACAAGAGCACAGAAACCGGATACGCTCTTGTATATAACGAGTCAGGTTATATTTGCTGTGCTTTCCTTAACGAACCAAATAAAGAGCCCGTAAAAATATACAAAGGCTCGGTAGTTACCATTTACCGTCAAAAATTTATCAACTGGAAAGAATACACTGTTTGGAGCACTACTCCTGTATCCGAAACAGAGGACAGAAGAGTTCAGACAAGAACCGTTTACAGATTCAAGCAGGCGGCTCTTAACCATGACGACGTTCTTTCAACCGTAACAAGAACCTGTTATGAAGACGGATGCACAAGAGCAACCTGTCAGCGTTGCGGAAGAACTTACGATACCGAAATCGTGCCCAAAGGTAACCACGTTATCATGGGCGAATGGTACAGATGGACTCCCGAAAACATTAACAACCCCAACGTTATTGTTTATCGCAGAGACTGTAAAACAACTCCCGGTTGTGATTACTATGAGCTTAAAGAGCTTAACCTCAAGAGGGACGTTGTA
>JAZLCS010000123.1:0-11991 GCA_045614385.1 Acutalibacteraceae bacterium | reverse complement strand
CAATGTTTGCAAAAACCGAAATATTCTTGTTTGCGCCGTCTTTAATTGCGATAACTCTTACCTGCATGTCGTCAATAATTTCTTCAACTTTATTGCTCATGCCGTTGTTAGGATCGATGAAACCGCCGAGATAATAATCCTTTTCCTGCCAATCATCAGGAACAAGAGATGCCTTGGAATGGCCGAGATACCATTTGGCATCTTCAGCAGCCGATTCGCTCCAAGTCTCGGTGCCGTCGTAGAAATTATCTGTGTTACGGTCAGCAACCTTAACAAAAGCCTTGCTGTCGGGAACAATAAGATTAAGTCCGCCGACGAGAGTCGTAAAGATGACCTCAACAATGGAAAGGCCGAAATTTTCAAGCTTTTTTCCGATATCATCCGAAGCTGCATAACCCATTACGGATGAGCCTCCAAAGATAAGAGAAATTGCAAGAATTATGCTTACAAATTTCATGGCGATTTTTTTCATAATGATTTCTCCTTCTGAAAAAATTAAATTATTTATCATATGTTACCATTTTTTCAAAACAAAGTAAAGCATTTTTTATATAAAAACAAAAAAATCTTATCCGTAAGATATCAAGTAACGTATTTTAAGCAAAAAACATTTTTTCAGTTGAAAACAAAAGTATTATGGAGTATAATAGATTAAATATAAACTTCATCAATAAAGGCGGTGGGATTTTGAATAAGCAGAAACGTGTTGCGGCAATACACGATATTTCCGGCATAGGCAAATGCTCTCTCACCGCAGCCATTCCCATAATATCGGCTGCCGGAATTGAAACGGCAGTTATACCGACAGCCGTTCTTTCAACCCACACGGGCAATATCCAAGGCTTTACCTATCGTGATTTGACTAATGACCTTGAACCGTTTTTTAATCACTGGAAATCACTCGGCATATCTTTTGACGGAATTTACAGCGGCTTTCTCGGTTCAACGGAACAGGTGGATATCGTTTGTCGTTTTATCGATAAATTCAAGCAGGAAAACACCGTTGTTATAGTTGACCCTGCAATGGCCGATGGCGGAGAAATGTATAAAACCTTTGACAGCAATTTTGCCAAGGAAATGACCTTGCTTTGCAAAAAGGCAGATATAATTGTTCCCAATCTGACCGAAGCCGCTTTTATGCTCGGTGAAGAATACCGTGAACCGCCATACAGCAAAGAATATATCGAAGGCATTATGAAACGTCTTTCGGAACTCGGTCCGTCAATGGTTGTTCTTACGGGAGTTTCGTTCTGTAACAACGAAATCGGCTGCGCGGTAAGCTGTAAAGAAAAAGAAAACATTTTCTATTGCTTTTCCGAAAAATATCCCGGAACGTATTACGGAACGGGCGATATCTTCGCTTCCGCACTCGTTGGGGCATACCTGAAAGGTAAAGATATTTTTGAAAGCACTGAAATTGCTCTGAAATTCACCTGTTCGGCAATAAAAAGAACCTATGACGCAAAAACCGATACCCGTCTCGGAGTTAATTTTGAAGAAGGAATAAGCGAATTAATTAAATTAATCGGAGGTTAATTATGAGTTTTGCAGACAAAGTATTTATTGACACTTGCAAAGATATTCTTAAAAACGGATTTTGGGATACAGAGCTTGATGTCCGCCCCAGATGGGAAGACGGCGCACCTGCTCACACGGTAAAAAAATTCGGCGTAGTAAACAGATATGATTTGAGTAAAGAATTCCCCGCTCAGACAATCAGAAAAACATTTATTAAAAGCGCAGTTGACGAGCTTCTCTGGATTTGGCAAAAGAAATCAAACAACATTGCCGATTTGGGCAGCCATGTCTGGGATTCATGGGCGGACGAAAACGGCTCCATCGGCAAAGCGTACGGCTATCAGCTGGGCGTTAAGCATCATTACAAAGAAGGAGATATGGATCAGGTTGACCGCGTTCTTTATGATTTGAAGCATAATCCGCAGAGCCGCAGAATTCTCACAAATATCTATGTGCATCAGGATTTGAGCGAGATGGCACTCTATCCCTGTGCATACAGCATGACCTTTAACACATCGGGAAACAAGCTCAATGCAATTCTTAATCAGCGTTCGCAGGATATGCTTGCAGCTAACTGCTGGAACGTATGCCAGTATGCTGCACTGGTTCACATGTTTGCACAGGTCAGCGGCCTTGAGGTCGGCGAATTTGTTCATGTTATTGCAGACGCTCATATTTATGACCGCCATATCCCCATCATCGAAGAGCTTATAAGCCGCGACCCTTACGATGCTCCCGATTTTGTTATGGATAAAAGCGTAACAGATTTTTATCAGTTCACTAAAGACAGTTTTTCTTTTGAAAACTATAAGTATCATGATTTCAACACTAAAATTCCGGTTGCAGTCTGAAAAGAGGTATAGCAATGAAAACAATCGTCAATGTTGATAATAACTGGGGAATCGGAATCGGAGATGACCTTCTCAATCCAATCCCTGCCGACATGAAGTTTTTCAAAGCAAAAACTACGGGAAATGTTGTAGTTATGGGAAGAGCTACATTTATGACCTTCCCCGGTCCCAAGGCTTTGCCTAACAGGGTCAATATTGTTATCACAACAGACAAAGAATGGAGTGCACCCGATGTCATTGTCTGCCATTCGGTTGATGAACTTTTAGAGCAGCTCACACGCTATGATACGGAAACGGTCTATATTATCGGAGGTTCATCGGTTTACGAGCAGCTTTTGCCATATTGTGATACCGCATATGTAACAAAGGTTGATTCATCCAAACCTGCCGATAAGTTTTTCCCTAACCTTGATGATATGCCTGAGTGGAAGCTTGTTTTTGAAGATGATGAACAGGAGCATAACGGCTTGAAATTCAAATTTACAACATACGAAAAGAAATAAACTGATTCAGTTAAATCAAGCCAAAAAGGAGTGAATTGATTGGAAGCTGTTCAGTATAAATGCCCTGCGTGCGGCGCGGCCCTGAAGTTTGATGCGGAAAAGCAGGATTTTACATGTGAATACTGCGATTCTGTTTTCAAAGAGGAGGATTTTTTCAAGCCCGACGAAAGTCTGGATGTTGATAAAGCTAAAGCCGAAGAAAAAGAGTCCGCCGAATATGAAAATGCTGTTCTTTATTCTTGCCCCAGCTGCGGAGCAGAAATCATAACCGATGAAACAACTGCGGCAACTACCTGCTATTATTGCTCAAACCCCGTTGTTCTTTCAGGCAAGCTCAGCGGCGAGCTTAAGCCGGACTCAATCATTCCTTTTAAAATTGATAAAGATTCAGCAATTTCAAAATTCAAAGAATTCTGCGGCAAAAAGAAATTTTTGCCTGAAGATTTTATTTCTCAGTCTCATATAAAAGAAATAAAAGGAGTATATTTCCCCTATTGGTATGTTGACTGCAAATCAAACGGTTCATTAAACGCAAAATCACGCCATGTCAGAAGCTGGATTGTCGGTGATATCAAGTATACCGAAACAACCGTCAAAAGCCATTTCAGACAGGGTGAAATGCAAATTATCAACATGCCCGAAGCCGCTTTAAAAAGCAAAGACAAAGATATTATGAAATATGTTTGTCCTTTCAACAGCGCAGATTTTGTTCCGTTTTCAATGTCTTATCTTTCGGGCTATTTTGCAGAAAGAAGAAACATTGAAAAATCGGAAATAGAAAATGAAATTGATAAAAAAATTAAGGATTTTTCACAGAAAAAGCTTAAAAGCTCAATAAACGAAGCAAACGTTACTGTAAGCGACAGTTTAATCAATGTCAGCAAAAAAAGCTGGAGATACAACCTGCTCCCCGTCTGGGTTCTGAGCTATAAACATAAAGAAAAAAATTACATATACGCTCTTAACGGTCAGACAGGCAAGGTCTACGGCGAATTGCCCGTATGCAACAAAAAGCTTGCAGCTCTCTTTGCAGGCGTTGCGGCAGGAGCATCTGCGCTTCTCATGCTTGTGGGGGTGGTTCTCTGATGAAAAAGCTTATACTGCTTATCACGGCATTGTTTCTGTTGATTTTCTCGGTTCAGGGTTTTGCTTATGAAAATATCGTTGATGACTCCGCTGACCTGTTCACCGACTCCGAGGAAATTGAAATTCAAACGGCAATCGAAGAATTCGCTGCCGAAAAGTATTTTTCTCTTGCGGTTGTCACAACAGCATACACCTCCGGTGTCAGCTCCGAAGAATACGCAGATGATTATTATGATTACCTTATTGATAATGAAGGCTGGCAGGAAGACGGTTTGCTGTTTCTGATTGATACGGATAACCGAAATATCTGGATTTCAACATGCGGCAATTGCATTCTTGCTTACAGCGACAGCGAAATTGACAGTATTATTGACAGCGGGTATGAAAACCTTGCAAGCGGTTTTTATGCCGACTGCATTTTGGAAATGACCGAGGCTGCACGTATAACAGACACTGTAATTGACAGCAACGAAGACTATTATATTATTGAAGACGATTCATTGTTCGGAGATTCATTTTTTGACGGAAGCACGGTTGAAATCAACGGCGAAATATACGAAGTCAACAGCAACGGCGAATGGGTACCCGTTGATTCCCATAACGATTATTATTATGATTCAACAAGCAGCAGCTCATCCGACAGCTTTGATATCGGAAATGCTCTGACTTATATATTAATCGGTCTTGCAATCGGTGCAATTTCTGTTTTTGCAGTAAAAAGCCGCTATAAAAATACGGGCAAGGGCGATGAATTTGATGCCGATGATTTGATTTTGAATCTCACCGCTTCAAATGATAATATAGTAAGCAGAAACGTTATCACAACTAAAATTCCGAAAAATAACACTCATCACCGTGGCGGCGGTTTGGGTGGAGGCTTCTCAGGCGGTTCTTCAGTTCACCGTTCCGGCGGCGGAAGAAGCCACAGCGGAGGCGGAAGAAGATTTTAAAAGTTATAAAAAGGAGACAAATTCATGGGAAACATTTGGCATGATATCAGCCCTAAGAGAATAACACCTGAAGATTTCATGGCTGTTATTGAAATCACCAAAGGCAGCAAAAAGAAATATGAGCTTGACAAAGAAACCGGCGTTCTGATGCTTGACCGTATTCTCTACACCTCAACTCACTACCCTGCAAATTACGGTTTCATCCCTAGAACTTACGGCGATGACCTTGACCCGCTTGACGTTGTTGTTATCTGCAGCGAAAAAATTGACCCGATGACTCTGGTTCGCTGCTATCCCATCGGCGTTATTACAATGAAAGACAGCGGCAAGCTTGATGAAAAGATAATTTCAATTCCCTTCAATGATCCGAACTATAACGGATATAAAGATATCAGCGAACTTCCGAAACACGTTTTTGATGAAATGAAGCATTTCTTCAAAGTCTATAAAAACCTTGAAGATAAAGAAACTGTTGTTGATGAGGTTCAGAACAGAGATAAGGCAATAGAAATTATTGACAAAAGTATCAGCAACTATATACAAGAATTTTGCAGATAAGTTTTAAATTATGTTCTAATTGTGTATTTACTTTTTCAAAACTTTGTTATAGAATATTGTTTATATATTAAAGTCGAAATTTCGACGTTGAATTTTTCAAAGGAGTGATAAAGATGGCCATTTATTGTCAGGAGCCCTCAAGAACATTCAGCGAATATCTTCTTATTCCCGGTTACACATCAAGGGAATGCATCCCTGCAAACGTTAATTTAAAAACACCTCTTGTTAAGTTCAGAAAGGGCGAAGAAGAATGCCCCCTGAGCCTTAACATCCCTCTTGTTTCCGCCATCATGCAGTCCGTTTCAAATGACACATTGGCCATTGCCCTTGCAAAAGAAGGCGGTATTTCATTCATCTACGGTTCTCAGACAATCGAAGATGAGGCCGCAATGGTTGCAAGAGTAAAGGGATATAAAGCAGGCTTCGTTGTGAGCGATTCCAACCTTAAGCCCGAATCAACTCTGGCAGAGGTTCTTGAGCTTTATGAGCTCACAGGTCACAGCACTATGGCTGTTACCGAAGACGGCACCCCCAACGGCAAGCTTCTCGGCGTTGTTACCGGCAGAGATTACCGCGTCAGCAGAATGAGCGCGGAAACTCCCGTTTCAGATTTTATGACTCCTTTGGAGAAACTCATCACTGCTCCCGAAACCACAACTTTGAAAGATGCAAACGATATCATATGGGAAAACAAGCTTAACTCGCTTCCTATCATTGACAGCAAAGGCAACCTGCTCTATTTTGTTTTCCGCAAGGACTATTCTCAGCACAAAGAAAATCCTCAGGAACTTCTTGATACCAACAAGAGCTATGTTGTCGGCGCAGGCATCAACACTCTTGACTATGAAAAACGCGTTCCCGCTCTTGTTGAAGCAGGTGCAGATGTTCTTTGCATCGACTCTTCAGAGGGCTACACCGTATGGCAGGAACAGACCCTCGCATTCATTCGCGAAAAATACGGCGACAAGGTAAAGGTCGGTGCAGGTAACGTTGTTGACCGCGAAGGCTTCCTCTTCCTTGCAAAAGCAGGCGCAGACTTTGTTAAGGTCGGCATCGGCGGCGGTTCAATCTGCATCACCAGAGAAACAAAGGGTATCGGCAGAGGTCAGGCAACAGCTCTTATCGAAGTTGCAGCCGCAAGAGATGAATATTATAAGGAAACAGGTATCTATGTTCCCATCTGCTCAGACGGCGGCATTGTTCATGACTATCACATGACTCTCGCACTCGCAATGGGCGCTGACTTCCTTATGCTCGGCAGATACTTTGCAAGATTTGACGAAAGCCCCACCAACAAGCTTCTTGTTAACGGCGTTTATGTTAAGGAATATTGGGGTGAAGGCTCCAACAGAGCAAGAAACTGGCAGAGATATGACCTTGGCGGCAAGGCAAAGCTCAGTTTTGAAGAAGGCGTTGACTCCTACGTTACCTATGCAGGTTCGCTCAGCGATAACGTTGCAAAGAGCCTTTATAAGGTTAAGTCAACAATGTGCAATGTAGGCGTGCTTAATATTCCCGATCTTCAGAGAGACGCAAAGCTTACCGTTGTTTCGGCAACCAGCATCGTTGAAGGCGGCTATCACGACGTTACACTCAAAACAACGGCAAACTCAGGCAGATAAACAAAATTTTAACGGTGCTTCACTTGAGGCACCGTTTTTTATTGCTTCAACAAGCACAGAGTAAGCAAAAGTTCTGAGCACCGCCATCGCTACTTTTTATCTTTTAAAAAAGATAAAAAAATAAATTAAATATACCACTTGATTTTTGAACACCGTTACGCTATAATATAAAAAGTTAATTTGCCGGTGTGATGGAATTGGCAGACGTGCCGGACTCAAAATCCGATACGTCAGCGTTTTTGGCGAATCCTTAAATCCGTTGATATTGCTCAAATCCTTTGATTTATATAACAAAATAGCTTGTAAGTTAAAATTTGAAAAATTTGTCGACCCCGGTCATCGGCACCCAATCGACCCCCGAGCGACTCCAAAAGTTACTTTTTTCGATAAATTTACTCAAATTTCGACATACGCCGATGTGATGGAATTGGCAGACGTGAAGCACTCAAAATGCTTTGGGAATACCCGTGTGGGTTCGAGTCCCACCATCGGCACCATATAAAGATAACCCCCAATGGCGTGATTCGCTGTTGGGGGTTGTTTTTGTGAAAAGAATGTTAGATAATTATTCGGACATTATTACCCAGAAAAAACCTCCTGCGGTTTTCTGTTTGCCGTTTAACACATCTCGGATTCCAGAAGGATTTATGCCAACACCTTGTGCAGCAGATTTTATTGAAGGGAATATTTCAATAATTTCACCTGAATTAATGTCTATTTTAGCCACAGGTTTGCAGGTGTTTTCTCCTGGTATATGTGTTGAGTCTCTTTTTATAGTGTTTAATACATCTGTTTTGTTAAGCGGTTGATCGTTCCTTTTTTCACGAATCCAAATATATCCTCCTGCAGTTTTTCTTTGCCCGCTTACACATTTTTGTATGCTTGACACACCAACTCCAACAGCGTTTGAAGACTCAATTAATGTGTCAAATTCTTTTAGAAATGATCCATCTAAATCATATTGCCTTATTACAGTTGATGATTCTACTTTTGCTTTTTTTATTTCTTGTTTCTTTTCTTCTGCTATCGCTTTTTTTATTTGAGAATATCTTGATTTTTCAATAAAAAACTCTGAACAATAATAGTGTTTTGTGTTATTTTGCAAGTTTTCGAATTCACTTCTGAATTTGTCAACCAACACGCATACGTTTGTATATGTGATTTTTTGGGAATATGGCCATTCAAGTAATGTTACGCCGTTATTCTTGCAGAGAATTTGTTTTCTAGTATCTCGCTCCTTATTATCGAAAAACCTTTCTTCTCCACCAAAATATTCTATTGGTTCATAATGTTGTTGACCTTGATATTCTACTGCAGTGTTAATAGATGGAATGAAAATATCTAGATACAGTCCATTGAGCCATTCGGGGTGGTATTGAAAAATTGCATCGTTATGCCATAGCTTTATATAAGAAAAAAGTTTGTATTCTTGCACCCATTTAGGTGATTTGAAATCTGATTTTATAAACTCTTTTTTTACTTCTTCAAGAGTTGTTTTTATCCATTCTTTTAAACAATCAATTGACTTTTGCGCCGCAATATATTCTTTGCATTCAGTGACATTATGACCTACAATTTTGTTCATAATAGAAACTAAATTTTTATAGTTTTTTAGGGTTTGACAATGATAATTAACATCTATATTAGTGAATTCACATAATGATTTTCCAATTGACGGCATAGTGTCATCAATAAAGGCAGGTTTGTTCATTGCGTGATAACCATAAACCAATAAAATTAATTCTTCGTTTGTAGCTTTAACGGGAACTTGGTATTGAATATAATCGAAATCTGATATAATTTGATTTTCAACTTTATGATTTCTAAGCATATACATTCTTAAAAAGAATTTTGAATTGAATGTTCCCTCAATAGGTAAGTATATTTTTGTATCTTTTTCGCTTGGGGCCGAAAAGTCGATTTTTTCTAATGGTTTTAATTTCTTTATGCTTTTATTCAATTCTGATGATGCTTGCTTTAAAAGAAGTCTTTCATCTTCAAAAAGAATGTAAGGAGTTTTTAAACTGGATTTTTTAGGTTTGACAGATTTTGTTTGCGGTTTTGGAATTGGTTTTTTTATAGCTTGTTCTGATTTTTGTGTTGTTTGATTGACCTTTTTACTTTTTGAAGAATTCGACTTTGTTTTTTTGAAAAAATTTTTTAAGCATTTAGAAAAATAGCGACTTAACTTAATTAGAAAACGACTTAATATATTTATTAACATTATGACACCTCTTTTTAATTAAGTTAACTTTGTACTAAATTGTAACACATATTAATAAATGCTTCAATGAAAATCATTAAAATAAGACAAGCCGCAACAAAAATGTTACGGCTTGTCCGTTGTCAATGGCGGATGCTTTGTCGCTCTGGACTTTACATCCAAACATATTATATAACTAATAATTTGTTTTTGCAATATGTTTACGTACTTAAATTTGAAGTTAAGTACGTAAATGAGATTTTTTTAAAAATCGACCCCGAACCGACGGCGTCAGAATTTTTTTGAAGCACTCGATTTTTGGCGGTGAACGGTGAGAGTTTATAATATCAGCATTAAAAACCGTTGATATACAAGGATTTTGCGAAATTTTGCTTCCGTTAAATTCCTTTATATGGCGGCAACTTCCGAATGCTTCAAATAACTCAAAATCCGGTGGTAGCGATACCGTACCGGTTCGACCCCGGTCACCGGCACCAAAAAGGACTGTCTCTCAAAACAGAGAGACAGTCCTTTATTACTATATTACACAAGCGGAATTGAATAATTATAGTCTGTATACCATACACCTGCGGAATAGCTTCTTGCTCGGATTTCCACACTATCATCATAAACCTCAAACTGGTAGCCCGTTCCGTTTGCTATACGGCCTCTGATTGTCATATACATATAACTCGGAAGATTGATGCTGTGGAATGAACCGTCGGATTCAACGCTGGTATATCCGTTTGTTTCTTTCTGGCTGTCATTTGAAAAACCGCTGTGAATGTGGCCTGTTATCATAAACACATTCTTATACTTCTTAAGAATTGCTTCAACTGCTGCCGATTGGTCACCTATACCGCCGTCATCGGGCTCCATATCGTCCTCACCCCATGTTTCGGGCAGACCGTGTGTTTGATTAAGAGGCCAGTGACAAACAACGAAAATCGGCAAGCCGTCCTGCGCAGCCTTTTCCATCTCTGCTTCAAGCCAAGCAAGCTGAGCATCACTGATATATGCCGCCGTTCTGTCGGTTTCACTTGCAAGAACAATAAAGGTATAACCGTTAACCTTAGTCGAATAATATTCATTTTCAATTTTTCTGCCCGTAATATTTTCACTATATTTAATAAAATATTCACGAGCTAGGTTATATCCCTCGTCTTCTGTCCATGTGTCGTGATTGCCCTGAGCAAGAATAATCTCTTTTGCGGGATTATACTTGGAAAACGCGCCTTCAAGCGCTGCCCATTCTTCCTCATAACCGTGATCGGTCAAATCACCGGCACAAACGAGAAGATCAAGAGTTTTATCGGAATTTTCCATATCATGCAAACCGAAGCCGAGCATGGGCGCGCGAAGCCCGTCATCCTTCATATGAATATCCGAAATTGCAGCAAAGTTAAGATTGCAGGATTTAGGGTCAAGAGGCTCACTTTTCGCCGCAAAATCACCAAAAAATACAGAGGTGAACAGACTTAAAAAAGCCATAAAAAATGATAATGATGCTTTAATAATTGCTATCATCAAAAAACCGCCTTTCGCATTATAAATATATAATAATGTTAACAGAAATCATATTGAATTGCAACATTTTTCAATTTTTTTCTGAATATAGTCAAAAATGCATTGTTTCCGAACGAAATCTGTGTTAAACTGATTATTAAGACAAACCAGGAGGGATTTGCATGCTTCATAACAACCAATTCATTAATAATTTCATGGCACACTACGATTATCCGCAGGAAGCCGTAAAAGCTTTCACCGAATTAAACATACGGCTTGACAACGAGCCTGATTTCGGCGAGATTTTTGACAAAGTTGTCAACGAATTTCTCTATCCCGAAGCCTGCGAAATACACAAAGCACTCGAACAAATCACAGAGCTCGCAAACAAAATGGAAGTCAATGAATACACACTTCATTTCGTATTTCTGCTTAATTGCGTACCCACCCTTAAGGAAAGATATGAACAAGCAGGCATTCCTGAAAAAATTTTTTGGGACTCAATGAACGATTTACGCTACAAACTCATTGAATGCATGAACTGCGAAGAAGTTCCCGGAACATTTGTTGCAGGTTGGAACGAAGGCTTCTTCGACATGACTCGCTTTGCATACGGACGTTTTCAATATGAGGTCAGAGAATTCGGAGAAGACGAAGATTTTGTTACCGCATGCGGCAAGGTTATCAAAAAGGGTGACACATACATCAATTTCCACATCCCCTCTTCCGGCGTTTCACTGACAGATGAAGTAAGAATTGCATCTTATAAGCTTGCATATGAAGCATACAAAGACCTTTTCCCCGACGGAAAGATGGTTTTCGGCTGCAGCTCATGGTTGCTCTATCCAAAACACAAAGAATTTCTTCCCGCAAAATCAAACATACTCAGATTTATGGATGATTTTGAAATGGTGGAATGGGAAGAAAAAGAAGAATTCAACGACGGATGGAGAATTTTCGGAAAAGACTCTGATTTACCGGTAGAGCAGCTTCCCCGCAACAATTCACTCAGAAAAGCTTATGCCGACTGGTTTATTGCAGGCAATAAAGGCGGTCACGGATTCGGTCTGTTCGTGTTTGACGGCGAGAAGATACTAAAATAAAAAAATTAACCTGCGGGCTTATTAGGGCACGGGGGTTTTTTCAGCCAGACAAGCCTGTTTTCTTGATTTGTTTTTTCAAAACAAAATAAAG
>JAZLCS010000122.1:0-8229 GCA_045614385.1 Acutalibacteraceae bacterium | reverse complement strand
CCAAAGTTGCAAAGGATATGATTGAAACTTGCGAAAAGGCACTCAACATTTCCATAACACCATATATTGAAGAAATCGAAATTGCTTTACCACCCACATTTGCAAGATATCTGAACACACCTCTCGGCACACCTTATGGCTTTATGCTTGAGAAATGGGACAGCATGCTTCCCAGAACAGTTCAGTATATGCAGGATCAGCCGTTTGATAACTTCTTCTTCTGCGGTGCTTCGCAGGAAAGAGGCGACGGCTACGGCTGCGCTTATTACACAGGCGAAAAAGCCGGCGGAATAGTTGTTAAAAAAATTAAGAAGGAGGGAAAATAATATGTCAACCAATCTTAAAGGCTTAAAAGCAAAAAAGTTTTTCCCGATTCTCAGCGGCCGTCAAGCAAGGTTTGAAGCTGCTGACTCCGAATTAATTCAGATTTCAGATAATGCTATGGCTCTTGCAAAGGCACTGCATCCCAAAAGACAGTATCTTAAAATTGAATCTGTTATTGAAAGAGGGGATGACTGCAGAAGCTATACTCTTGTTCCCGACAATGAAAAGGGCACAAAAGCACTTGCTTATTTCGGCGCAGGCAAATACCTCACGGTTTTCGAAACAATTGAAGGTATGCCTGTAACAAGAGCATATTCAATTTCTTCTTCTCCCAAGGATTCTCTTGAAGGTAAATATGTTCTCACAATAAAGCTTGTTGACGGCGGTTTGATGTCAAGATTCATTTTTGATACCTGGAAGGTCGGCTCAAAAGTTGAAGTTTCCGCTCCGTCGGGTAATTTTGAATATCAGCCTTTGCGTGATGCCAAAAAGGTCATTTGTTTAGCAGGCGGAAGCGGTATCACACCTTTTGTTTCTATGGCAAATGCAATTAATGACGGTGATGAAGATTTTGAAATGACCTTGCTTTACGGAAGCCGCTGCTATGACAATATTCTCTTCCGTGAAGAGCTTGATGCTCTTGCCGCAAAGTGCGGAAAAATCAAGGTTGTTCATGTTCTCAGTGATGAAAATACCGAATGCCCCGAAGGCACTGAAAAAGGCTTTATAACTGCCGAACTCATTACAAAATACGCTCCCTCTGACGAGCCTTATTCAGTTTTCCTCTGCGGTCCCCAGCAGATGTATGCTTTTGTTGACAAAGAGCTTGAAAAACTCAATCTTGAAAAGAAATATATTCGTCACGAAATGTTTGGCGAATTTCATAACCCCGCTTCACAACCGGATTATCCGTCTGAAGTGCCGGAAACTGTCAAAATTACCGTTACCGTTCAAGATAAAACATATACGATTGCCGGTTTAACTTCCGATTCCGTTATGCAGACTCTTGAGAAAAACAGAATCGCCGTTCCTGCTCGCTGCCGCAGCGGTGAATGCGGTTTTTGCCATTCTCATCTGATTTCAGGTAAGGTTTATGTGCCTGAACATCTTGAATATCGCCGTTTGGCTGACTATAAATTCGGTTGTATTCATCCCTGCTGCTCATTCCCGCTGACCGACCTTGTGATTGAAGTTCCTGTTGCAAAATAAGTATTTTTAACCCGCAGATTTCTGCGGGTTAATTTCTTGTTGTATTCATTGATTCGTTATGTTAAAATAGAATCATAAATCTTTCGGGAGGAAATTATGAGTTTCAATCTTCAAGAAAAAGCAAAAGAAAATATAATTGTTGTTGCTCACAGGGGTGCTGCGGGCGGAAATGTTCCCTGTAACACTTTGACGGCCTATGAAATTGCGCTCAAACAAGGGGCTGATATGATTGAGGTTGATGTCAGCTGCAGCAGAGACGGAACGCTCTTTCTTTTTCATCCGGGGATGGAAAAAGAACATCTCGGTAAAAGGCTTAATCTTTCAAAAAAGTCTTATAAAACTATTGAAAAACTGCATTATATAAATTATGATAACACTCCTACTCAGTTTAAAATAGCAAGCTTTGATGATTTCCTTGAACAATTCAAAGGCAGATGTTTTATCAATATTGATAAATTCTGGAGCAATCCCGAAAAGATTCTTAAAGCAATTGAACGCCACGGCATGGCGGAGCAGATGCTTGTTAAAAGCAAAATCTCTGAAAATGTTATTAAATTGCTTGAAGAACTCTGCCCAGAAATGCCATTTATGCCGATTGTTTCGGAAAAGCATCCGATGCATGAGAAACTGATGCAAAGAAACATCAATTATATAGGCGCAGAAGTTCTTTTTAAAAAAGATGACTCATATCTTGCAAGCGATGAATTCATTGAAATGATGCACCGCGACTGCAAGCTTGTCTGGATGAACTCAATTATTTATAATTATAAAGAACAGCTTTCAGGCGGTCACAGCGATGATACTGCAATGACAGTTTCGCATGACTTCGGTTGGGGATGGCTTGCCGACAGGGGAGCGGACTTTATCCAGACGGACTGGACTATGATGCTTGTTAATTTCTTGAAAAGCTCTGGTAAATACTACAGAAAATAATCGGAGGTGTTTGTTTTGGCTGTCAGATTTAATGAAGATGCGGAAATCGTCAAAGCAATAAAAGAAGGCTTAAAAAATAAAGACGGATATTGTCCGTGCAGGGTTGGAAAAGCAGAAGAATTCAAATGCATCTGTAAAGAATTCAGAGAGCAGATTGCTGATCCGGAATTTGAGGGCTATTGTCACTGCATGCTCTATTATAAATCTAAAGACTGATATAATTTGAAAAGCACTTGTCAAACAACAAGTGCTTTTTGTGTATTGTATAAATTTGTCAGAGATGAATTGTTAACAATTATTTTATATGTTCAATTGTTTTTGTAACAGCTTGTTCAATATCAACCGTGCCTGCTCCGAAAATTGAACTATGGATCTTCCCGTTAATCGGTTTTTTCCAATATTCATCAATACCTTCAATTGTATTTCGCATACCTAGAACCGAGCCGACTGTTGCGCCGTTACAGTCGGTATCAAAAGCCATGCCGACTGCGCAGCAAATTGATTTGCCGAAATCACCTTCACCGTAGAGCAAAGCGGCAGTAACAATCATTGCATTAGAAATTGTGTGGCACCATCCGTGGTCTGTATGCTCATCATAAGAAGAATGTATGATGTTGAAGCATTCATCAACAGTAACTCCGCTTTTATATCCGTCATATATTTTCATCACGGACTCATAAAGCCTTGATGTTGAAGGAATTTGTGCCAGTCCACCAAGAATAATATCTTCAATATTTTCGGTAACGGCAGCGCATGCAATCATTGCAGAAACAAACATTTCGCCGTAAATACCATTTTTAACATGTGAAATTCTCGCATCTTTATATGCCATTTTGGCAGCCGCTTCGGGATTACCGGGATTAATGTAACCAAAATAGTCACCTCTTATCTGAGCGCCAATCCATTCGCGGCAAACATTTTTATACATTGCAGAAGCAGGTGGTTTGATGCAATTTATAAAATTGACGAAAGCAATTCTTTCGGCAGTAAAATATGAATAAATCGATTGATATTTCATCCAAGCGGTTGCAACATCTTCCGAATCAAAGTTTCTGCCGCTGTCCTCAATGATTTTTTGCGCAAGAACAACATAGTTTGTGTCGTCATCAACAGGCATACCGTCAACTGTATCGGCATAAGGCTTGCCTTTCAGAAAAAATTTATAATGTGAGCATACCTCATCTGTAATATCGGTGCTGAGAATATATCTGTGCATCGGATAGTTACCTGTTTCTTTCAGCAGGGGAATAAGTTCATCACTTCTGATGCATTCAATTGGCTTGCCAAGAAGGCAACCGCAGGCTCTTCCTGTCCATGCACCGAGCAGTTTATTTCTGAAAGTATCCGAATCAGGAACTTTCACTTCAAAAGAATGAGGTTTTCTGAGAGCTTTGATTTCATTTAAAGCGGAAGGCTCATTATATTTATAGTTGGGTTGCATTTCAGCATTTATAACCATTTCATATATAATATCGCTGATGCGTGTTTTGTAATCGTCGCTTTCAAGTGCTGAAACAGCTTCAATGAGATTTTTGTATTTTTCGACATCAAGACCTTCCTCAATTGATTGAGTATATTCGGTCATTAAATCGGACGGATATCTGTTCAAACCGTCAACATTGTTATAGTCAATTTTGATTTCTGAGTTATAAACCTTTGCAAACAAATCAATCACCTCAAAGATATAATACCACAAATATTCAGCTTTGAAAAGTAAAAAAACAAGCTATCAAAATGACAGCTTGTTATTGGTGCACCTGACAGGGCTTGAACCTGCACATCAAAGATACCAGATCCTAAATCTGGCGCGTCTGCCAATTCCGCCACAGGTGCATTTGCTCATTGATATTATCATGAAAGGTTAATTTTGTCAAGAAAAATAAGAATCAGCAAAACAGAAGCTGCCGTTAAAAACAGCAGCTTCTGTTTGTTGTTAATTATTTCTTAACAGGTATCATATAGAAGCTGAATTCAAGACCGTTTCGTCCGTCAACTTCAAACTGCGGAAGAATATCGGGGCCGCAGCTTGCGGTACCGGATCCCCTTGTGAAACCGTCGATATTGACAACAACAGTGTTTTCGCTGTGAAGATCTTCCTGGTGCTTAGCATTTTGAAGTAACTTTTGTGAATAAGCTCTTGCATTAAAGTTGAAGTATTCATCATCAAAAGCAAATTTAATGCCGACACCGCTGTTATCGGTTACGTTAAGATATCTGACCTTTGTTCTGTTACCTGAATCCTGAGGTCTGATATATGGCTCATGCATTTCATCAACGGTTGTTTCATAAACACCGACAATTGATTGAGCATAAAGGTCGCAAAGGTTTTCATCAGGTCCCATGCCGTAATACTCAATATTATTGAATTCTTCAGGCATTTCAAGTATCAGACCGAATCTGGGCATGTGAGCAGAAAGACGTTTTTTGGCAATCGGTTCGAACTCAGCTTCAACTTTAATAACGCCGTCTGAATATATCTTATATTCAATATCAACCTTGCCGAGAGGAAGAAGTGTCTTATTACTCTTGAGTTTGTATTCAACCTCAATCTCTGCCTTATCCTTCTTGAGTTCGATTTCAAAATCGGAGCAGATGCAGTTGTAATCATCATAACCCGCATCAATCCACTCGTCTCTGTATTTTGTGTCATTGTCAAGAAATGCTCTGTAGATGTTAGGCAGGAAACCTTTGGCAAAAGCCGGTGAGGAGTTAACAAACTCTTTTCCGTTGACAACATAGCTTTGAATCATTCCGTCTTCATTTGAGAAGGCGATACTGCCGTTATCAAAGTTGATAATGCATTTATCGTCTTTACTTGAAACCGAAAGGCTTCCTTTTGCTTTTTTAACATCAAAATCAAACTCTTCTTTGAGCGCAAATTGTTCAAAAGCAACCTCGTTATCACCGTCATAATAATAAATATTAAGGTGGCAGTCACAGTCATCCTTGGGAAGCGAAATGTCAATTTTATATTCTTTTTTCTGCTCAGCATCAATATCAAGAATGAGTTCATCGGCAGCAAGAAGAATGTTACCGTTCTTAACAAGTTCCCAAACTGCAGTCAGGTAGGAAGTGTTTTTAAATCTGTTGGTGTTTATAAAAGTAATAACACCGTTATTGTATTCAGCTCTGACGGGGCGATAAACATTCTTCATTTCCTTAGCACCCGTATGAAGCCTTCTGTCGGGATATACAAGGCCATCAACGCAGAAGCAGCCGTCATGTCTCCATTCGCCGTGGTCACCGCCATAGGTGAATTTAATCTTGCCGTTGGGGTGATAAACCGAGTGATCAGCCCATTCCCATATGCATCCGCCCATGAGGTTATCGTATTTATAGAAGAGCTGCCAATATTCTTCGAGACCGCCCGGGCCAACGCCCATTGCATGCGCATATTCACAAAGGAAGAGGGGCTTGGGAGTATATTTTTTTCCTCTTGTGTGCTTGCCTGTCTTTTCAACATCTGCGTGATTGGTGTACATCTCGGAAACAACATCATATGAATGTCTTTCATTGCGAACAACACCCTCATAATGAACGGGGATTTCGGGGCAAACATCGTGAAGGAATTCATAGCAAACATCATGGCAAGCATATCCGCCCGCTTCGTTACCGAGAGACCACATGATGATACCGGCGCGGCTTCTGTCACGAAGATACATTCTCTTAACTCTGTCAAGATATCTGGGAGCCCATTTAAGGTCATGGCTGATTAAATCAATGTTATTATGAGGCTCGCATCCGCATCCGTGAGTTTCAATATCAGCTTCATCAACAACATAAAGACCGTAAATATCACAAAGAGCAATAAACATTGCATCCGGAGGATAGTGGGATGTTCTGACGGCGTTGACATTGAGAGACTTCATAAGCTTTATGTCCTTCTCAAGGTCATCAAAGCTCATGACATAGCCGTTTTTATAGTGAGTGTCGTGGTGATTCACGCCCTTTATTTTAATTTTTTTGCCGTTAACCGTAAATATATCTTTCTTGATTTTAACAGTCTTGAAACCGATATAATTACGCTGAGTCATTATTTCGTCTTCGCCGTTATAAAGGCTGACATAAGCAGTATAAACCTCAGGAATTTCTGCATTCCATGTTTTAACATCAAGATTTTTGAATGAAATTACGCAGTTCTTTTCTGCAGGAATGCATTTTTCGGCAATCAGCTTATTTTTATAGTAAATCTCGGCATATGCGCATAAACCATCAGGATTGCCGTTGATTTCAACGTTAATATCAAGATTCCAGCCCTTTGATGTTTCTTTTGTTCTCAGATAAACATCATTAAGATAAGTTTCGGGCATTTCGTAAAGAAGAACATCCCTAAAAATACCATTTTCCCTGAACATATCCTGGCATTCCAAAAAAGTTCCGTTTGACCATTTATGAACAACTGCGACGAGCTCATTTTCGCCTACAATAAGATATTTGGTAATATCAAACTCAGCAGTGTTGTGAGCCCCTTCGCTGTAGCCGACAAATTCGCCGTTGATATAAAGGTCAAGGCAGGAAATTACACCAAGGAAAGAAATAATGTAAGTTTTATTAAGATTGTTTATGTCAAATAATTTCTTATAGACACCTACAGGCTGTTCGTTAGGAACATAAGGCGGTGTGTCGTCAAAAGCATAGGGGCAGTTGATATATGCAGGCGCATCGTATCCGGTTCTTTGCCATGTTGAAGGCACTTTAATTGTGTCAAAGGCAACACTTTCGGTATCTAAAACATCAGGCAAATCCTTGTTGCTTTCATAGTATTTGAATTGCCATTTACCCGAAAGCACTCTGACAATATCAGAAGAAGTTCTTTCTTTTTTTAATGAAGTCTTTTTCAGTGTTTCAACTGATGAATAGGGGATAGCATAGCCTCTGCCTTCAAGTTTGTTAATTTCATAAACAGAGAAATCGTTAAAATTTGTTTTGTTAAGATTATACTTCATTTACTGCATCTCCTTCAGTTTATTAATCATAATTTTTGCTGCTTTATAAATATCACCGCATCCGAGAGTAATAATCAAATCACCTTTGCCCGCATAGTCAACAGCATACTGTGCAACTTCCTCAAAAGTATTAAACCAAACGCTGCCTGGAATTTTTTCCGCAAGCTGTGAAGTGTAAATATTATAAGTGTTAACCTCGCGGGAACCCATTATTTCTGTCATGATGCAACGGTCCGGAATTTGAAGAACCCTGACAAACTCATCAAACAGAATTGAAGTTCTTGAATAGGTGAAAGGCTGAAAAACCGCCCAGACCTTGTCATAGCCCATTTTCATTGCGGTTTCAAGCGTAACTTCAAGCTCCTTGGGATGGTGAGCATAGTCATCGGCAATAGTTATGCCGTTAATTTCAGCGAGAATCTCAAATCTGCGGCCTGCACCGTGAAAATCTGCAATACCCTTTGCACAGTGCTCAAACGGAACTCCGGAATACATCGCTGAAGCAATGACAGCAAGCGCATTATAAACATTATGCCTGCCCGGAATTCCCAAAGTAATCCTGCCGAGATTTTCGCCGTCTTTAATTAAATCAAAAGAAGCATATTCATTTTCATAAGTAATATTAATCGCTCTGTAATTGTTGTCTTCATTCAAACCGAAGGTTATAAACGGCTTACCGCTTTCATTGATTGCAGGAACAACGGCTTCAATTGTGTTTTCATCATCGCCGTTATAAATAATCGCCTTGGTTGCCATGGTGGTAAACTTTGTGAAAGATTTTTTCAGATTGTCAAAGGTTTTGAAATAGTCAAGATGG
>JAZLCS010000121.1:0-14956 GCA_045614385.1 Acutalibacteraceae bacterium | reverse complement strand
TGAACCGGGTTCCTTTGTTCTGTCGAGAACAGCAACCTTCTTTGCTGTTGCGGGGATAGCTTCAACAAGCTTCTCTGCTGAGAAGGGTCTGTAAAGACGAACCTTAACAAGACCAACCTTCTCACCCTTAGCGGTAAGATAATCGATAACTTCTTCTGCTACGTCGCAGATTGAACCCATAGCGATGATAACCTTTTCAGCATCGGGAGCGCCGTAGTAGTTGAAGAGCTTGTAGTTTGTGCCGAGCTTTGCGTTAACCTTATCCATGTATTCTTCTACGATAGCGGGAAGAGCATCATAGTAAGTGTTGCAAGCTTCTCTGTGCTGGAAGAAGATGTCGCCGTTTTCGTGTGAGCCGCGCATAACGGGTCTCTCGGGATTGAGAGCTCTCTTGCGGAATGCTTCAACAGCGTCCATGTCGCACATTTCCTTGAGGTCTTCGAAATCCCAGACAGCAATCTTCTGGAGCTCATGTGAAGTGCGGAAACCGTCAAAGAAGTTGATGAAAGGAACTCTGCCCTTGATTGATGCAAGGTGTGCAACTGCACCGAGGTCCATAACTTCCTGAGTGTTTGTTTCAGCGAGCATTGCGAAACCTGTCTGACGGCAGGCATAAACGTCTGAATGGTCGCCGAAAATGTTAAGAGCATGTGAAGCTACGCAGCGTGCCGAAACGTGGAAAACGCTGGGAAGAAGCTCACCTGCGATTTTGTACATGTTGGGGATCATGAGAAGAAGACCCTGTGATGCAGTGTAAGTTGTGGTAAGAGCACCTGCTGCGAGTGAACCGTGAACGGTACCTGCTGCGCCGGCTTCTGACTGCATTTCAGCAACCTTAACGGTTGTGCCGAAGATGTTCTTCATGCCCTGTGCTGACCACTGGTCAACATAGTCTGCCATGGGGCTTGACGGAGTGATGGGGTAAATGCCTGCAACTTCTGTGAAGGCATATGACACCCATGCAGCGGCGTTGTTGCCGTCCATGGTCTTCATTTTTCTTGCCATAGTCTTTTTCCTCCTAAAAATATATATGGTAAATAATAATACACCACTGATTATACTAACACTTTTCTTTTTATTTGTAAACCCTTTAATTAATCCAAATTCCACAACTTTTTATGAAATAATTTGTATAATATTTCAAGCTTATGCAAAAAATACGGTTTTGACCTGCGATTTATTGACTTTTTGCGTATTTGGTGGTAATCTATTAGATATATAATTGTATTTGGAGGCTTAGTTATGGCGTTAAACTTAGTGCAGCAAATCTTTTTTAAGCTTTTTGCATTCATAATGTCGGTTATCTATTCATTCAACGGCGGCGTGGTTGCTCCGTCAACAGACGATGTGATCAAGGCTGCAAAGCCCGACGCAAAGCTCGTTTTCGCAACAGTTGCAGACCCTCAGGTTTCAAACTATATGTTCGGAAGATATCAGGCATTCCAGGAAGCCTGCATGGATCTTCGCAACGCAGAAAGACTTGATGCAGTTGTTACAGTCGGCGACCTCGCAGAAAACGGTCTTGCAGAAGAATATGCTCTTGCATACGATGAACTTTCACCTATTGATGCCCGTTTCATTATGGCAACAGGTAACCATGACATCAGACTCCGTGCTTACAGCCAGAGCTCAAAACGTATATATCAGTATACAGATGCCCTCAACGGTGAAGAAACAATGGCAGACAGAGTTTATTCCGAAGGCAAACTTGCATATTCGGAAGTTGTGAACGGATATAAATTCATCGTTATGGGTTCGGATAAGACCGAATTCGAAGAAGCATACATCAGCCCCGAACAGCTCGATTGGATCGACAAGGAACTTGAAACAGAAAAGGGTAAGCCTGTATTTGTTGTTCTTCATCAGCCCCTTAAGCTCACTCACAATCTTCCCACCACATGGGGTAACGGCACAAACAAAGAAGCAGGTTCAGTAGGTCCTCAGAACGATGAAATAAAGGCTCTTCTTGCAAAGCACGCTGATGACAGCACCGTTATTCTCATCACAGGTCACCTTCATGCAGGCTTCAGCCAGTACAGCTACCAGAAGATTGAAGGCTTCCATTCAATCAACGTTCCCGCTCTTTCAATTGAAAACAAAGACGGTGAAGAAGGCGGCAACGGTTCGGGTCTTACATACATTGTTGAAGTTTATAACAACGAAGTTCTCTTCAGAGCAAGAAACTGCCGCACAGGCGAATGGCTTCCCAAGTGGGACACAAGAATTGCTCTTTAATAGTTTCGGATAAAATTAATTTATCATAAATTATTGAAAGGAAAATAAAAAATGATTAACATTAAGAAAATTATCGCAATCATTCTTTGTATGCTTCTTGCATTCGGTTCTCTTTCAGTTTCGGTTTCAGCTGAAGAACCCGTTGCAGGAGACACATTCGTAACAGAAACACCAGGAGAAAGCATTCCCGCTGAAGGCCCCACCGGCGAAGGCACAAGCACTCCCGAACCCAAGCCCGAAGAAGGCTCCAGCGGTGAAGGCACAAAAACTCCCGAACCCAAGCCCGAAGAAATCGGCGACACAACTCCTTTCCGCATCAGCGTTGCCGTTAACGGCGACCCTGCATCTCAGAAGGGTATCACATGGTACACAAAAACAAACACCAAGAGCATTGTAGAAATCGTTGATGAAAACGATAACCCCGTAAACGCAAAGATTGATTGTGAAGATGTTTTTGAGTGGGAAGGCAACTATGTTCACAAGGCTCTTGTTTCGGGTCTTGAAGCAGGCAAAACATATTATTACGATGTAGGCGACGAAACAGTCCGCAGCGCGGCGGGCAAGTTTGTTACCGACAACGGTGACAGCAGCCTCAGTTTTGTTGCCATTGCCGATATTCAGGCAGGCAATCAGGAGAATTTTGACAAGGGCGCAAAGGTTGCCGAGGCAGCTTTCAAGACGATGCCCGAAGCAGAGTTCATGGTTAACCTCGGCGACTTCACAGACGACAGCACAAACGAAGAATGGAATTACTATGACAACGCAATGAAGGATATCAACATCGGCACAACCATCGTTCCTGTTGCGGGCAACCACGACGGTCTCGGAGTTTGGAACTGGTTCAACAACATGTTTAACCTTGACACAAGTGAAAGCGTTCAGAATCTCAACGGCGTTAACTATTCATTCGACTACGGCAATGCTCATTTTGCTGTTCTCAACACAAATGATATTCTTTCAGTTTCTCTTTCTCAGCTCCAGTGGCTCAAGAATGACATGAACAGTACCGAGAAGGATTGGAAAATCGTTCTCATGCACAAGTCACCCTATTCACTCGGCAAGGATGCAAAATGGCCCGATGCTCTTTATCTCCAGAGCTCACTCACCAAGGTTCTTGCAATGTGCGATGTTGACCTTGTTATGAGCGGCCACGACCATCAGTATCTCAGAACAAAGCCTCTCACCAACAATAAGCTTGATGAAAACGGCACAACCTTTGTTCTTGCAGGCACAGCAGGCGCAAAGAGATACGAGGTTCGTTCGTTCCTTGCAAACCATTATCTCAAGACCGATTTCATCGCTGCAATGACAATCCAGAAGAACGGCTACGGTAACTACTGGAACGGCGAAAACTGGGATAACACAAAGCAGACAAATATCGGCGGCTGCTTCAACACAATCAGCGTTGACGGCGGAAATCTGACCTATAATGCTTACATCCTTTCCGACGAAGCAAACGAGAGCGGCGAGCAGGTTGTTACAAACATTGACTCCTTCACTCTCACAAAGACCGAGGGCGCAAATATAGGCACGGCAACCTTCGACGGCGACAACACAACAAGCGAGTTTGAATTCTATCTCGGCGTTGTTCCCAGCTTCCTTTGCCTTGCAGCATATACCTTCGGCGAATGGCTTCCCAAGTTCTTCATCATGCTTCCCGAGCTTCTTTCCGTTGTTATCAACGAAGGCACGTTCTGATAAATAAAGGTTACGCCCCGCAAATCATAACGATTTGCGGGGCGTTTTTGCTGCTTTATTCTGCTTTCGGGAGAGCAACGGTAACCTTGAACAGGTCGCCGTCAACATCAACTCTGAATTTGCCTTTCTGCAGCTCGCAGAGGTTCTGAGCTATCGAAAGACCAAGCCCGCTGCCTTCGCCTGAGCGCGAGGCATCGCCTCTGACAAATCTTTGTGTCAGCTCATCGCCCGAAACATCGAGCGCATTTTTGGAAATGTTTTTGAAAACTATCGAGCCGTAGTTTTCGCCGTTATAAACTTCTATATAAACTCTCGTTCCCTCAAGGGCATATTTTCTGATATTTGAGAAAAGATTTTCGACAATTCTTGACGTTTTCTGCGAATCGGCGGTAACATTGACAAAGCTTTCGGGAGCTTTAAGCACAAGACTGATGCCGTATTTTTTCAGTTCATCCTCATGCTCGCCGACTGCCTGCGCCGCGAACTCGGTGAGGTTGATTTTGATGGGATGAATCTCAATCGCGCCCGATGAAGCCTTTGATGCTTCAACCAAGTCCTCTATGAGTTTCTTCATTTTTGCCGCTTTTTCATCAAGAACGGTGATATATCTCTGAGCCGTTTCATCCTCAACCTCGCATTTCTTAAGCAAATCAACATAGTTGACGATTGAGGTGAGCGGGGTTTTAAGGTCGTGCGAAACATTCGTTATAAGCTCCGCCTTCATGCGCTGGTCTTTAACCGCGCTTTCAACCGCATTCTGAAGGCCGTCCTGCATCGAAAGAATATCCTCTGCAAAGCGTTTCATGAAGCCGGGCATAAGGCGAGTATCAATCTTTGTGTTGAGCTCGCCTCTTCTCATCGCAGAAACAGCTTCCATAATTCTGTCGAGAGAAGCAACAAGAAGCATAAATAACATCAACACGGCGATATCGCCGAATATTCCGAAGAATACCATAACGAACGCAAAGCTTTCGTCGCCGTTCACCAAAAACAGAGAAGCAATAAAATAATAAATAATTGTCACAATCACAAAGGCGGCGGCAATGAAGCATGCGAGCGGCTTGAATTTCTTGCCCTGACCCTTTGCATAGTCGCAGGTAAGAATGAACTTGATTTTATCAAGCTGCTTTTTGCAGAAATTTCTGACAGGATTAATTATGAAGCCGAACACCTTACCGAGTTTTTTGAAAAGCCATCCGCAAAGGCGGAGAATACAGTAGCAAAGAGTGTGCTTCCAAAAGCTCTTGTTGCGGATATTTCTGATAAAGCTTGCGCTCAGAGCGGTCCATATGCCGAAGAAAAGAGCCGCCGCAAGGCCTGTTATAAGGTCGGTGTTTATGCTTATCACTCTCAGCATTGTGTTCACAAAGCTGTTATTAATGAAATTCAGAAACGCAATGTCACACGGATTTGCTTCATACACCGTTATAAATGCAACGCCCAAGCCGAGCAGACCCATAATTCCCAAGCCGAGAACCCAGTTTATTTCTGCGTAAATGCGGTCATAGAAATTAATTTTTATTCCGTCAGCGGTCTTGCCCGCAACGCAGAGCAGATAAATGCACGCCGCGCAGGCGATAAGAAAGCTGATTGCAAACAGCACCAAAATCGTCGTAAGATTGGTTATGCTGCTTTGCGCAAAATCCGTAAACGCATTGAAAGAAATCGTGAACGGGTCAACAACGTCGCTTCTCTGAACATAGGAGAAATAAGCCGAGGAATTTTTCGGGTCGGTAAACAAAGAGCCGCCCACGCCCATGATTGCAACATTTTCACCGAAAAGCATTTCGGCAAGTCCGCCCCATGCGCTGTCCGAATCTGCGGGTTTTTCGCCTTTCAAGAGCTTGTATTCGCCTTTGATGTTTGCTTCAACGAATTCGCCGCCGAGCTTTTGCATAATCTGCTCCTGCGTGTCGGTTGCAAGCACCCCGCAGTTGGTAACAATCCTGCCGTTTTCAAGCATAACGGCATAGTTGATGCTTTTTATTTTTTCAACGATGTGTCCGTAATGGTTATATGAAATGGAGTTCTGCCAGTCCTGATATAAATAGCCTTCCCTGTCACCGTTTGCGATTTCCGCAATAAGACGTTCCTTGGTTGATTCGCCGTAAGCGGTATAACCGCTGATATTTGAAATGGTACGGAGCGCATCGGCGATATCCTGCACTTCAAGGGGCGCCCTTGTGCCGCCGCTTGGGTTGAAGAAACGGAAAGCACCGTTTCCGTTATCATAATAAATACCGTTATCGCCTTGAAACAGCGACGACGTTTTGGTCGGCGTAATTACGGCGTTGGTGTAAGTTTCGCCGTTATCGGTAACCTGATCGGGTTCAACATAAAGTGTTGTTTCCTCAGAAACCTCAGGTTTTTTGCTGTCCGGATAAACTCTTTCAAGATAGCCGTTGGCATAGTAGCTGTAATAAAATTCGTCCTCATGCACATAGTCGCCCGAGCTGTTCATGGCATAAACAAGGGTTTTATAAAGCAAAAGATAGCGATAGCTGTTTTCGGGAGTAACATAAACCTCTATACCCGAGCTTTCGAGCAGGTCATATGCATCGGAAATTTTTTTTGCCTGAGTATCATAATTCGCCGCCGATGCCTTGCCCGCCTGGCTTGCCTTGTATTCCTCAAAGGTCATAGGTTCTTCAAACATTGCATTGTTAATCAGATATTCTTCTGCCCAATTCATCAGAGTGCGGAATGCAGATGTTTGAGTATAAGTCATGCCGACGCTTGGGCTGTAGGCGTTATAGTCCGCAAAGCCTCTTATGAAGAGATTTGCAAACCAACCTGCGAAAAAGAACATAACGAGCGCAAGCACCGCCGCCGTCAGCTTTACGCCTTTTGAATATTTAGTATTTTTCAATTTTGTAGCCAATTCCCCACACCACCTTTAAATATTTCGGGTCCTTGGGATTGATTTCAAGCTTTTCGCGGATTCGTCTTATGTGCACCGTAACCGTTTTTTCGGTGTTGAAAGAAGGCTCCTCCCACACCGCTTCGTAAATCTGACCCGTTGAAAGCACTCTGCCGAGATTCTCCATAAGCACGCTCATTATGCCGTATTCCGTGGCAGTGAGCTTAATCGGTTCGCCGTCAAGAGTGAGCTCCTTTGCAAGGGTGTCCAGAGAAAGTCCCCCCGTTGTTATAACGCCCTCTTTCTTCTCGAGAGAGCCGAGAGCGGTATAGCGCCTGATTTGTGATTTGACCCTTGCCATGAGCTCGAGCGGATTGAACGGCTTTGTAACATAATCATCCGCTCCGAATGAAAGCCCCGTTATTTTGTCGGTGTCCTCACTTTTTGCCGAAAGCAGGATGATGGGTATGTTGTGTTTTTCTCTGAGCTTGAGTGTTGCCTGCAAGCCATCCAGCCCGGGCATCATTATGTCAAGAATAACGCAGTGCACTTCATTGTTCTTGACCTGCTCAAGAGCCTGCCTGCCGTTTTCGGCGCGCAGAACATTATAGCCCTCCAGCTTCAGATAAATCTCAACGGAATCAAGAATTGCGATATCGTCATCGCAAACGAGCACGGTATACATCGGTTTCACCTCATTATCAATCCCTTGGTACATTTTGATTGTATAACAAGGGAATTACAAATTAAGATTCAAAAAAGTTACAAGTTTATTAAGAAATAAAGGTAAGTATTGTAGAGCGGGGTGACCTCACCACGCCGAATCGGCGAATGACCGATAAAATTCGTGTAGTCTGCGGCGGCTTGAGTCAAGCCGCCCTACACTAATCGGTCACAATACATTAAATCCACCTCCCCTGAAGGGGAGGCTTTTTATATTCACGGCTTCAAAATGCCTTTTTCAATCGACGTTGAAATTATGCCCTCAACAATATGCCATAATTCGGGGGTTGCGGTGCGGATAATATCCATTCTTTTCAGAATCTGCGGCGCGTGAACGTCGCCGAGTTTCCAAGTGTGGCCGTTTGTGAGATAATTGAGGATAAGCGGCTGAATGCGGTCAATTGCATTGGCATACTTTGCTTCGGGAGTTGACTTTGCTTCAAATTCATCCCAAAGCGCGCGGATTTCCGCTCCCTGAACGGGGTCAAGCATGCCGAAAAGCTTTTCCGCCGCCTGAATTTCACGCTCCTCTTTATCCTCATAGCCTTTTGTGTCATAGGCGAAGGTGTCGCCCGCGTAAACTTCAACCAGGTCATGAACAAGCGCGATTTTCAAAACCCTTTCAATATCCGCCTTTTCTGCGGCATATTCTTCAAGAATCATTGCCATGATTGCAAGATGCCACGAATGCTCGGCATCGTTTTCGCGCCTTGAGCCGTCGGAAAGAAGATTCATTCGCAGAATATTTTTCATCTCGTCAACGGTGACAAGGAATTTTATCTGATTATAAATTTTTTCGTTTTTGATAAAATCAAACACGGCATGGCACCCTTTCAATATAATATTATTGTATATTTTTATTATATCACGGAGCCTGTCTATCTTCAATGCAAAAATAGTTTTTCATAGGGGCGGGGTTACCCCACTCTGCAACAGCGGATTCAACAATCCATAAAAATAACCCCGCAAACCGATTGGCTTGCGGGGAGTGATTATGTGATTATCTTGCGTAGTCGCCGACCTTGAGCATATAGTCGCCGATCTGTGCGCCGAATTCGGGTGCGCCGTCCATGATAAGCTTGCTTTCCTTTGTGAATTCAAGCATGTCTGCTGTGCCCATAAGAATGCCGAGCGCGCTGTCAAGGCAGTCAAATCTCATGGTGAAGAAGGGGAGTGCGCGCTTATAAACGCCTCTGCCTGCTTTTGACTTACCTGCTTTGATGCGGATGTATGCCGAAATCTCGGGATATCCGTCAACAGCCCAGGCATAGACTCTGTCGGGGCTTGCAAGAGTCCACTTGTGAATCTCTTCGTGACCCTGTTTGTTGAGAGTGCTGATGCCGGTTGAAAGAAGATAGAAATAGCACTTAACAAGAAGTTTCTTTGCATCTTCTTCCTTGGGAGCTTCGGTTGCTGTGAGGAGAGATGACATTTTGAGAAGAGTCATCATAAATCCTAAGAAAACAGCAGGTTTTTTGGTTACACCCTTCATCTTGGGAAGGGTTGCAGGGCCGATTTTTCCTTTAAAGAATGCGTTCATTGTTTCGATGCTCTTGAATTCAAGCTCGATATGTGCATTGTCGGTTACCTTATCGGTGTGAACCTCCCATTCGCCGCAGTTAACGATGAAATGGGTTGCAAACTTGCCATCGGGAGCCTCAGGGTCTTTTGCGCTGACCTGGATAACGGCGTGAGCGTGCTCAAATTTCTTTGCAAGACCGGGGTCGTCGGTGGCAATTGTTTTGATAAGGGGAAGAACCGCACAAAGGAAAATTTTATTGGTTAAAATATCTTCTCTCGAAGCCATATCAATCATTCCTTTCGGTTGGTTTTCATACGGCGGGAGCAAGCCCCCGCCCTACACTTTTTTGTGATTTGAGATTATTTTGCTTTCGCAACGGGGGAAGTGTATCGTTTATACACAACCGAGTGAGAAAGTGAAAAGAACTCAAATTAAACTTCGTCGTCCCAGTCGTCGTCGAGCTCGAAGTCCTTACCCATAACTTCACGGACAGCAGCGATGATGCCGTTCTGGTCGATGCCGAGAGTTGACATGATATCTTCATGAAGGCCGATGGGAGCAAACTTATCGGGAATGCCGAGCTGTTTGAATGCGCAGCCTTTACCTGCTTCAACGATAACCTCTGCAACGGCTGAGCCGAGACCGCCGATGATGTTATGGTCTTCTGCGGTGATGATGCGGCGTGTTTCCATAACTGCCTTAACGATAGCTTCCTTATCGATGGGCTTGATGGTGTGCATATTAAGAACTCTTACCTTAAGACCGTCGTTGGTCTCAAGGAACTTCGCAGCCTGATATGCCTGGAATACGCATGAGCCGCAGGCGATGATTGTGATATCCGAGCCCTCGTTGATTGTTACAGCCTTACCGACTTCGAAGCCGTAGTCGCTGTTTTCATAAAGAACGCGGTCAAAGCCTCTGTTGATGCGGATGTAATAGGGGCCGAAGTTGTCATATGCAGCGTGAACCGCATTATAGGTTTCAAGACCGTCTGCAGGGCAGATAACGGTGAGGTTGGGGATTGAACGGGCAACAGCCATGTCGCAGATTGCGTGGTGGGTTGAACCTGCCTGACCGAAGGATGTGCCGGCGTGAGTTGCAATAATCTTTGCGTTAACGTTCTGATAGCAGATGTCAGTGTGAAGCTGGTCAGCGCTTCTGAGAGAAGCGAAAACCGAGAAGGTGGAAAGGAAGGGAACAAGGCCTGCCCTTGCCATACCTGCTGCTACGCCGAACATGTTCTGTTCTGCAATACCTACGTTGAAATATCTGTCGGGGAATTTTTCGCCGAACATACCGATTTTTGTTGATTTGCCAAGGTCTGCAGTGAGAGCAACAACCTCGGGATGCTTTTCGCCGAGCTCACAGAGAGCCTTGCCGTAAATTTCAGCAGTTGAAAAAGCTGTTGATTCGGTGGCGGTATATGTAAGTCCTCCTGCCATGATTAGATGCCCTCCTTTTCTGCGCGAGCAACGCGTTTTGCATAGTGCTTTTCAAGGCTTGCTTTTGCCTGTTCGTATTTTTCATCATTAAGTGCGCCGTAATGCCACTTGTAATCGCCTTCCATGTAGTCAACGCCTTCGCCCTTAACGGTGTCGGCAACAATCATGGTGGGCTTGCCCTTTGTTGCAAGAGCGGTGTCAATGGCATCTGCAAGAGCGTTCATGTTGTGTCCGTCAACTTCGATAACCTCGAAGCCGAAGGCACGCCATTTGTCAGCAAGGGGTTCAAGCTTCATAACTTCTTCTGTGGGGCCGTCAATCATGCACTTGTTGCGGTCAACGAAAGAAATGAGGTTGTCTGCCTTGAAGTGAGCGGCAGCCATGCCTGCTTCCCAGTTGGAACCTTCGTCGCATTCGCCGTCGCCGAGAATGCAGAAGGTTTTGTAGTCCTTGCCGAGAACCTTTGCGGCAAGAGCTGTGCCGAGAGCGATTGAAAGACCGTGTCCGAGCGAACCTGTTGAAGCGTCAACGCCCTTAACCTTGTTGGAGTCGAGGTGAATACCCATTGTTGAGTTTGAAAGGTTGAAGGTTTTGAGCTTCTCCTTGTCGTCAAAGCCGATGTGGCAGACAAGGCTTGCGAGAGCAACGCCTGCGTGGCCCTTGCTGAGAATGAAGCGGTCTCTGTCTTCCCACTGGGGGTTGGAAACGTCATACTTCATGTACTTGTAGTAGAGAATGGCGAGCATATCCATAACGCTCATGCCGCCGCCGATGTGTGCGCTGCCTGCCCAGAATGTTGTGTCGAGGCAAAGCTTGCGGAGCTCGTAAGCTTGTTTTTCAAGCTCAAGCCATTCCTGCTTGGTTAATGCCATAGAAAATTCCTCCTCATATGGCAACCGATAATAAAATCTCTGATGTGCTTTTGGCGGATTATTTTTCGCCGTTTTTGCCCCGAAATCCTCGTTAATACACAAAGTATTGCCTGCGGTTTCGGAACAATCCGGCAAAGAATTATCTCCCCAACCCGAACATCTCGTTTTTATTACAGGTTGCTTTTGTTATAAATAAGCGATAAACGCTTTGGTTTCTTGTTGAAGTGAATAATTATAACGAACAGTGAAAAAATTCTGAAGAGCTCTGCCTTTACCCGATTATAAAGGGCATGGTGAACCCTGTCCTTAGTTGTTTATTCTTCACTTTTCATTATTTATTTTTCAGCCGAGCTCGGGGTGGTTTTTGCGAACAGCCTTGAATGCATCCTCGGCAACTTCGATTGTGAATTTGATATCCTCGTCGGAAAGAGATGCATTGATGAAGTGATTGTGGTGGTTGGTCATGTAAACGCCCCTCTTGACAATCTCGGCAATCCATTCCTGATGAAGCATGAGAGAATCGTCATCCTTGAGCATCAGATAGAAGAGAGCGGGCTCGCCCGAAACGTTGAGGTTGAAGCCGTTGTTTGCGGCAGCGGCCTTAAGACCGTCGCAGAGCATTGTACCCTTTTCAAGGCAGAGCTTGGGAAGCTCGATTTCTTTCATCTTATTGATGCAGGCGATTGCAGCCGCAAAGGGAACTGCGCTCATCCAATAGCTGCCTGTGTATGAAAGGCCGCTGATTACACTCTTGAGCCAATCCTTGCCGCAAAGAGCGGAAACATTCCAGCCGTTTGCAAGAGCTTTGCAGAAGCAGATGAGGTCAGCCTCAAAGCCGTAGTGATGGTCTGAGCCTGCAAGGTCAAGTCTGAATCCGCAGCGAACGTCGTCAACGATAAGAACGATGCCCTTGTCTGTGCAGAGCTTGCGAACCTTCTGCCAATATCCTTCTGCGGGAAGAACGTTATCAAGGAAGTTGCCGTGCATGTAGGGAGTTGAAATGAAAGCGGCGATTTCGCCTTCGTTTTCGGCAACAACTCTTTCAAGCTGCTCAAAATCATTCCAGTCAACATAAAGATTGTTTGAAACATCCTCGGGAATAACACCGGGATAGTCAACCTTCTGGCACCAGGGAGCAACACCGTGATAATAGCCCTTGACGAAGATGATTTTCTTTCTGTGGGTTGCGTTTCTTGCGGTCATGATGGCTGCGGTTGTTGTGTCGCCGCCGTTCTTTGCAAAGAATGCCCAATCAGCAGACTTGACGGTATCAACCATAAGCTCTGCGAATTCGATAATCTTTGTTGAGGGGGCTGTAACGCAGTTTTCTATTTTCATCTGCTCCATAACGGCTGCGTCAACGTCGGGGTCGTTATAGCCGAGAACGTTGGGACCGTATGCGCACATATAGTCTATGTATTTATTTCCGTCAACATCCCAGAAATATGAGCCCTGAGCCTTCTGGCTGAAAAGAGGATAAGCCGAAACGGGGATGCAGCAGCCTTCTGCGGGGCCCTGATGGCCGTAAAGGCCGGAGGGAATTACTTTTGCGGCTCTCTGAAAGAGCTCTGCGCTTTTTGCGTGTGTGTTGATTTTCATACTCATTTCAGGAACCTCCTTATGCAAGATACAGAGCAACTCTGTCAAGAATTCTGTTAAGGTTATCGAGCATTGAAATCATGCCCTTCATAACGATGTCGCCGGTGCCGATGCAGGCGATTGCGTTAACCTTGCCGTCAAACAAATCTCTTGCAAGCTTAATGTTGGCAAACTCCATGACAGCTCTGGGGGATTCGCTGGGCTTTTTGATTGCAAGAAGCCTGTGGTTTTTAACTCTGACCGTTGCAGAGGGGCCGTCTTTGATGCTGAAAGCGATTTCGCCGTCAACCATGTTGCTTGCGGAAAACTTGCCGATTTCATCGTTGTTGCCTATCTGTGCGATTGCAACGGCGATTGTGTATGTCATGAGAGATGTGCTGATTCTGAAGAAGTCTTCGTCTTCCAAATCGGCAGGGTCGGGTCTCATATACTTGTTAAGCAGGTCGGTGAGCTTTGTGAAGTCCTTGAGAAGGAAGCCGATGTGGTGAAAGCCCTTTGAGGGGATGGGTGTTACAGTGCCGTCGATAAGACCGTTAAACTTTTCGCAAGAGCTGAAGGGGAGCTTAACGTCGCACTTTGTGCAGCCCTGCTCCATTCTGCATCTGCCTTTGTAGAAGGTAATGGTAGCGCTGGGGCCGCCTTTAACTTCAAAGCCGATGGAAACGGGCTTTTTGTTTGTGAGAATACTCTCAGCCTCGGGAGCAAGCTCGCAAAGGTTTTCAAGAGTACCGAGCACGGCGTAGAGATTGATATACGCCAGTGTTCTCTGGTCAATCATTTTGATTTCCTCCTTGGTCATACGCAGAAGGTATGTTCCTGCATATTAAAGATAGTCAACAATATTTTAACAAATGAGTTGTTGATTGTCAACAAAATGTATATTTATTTTTTAAAATATATGCAAGAAGTTCACAAAAAGAAAAACGGCGGGTATTCCGCCGTTAATGTATGTTATGAATTTGCGACAAAATATTCAATCAGCTTTGCCGCATTTGCCGCCGCAACGGGCAGGAATTCTCTGTAATCCATGTGAGATGAGCCGTCTGCACAGTCCGAAACAGCGCGCACAACGCCGAAGGGCACTCCGTTTGTGAAGCATACCTGCGCTATGCTTGCGCCTTCCATTTCGCACACGATTGCGTCAAAATTTTCAACGATAAACTGCTTCTTTTCCGCGCTTGCGATAAACTGGTCGCCCGATGCGATAACGCCCCTGACAGCCTTAATGTTTTCAAGGGTTTCAACGCCGTTTGCAAGAGTGTCTGCAACCGCTTTGTCCGCGGGAATATTAACAATGTTGATGCCCGAAATCAGACCGACGGGGTCGCCGAGAGGCGAGGTGTCCATATCATGCTGAACAAGGCTTTCGGCAATGGCAATATCGCCGATTGCGAGCTTTGTTGAAAGGCTTCCGCCGACGCCTGTGTTGATGATGCATTCCGGTGCATATTTAAGAATCATTGTCTGTGTGCACATTGCTGCCGCAACCTTGCCTATGCCGCAAGCTGCGATAACGATTTCTTTGCCGTGAAGAGTGCCTTTTACATATTCGACACCGCTGATTGTTTCGGCGGTTTTGTTTTTCATAAGTGATTTGATTGTTTCAACCTCAATATGCATTGCGCCGATAATTCCTACCATAAATAAACCTCCGTGTGCATTAAAAAAGCTTTACGAGGAACTCAATGGGAGCAAGCAGATATGATAATAATATCGGCAATAAAAGAAATCCCATATGTTCAAGTCCTTTTCGGATATTTTATCACACATGAAAGTAATTTTCAACGGTATTATCAAACCAAATTTTCAATAAGTTTATACACTTCCATGGAAACAAGAACGGGTGAAGCTACTACAACTTGAATCAACGATTCGATTAAAAGAAGCGGAAATAAAAGAGCCTGTACAGCAAAAAACATAATTTTTGTCTCCTTTCAGACGAGCTTTGCTCGCTTTGTTGTCACGATTATAGCGCCCAGAATTTACGCCGTCAATGGTTTTAATA
>JAZLCS010000120.1:0-4113 GCA_045614385.1 Acutalibacteraceae bacterium | reverse complement strand
AAGCTCGTTTGTTATGGCTGACATTCCCGGTCTTATAGAAGGTGCAGGCGACGGTGTCGGACTCGGTCACGAATTTCTTCGCCATGTTGACCGTTGCAGACTGCTTGTTCATATAGTTGACGCCGCGGGTAGCGAGGGCAGAGACCCGATTGAAGATTTTGAAATCATCAACAAGGAGCTCGAAAAATTCGATCCCGAGCTTGCAAAGCGTCCTCAGATTGTTGCCGCAAACAAAATTGACCTTGCAACCGATGAACAGCTTGAAAGACTTGAAAAATATTTCACCGGAAAGGGCTATGAATACCACACGATGTGCGCCCCGATTACCGAAGGCACCGACGCTCTTATCAGTGCCGTCTGGAACAAGCTTCAGACCCTTCCCCCTATCAGAAAATATGAGGCCGAAATAATCCCCCTCGAAATGTTTGAAAAGCAAAATGACAAAGGCTTTACAATCCGCGTTGAGGACAATATTTATTTCGTTGAAGCGGCGTGGCTTCTTAAAATTCTTCAGCGCACCGACCTTGATGACTATGAATCCCTGCAATATTTCCAGAGAATTCTTATTTCAAGCGGCATTATTGATGCTTTGCGCGAAAGAGGCATAAACGAAGGCGACACCGTTTCAATTTATGACCTTGAATTTGATTTTGTTAACTGATTGCGGGGGTTGAAATTGAATTCTTTACTTGAAAAAACTGCCGATGTTTCGGCAATCAGCCCTCTTGCTCTCGCTTTTGTCGGCGACACGGTTTTTGACCTGTTAACGCGCAGCGAGCTTGTCTGCGAAGCCAACAGACCGGTTAACGCACTTCACAAAACAGCAAGCCAAAGGGTATGCGCCGCAGCACAGGCGGAAAGTATCCGAAAAATCATGCCGCTTCTTACCGAAGACGAGTTAACCGTTTTTAAACGCGGCAGAAACGCCCATACAGGCGGAATCCCAAAAAACGCTTCAAGCGCAGATTATCATTATGCCACGGGGCTTGAAAGCCTTTTCGGCTGGCTTTATCTCAAAGGCGAAATTGACAGAATCAACTTTCTTTATGCTGAAATACGGAGTGAATTATGACAAAATCCAAAGCTCTCGACATCTGCAAAAACAATATAATCTGGATAATCGGCTGTTCACTTTATGCCATAGGCGTTAACAGCTTTTCTATTCCTAACTCAATCGCACAAAGCGGTATCACCGGCCTTGCGGTCATTTTCAACCATCTGTTTGAATTCCCCGTCGGCACAGTCAACCTCATTCTTAACATTCCGCTGCTTATACTGATGTGGCTTTTTCTCGGCAAAAAGCTCGTTGCAAGAACTCTGTGGGTCACTGTTCTTCTTTCAACGGCGCTTGACGTTTTTGCAATGTTCATGCCGCCTTATGAAGGGGATAAAATTCTTGCCTCTTTGTTCTGCGGTCTGCTTCAGGGTGCAGGACTGGGAATGATAATGATTACCGGCGCAACGAGCGGCGGCACGGACATTGTGGGCAGACTCGTTCATAAAAGATGGCCTCATATAACGGTGGGCACAATCGTTATGATTTCGGATGCGCTTGTTGTTGCCGCGGGAATGCTTGTTTTCAAAAGCGTCGAAAGCGGACTTTATGCAATCATCATGATTTTTGTCAGCACAAAGGTTATCGACGCCATGATTTACGGCACGGGCAACGGCAAAATGCTAATGATTGTTACCGATAAGGCAGACGAAGTTTCAAAAGCAATCGTTCACTCAACTCCCCGAGGTGTTTCGATTGTCCCCGCAATCGGTGCATACACCGGGAAAGGCAAAAACATTCTGATTTGCGTTGCAAGAAAGCATGAAATCTCGGGAATTCTCAAAACAGTCAGAGCCATTGACAATAAAACTTTTATAATCGTCAGCGAAGCCAACGAGATACTCGGAGAAGGCTTTAATAAATCAATTTAAAGGAGATTCAGTTATGAAAAAAATATTAAGCATTGTTTTATCTGTTGCGCTGATTGCGCTCTGCCTTTGCTCATGCAGCAAGGGATTTACTTACGGAATATATGAAGGCGAACCCAACGAAACAACCCAAACCAAACCCTATCTTATGATAAACAACAGCGGAAACGCAGGTTTTTCATATAATCACACAAATCAGCGCACATACAGAGCAACAGCAGAAATTGATGAAGAAAACAAAAAAGTGACTGTTGATTTCACTTCAACCGACACGGTTTTTGTTTTTGAAATTAAGGGTGACAGCCTTGTGTTTATTGCCTCCGAATCTTCTGAACCCGAAGAATTTAACGGAATTCCCGGCCTTGCAGACGGTCAGAAACTGAAAGCCTATATCACCTTTGCTGAATCGAAATCTTGACAACAATATAACGTTGATATATAATTAATAAGTTAAATTTATCAAAGAGAGGTTTTCTAAATGTCAGGCCATTCAAAATGGAGTACCATTAAAAGGAAGAAAGAAAAAACCGATAATCAGAGAGCTAAAATCTTCACAAAGATAGGCAGAGAGATTGCGGTTGTTGTTCGCGAGGGCGGTCCCGACCCCGCTTCAAACTCAAAGCTCAAGGACGTTATCGCAAAAGCTAAGGCAAACAACGTTCCCAACGACAATATCGAAAGAATCATCAAAAAGGCTGCAGGCGAAACAGGCGGCGCAGATTACGAAGAAATCGTCTACGAAGGCTACGGTCCCTCAGGCGTTGCTGTTATCGTTGAAGCCCTCACAGATAACCGCAACAGAACAGCAGGCGACGTTCGCCACTATTTCGACAAATACGGCGGAAACATGGGTCAGAGCGGCTGCGTTTCGTTCATGTTCTCAAAGCAGGGTGTTCTTGTTGTTGAAGCAGAAGGCGTTGACGAGGATAAGCTCATGGAGGATGCGCTCGAAGCAGGTGCAAGCGATTTCATCACAGATGATGAAGGTGTTTTCGAAATCAGAACCGAACCCAACGACTGCGGCGCAGTCAGAGAAGACCTTGAAGCAAAGGGCTATGCCTTTGTTTCGGCAGAGGTTGAATATGTTCCTTCAACATATACTGCGCTCACAAATCCCGACGACATAAAGAACATGGCAAAGATGCTTGAAATGTTTGAAGATAACGATGACGTTCAGGCTGTTTGGCATAACTGGGAAAACGCTGACGATGCTGAATAATAGATTGTGATAAATGCGACGGAACGCAAAACATTTTTTGCTTTACATTTTTTCGCAAGCGGCGTATACCGATACGTCTTCATGCGAGAAAAATGTCATCCGTCATCATTTCTAAACAATCAACCGAAAACTATTAACCCCCTCGGAATTCCGAGGGGGTTGTTGCATATCATTTTCACCTACTGTTTGCTGTGTTTACCATGCCGAAATAGAATTCTTCAAAGCCTTCAGGGTAGTCCTTCGTACCGCAGAAATCGAAGTGATCCATGCCTGTCATTGGTTCAAAATAATACCATCTGCCGGGTTTTATCTTGTTGCCTTTTTCAATTTCGGCTGCATAATTAAGAGCTGTTTTTTCATCGCACGAGGGATATTTTGCCGATGCAAGAGGCACAATGCCGTCATTCAATGCCCAGTCACCCTCAATCTTTATTCCGTCAACGGTTTTACCCTTTGTTGATGCGAGCATCATTGACGAAATATAAAAAATCATGCTCAGTCCCTTGTCAGGAAGCTCAAAAGACGAAATATCCCATGTGTTTTCGGTTGTGTAGGAATAGTAATATGTATCGGGTGAGAGCTTTATTTTTTCGTTAAGCTCCGCCGCACCGCGAAGTGTCATATCGTAGCCACAGTTATCGTTGGTTTTACAATAGCTCTTTATACCGTCAATACTGAGAAAAGCACGGAATTCATCCTGCTTCGGCGTGAGACCCATATGCCCGAGCTGAAATGCAAAAACAAGAAAATCATTTCCGAAAATCATACCGATAAAATTCAGTGCAGTCGCCATGATTGTCATGGTAAATCCGGGGTCAACAAGCTGGTTTGCAACCTGAGAGCCGTTATGAGGTGCAGAAAGAGTTATACATGCATGAACGCAGTCGTGACCGCCCATAAAAAGAGGGCTTGTGTCCTTGCCTGTTGCGGCAATTTCATCGGCATCACCGAAAGCAAGAAGCGATGTAAAA
>JAZLCS010000119.1:0-2563 GCA_045614385.1 Acutalibacteraceae bacterium | reverse complement strand
TTTGGTTTACAAAAAAATCGACAGACCGTTTGATGAAACCAAAACAGATAAAAACGGTGTTGACCGATATTATTCCGCCAATGCAGGAAGTGCAGATGCCGTAGAATCGAAACTCAAAGAAATGAATGCAGACTTCATGATTATAGAAAGTGACATTTCCGATGAAGCATCTATAAACAAAATTTATTCTGCAGTTCTTGAGAAATACGGACGGGTTGATATTCTGATTAACAATGCGGCAACAGATGATGAAACAGGATGTGACACAATAGAAACAATTACCCAAAACGTTATTGATGATACGTTTGCTGTTAATGTTCGGGGAAGCGTTCTGATGTCAAGAGAATTTATCAGACACCGTGGTAACTACGGAAGAATTATCAATATTTCAACAGATGCCGCACAGATTTTTGCAGGTCAGATTACCTACGGAGCAAGCAAGGCAACTTTAGAAGCACTTACCCGCAGTATCGCACTTGAAGTTGCAAAGTACGGAATCACGGTAAATTGTGTTGCTCCCGGTCCGACTCAGACGGGATGGATTGATGAGGACTTTGAAAAAATAGTTGTTCCCCTGATTCCGATGGGCAAGTTAATTCAGCCTCAGGATATCGCCGAAACGATTTTGTTCTTATCAAGTGAGCAAGCAGGAATGATTACGGGGCAGGTAATAAAAGTTTCCGGCGGAAAAGCATTATAAAACTAAATACACAGAAACGAACTCCTTCGGTATTCACCGAGGGAGTTTTTGCTTTTTATACAAAAGATTCTGTATCAGTTTAAAAATGTGATGTTGTTTTGATGTCATTTTGCTTTCTTATTGTATTTAATTTGAATGATATAATTTTATTATCAGAAAAATAGGAGGCGGTTTTATGGCAGGAAATTATTTTTCTCCTTTTTCTTTAAGAATTTCTGAGGAACTGCTTGAGAAAATAAAATTCATTGCATCAAACAACAAACGTTCCGCAAACAAGGAAATTGAATTCATTCTTGAAAATGCAGTCAAGGATTATGAAAAGCAAAACGGAGAAATCTCTATCCCTAATGATTAATATAAGGAGATGAATTTATGAGCGCAACAACATTAAATGACGTTAAGAAAAGAGAAAGAATTTTAAGCATTGACCGATTCAGAGGTACGGTTATCTTTTGTATGATTATCTTCCAGTTCATTGCGAATTTCCATAATCTCGGTATCGTTTCGCACATCAGTTCACACGCACCCGATGCAAATGCAATATATTTTCTTCCCAATTTTGCGATTGCCGATATTGTTGCACCGATGTTCATTTTTGCAATTGCACTCAGTTATATTCCCTCATTCCGTCGCAGAGAAGAAAAAGAATCAACCAAATCTGCGGTTATTCATTTCCTTAAAAGATATCTTACCCTCATCGGTATCGGCATAGCGATGAACGGTATAAACAACATTCTTGACGGCGACTCACAGCCTCTCAACTACGCAATGATTGCTCTCACCGCACTTATTCTCGTTGCAGGAATCATCACATTGATTTTAAGAGGCAAAGCAAAGAAAGTTTGCGGCAAAATTCTTGGAGGACTTGTCATCTTCGCAGGTGTTGCAGGTGTAGTTATTGCACTTGTTAACTTCATTATGCTCGTAACAGGCAAAACAAGAGATTCAATGGGTTACTGGCTTGTCCTCCACCATATCGGTTTTGCGGGTCTTGTCGCACTTCCTTTTGCACTCATCAAGGGCAAAAAAGGAACAATCGCCCGATTTGTTGCAGGTTTCGGAATTCTCGGATTGTTTGCAATTTTTCACGAAGGCGACCTTGCAAATGACCTTTTTGCAAACAACCTTGAACTCGTTGACTGTGTAGCAGACGGCGGATTTGCAGGCGGTTTCGCATGGGGCGCAATGCTCATTCTCTTCACCGCATTTGCTGATATCTATTATGAATGCAAAAAGAAGTTTGTTGCAGCAACCGTTATTTATCTTGTACCCGTTGCCGCAATGCTTGTTGCAATATTCAAAACACTTCCCGCAAACGATACCTTTGCAGGCGCAATGAGCACATTCCTTCCTATCAACAAAGGAAGTGTAAGTCCTTCATACGTTCTTATTTCAATCGCATTGGCTCTTATTGCTTTCAATATTTATGATGCATTCAATTTCTACAAAGGCAAGTTTGATCCGCTTTCATGGTGGGGCAAGAATCCCATTCTCCTCTACATTATTGAATTTGCTGTTATCGGCGGACTCACAGCGGCTCTCGGCGGATTCTTTGAAACTGCAAGCGCAGTTGTTTCTGCAATCATCGTTATCGTAACAGCAGTACTGCTTACTCTTCTTGCTTACATTCTTGATAAAAAGAACATAATTCTTAAGCTTTGATGTTTTAGTGCAAAACGCTGAAAATAAAATAAAAAATATCGCCGGCGTTATAACGAACTCTCGTTTTCTCCGTTTTTCTCGCATTTCCTCACTTTTTGATTTTTGAATAAATCTGAATATCACACTTTAACAAAGCCTGAATCCGTTACATATCAACGGTTTCGGGCTTTTATCATTGTTTTTTGACATCAATATCGTCCG
>JAZLCS010000118.1:0-18238 GCA_045614385.1 Acutalibacteraceae bacterium | reverse complement strand
GAGCATTGGTATACGGAGTTTGACCGTGTACAGAAGGGTGCAGAGGCTTGGCGAAACGGCGATATCGAGGAGTTTGGCAGACTTTCTTTTGAAAGCGGAAAATCCTCGATTTATAACTGGGAAACAGGTTCTCCCGAACTCAAAAAGCTCTATGAAATCATGACCCATACCGAGGGAATTTACGGCGGAAGATTTTCGGGTGCAGGTTTCAAAGGATGCTGTATGGCGCTTATTAATCCTGATTTTGAAGAAAGCATCGTTGAATCTGTAACTCGTGAATATCTCGAAGCATTCCCTCATCTTGAGGGCAAATATTCCGTTCATATCTGCGAAAGTGCAGACGGTGTTAATCTGGATTAACAGGAGAAATAAATATGAAATGTCTTATACTGGCGGCAGGATATGCCACCCGTCTTTATCCTTTAACCGAAAATTTCCCCAAGCCTCTGCTTGAGGTGGGCGATAAAACGATTCTCGACTGGCTGATTGATGACATCGACACATCGGGAGAGGTTGATGAATACGTTGTTATTTCCAATCATAAATACGCTCATCATTTTGAAAACTGGGCAAAAACCAAGTCGCAGACGGTTACAGTTGTTGATGACGGCACGGACACAAACGAAACACGTCTCGGTGCAGTAAAAGATATTCAGTTTGCGATTGAAAAGCTGAATCTCGACGATGATATGCTTGTTATCGCAGGCGATAACGTTCTTGATTTCAGCCTTACAAAGTTTGTTGCATATGCAAATGAAAAGAAAACATCATGCATAATGAGATATTTTGAACCCGAATTCAATAAGCTTCTCAAATGCGGAGTTGTGACCATTGATGAAGACGATAAAGTTCTCAACATGACGGAGAAATCTCCTGATCCCGCAACAAACTGGTGCTGTCCGCCGTTCTATTTTTACACAAAGTCCGATGCCCGACTTGTACAGAAGGGTATCGACAGCGGATGCGGCACCGATGCTCCCGGCAGTTACATCGCATGGCTCTGCACACAGACTGATGTTCACGCAATGGAAATGCCCGGCAGCCGTTATGATATCGGTAATCTCGAAAGCTACGAAAAAGTCAAGGCAGAATACAAGGGAATAAACAAATAAAACGGAGGCTTTGTTTTTATGGAAGGTAAAACAAGCATCTTCTCAAAAGCAAAAACCACGATTCAGACCGCAAAAGAATATTGGAATGTACCACCTAAGGGCAAAAATATTCCATACAAAGAGGTTGCGGCGCTCAGCGGTGCGGGGTTCGGCGTTCATTGGACAACGCTCCTTGCGTCAACAATAGGTCTGAGTGCATCAAACTTCCTTGTCGGTGCAAGCATAGGACTCCGTCCGATGGATTTGCAGATAATGCTGACGGTTGCCAACCTCATAGGTATTCCCATCGGAATTTTCAGAAGCTGGTACTATGATAACCATCATATTCCCGGCGGAAAGTTCCTGCCGTTTATAAAAAGAACGGCTTTCCCCATCGTTTTTATTTCAATGATATTTGTATGGTTGCCGTATGAATATTTCAACTACATAACAAAGGCTGTTGTTGTGTGGCTGATGTATTTCCTGCTCAGCCAATTTCTTTCATTCTATAGCGAGAGCTATAACTATTTTCAGCAGATTTTTTCGCCTGATGCTCAGGAAAGAGCTACCGTAATGAGCATTTCCCAGGTTATTTATTCTATGGCGCCAACGCTTACAGGCTTGTTTATTCCGATGCTTGCAGGCTGGACCTGGGGTCTGAACAACATATGGACTTACCGCGTTATTTATCCGATATTTACAATAATCGGTCTGATAATCAGCGTTATTTTCTTCCGTCAGGTGAAAGAAAGACTTATTCTGCCGAAGAAAAAGCCTGAACCAGTCAGAATGCTTGATGCAATCCGTGAAGTTGCAAAGAATAAGTATTATTGGATTATTCAGTCTGCAAGCTGGGTTGTTTTCCTTGAATCTGGTTACGGCGTCGTTCTCGGCTGGACTTTTGTCTATGCGTTCAACGGTGAATATGAGTCCTATCTCGGACTTGCAAATACCGTTATCGGCAATGCGGCATTGTGGTCGATGCTTCTTGCACCGCTTGCAATCAAGCTTATGGGCAAAAGGAATCTGCTCATTACCGCAAACTCAATCAATGTTATAGTTCTGCTTGTTATGTATCTGGTTTATAGAAACATTCTTCTTGTTTGTGTACTCTGGTATTTCAATAACTTCATCAACACATTCTGGAACATCGTTCAGCACCAGATAAATGCAGATATGAGGGACTATCACCAGTGGAAAACAGGTGTCAGAGTTGACGGCCTTTTCGGACCTCTCGGCATGATAGGAACTTTTATCGGTTTCTTTACAGGCATGGTTTACCCTGCAATTTATGAAAAATTGGGTCTTCTTGAAGATTATAATGTTCTCTATGACGATACAATCCGAAACAACCTTTTTGAAGTTCTGATTCTTTGTTCAGCTCTCGGTGCATTGCTCAATCTTATTCCGTTCTGTTTCTATGACCTGACGGAAAACAAACACAAAGCCTATGTCGGAGTTCTCAAAATCCGTGCAATGTTTGAAAATCAGTCTCTCGGTGTTCTCGAAGATGATGAACTTGCAGATGCCATGGAGATAATTCACGAAGCAAAGGCGCACTTCGGCAAAGAGAAAGTGAAAGCGGATAAGAGCCTTTCAAAAGCGGAAAAGAAAGCTGTTAAAGAAGCAAATCTTGCCATTGAAAGAGCCTCAATAATCATGCAGGATCTCAACAAATTCTCGGGCGAAGCAGGTCTTGCAAGACTCAGTCAGGCAAAGACTGACTACGCAAACGGAATGATGTGTTTCTATGAAAATGCAGACAAAGAAATGAAGACTGCAAGAAATCTTCCTAAATCAACCGCAGCAGAAAAGGAAATCCGTTCCGATGCAATCAAAAATGCACGAATAAAGAAAGAATCCGCTTCTCTTGTCAGAAAATACGGCATAGAAAATATTGTCAGACCCGATGAATCCATTAAAGAGGAACTTCAGAACAGAGAAACAAACGGATTTGCCGAAAACATGAAGGTCAGACGCGAACTCAGGGCATATCTTAAGGCAGTTTCGGTATACGAAAGAGCAGTCAAGCCCTATACAAACGCAAAAAATCTTATCGAACAGGCAGAAAACTACACTCATTATGAAGAACTCGAAGAGAGATATGCATCAGTTTCTGTTCAGTAATGCAGGAAAGGGATGAGCGATATGTCGGTTTTTATCAAACAAATCATTTCGTTTTTCACCTCAATCGCACTTGTTATTTCGAACTTTCTCGGCGTAAATGTTCCGTTCACTGAAAAGGTTGAGGATTTCAGGGTTACAACATACATCAGAGGAGAATATGTTCAGTCCGAAAGCAGTCTTTATCCCGAAGATTTTGATATTGTGACGGATGTTATTCTTTTTGAATGTGCATCGTTCAACAGCAATGGCGAGGTTATCTGCTATGAGCCGATTCTCAGCAATGCACTTGCAAATATCCGCAGTGCAATCGGCAACAGAGATGTCAATATCACCCTTAATCTCCTCGGTCCGAGAGGTATAACGGATTCGGATGTCTGGGAAGAACAGATGGAAGCGCAGAGCATTGAACACAACAAGGCTTTCGCAAGCGGTGTGCTTGAAGACAACATCATTGCCGTGCTCGACAAATATGATTTTGACGGTGTTCATTTCGATTATGAATATCCGCTTTCGCTCAATGCATGGTATTATTACAACAATTTCCTTGTTTCTCTTGATAAGAAACTCGGCGACTATACTCTCGGTGTTGCGGGCAATGACTGGAATATAAAATTCACTCCTGCAGCAGTCAGAGCAATTGACACCCTTGAGGTTATGCTTTATGACATGATTGATGAAGATGGCAGACATGCCACCTATGAGGACACGGTAAAGGCAGTGCAGAAAATCGGAGTTTACGGTATGCCTCTTGAAAAAGTCAATGTCGGTCTTGCTTTCTATTCCCGTCCCACGGATATGTCGGCATATTGGTATGGCTATAACGGATGCTATGAGGATATTGACGAAAACGGATGGTATCATTGCGATGATACAGATAAAGATTTCTGGTTCAACACTCCCGATGTTATAAAAGCAAAAACGGAATATGCAATCCAAAACGGCTTTGGCGGAGTTATGATATGGCATTATAACTGCGATTTGCCCTCAATCCACGAGGATTCACTTCTCAGAGCAGTAAACACTGCAATACATAATAATTATTGAAGAAATCGGTTTCATCTTTAAGGTGAAGCCGATTTTTAAATTTTTTATGGTGTATGCTTGACATTATCACCTGCTGCGTGTCGCACCATAACGGATTTTTTAGAGGATACAAACACAAGGCCCGAAGACTACGATTTGATTTTAACGGGAGATTTGGGTGCTGTCGGTTCTCAGCTTCTTTGCGAACTGATGATAAAACAGGAAAACATCGATATTTCGCCGGTTCATAATGACTGCGGGCTGATGATTTATGATACCGTTAAGCAAAAAGATGTCGGCGCGGGCGGTTCGGGCTGCGGTTGCAGCGGAGCGGTTGTGTGTTCAAACATCCTGCGAAGAATTGAAGCGGGAGAACTGAAAAGAGTGTTTTTTGTGGGCACGGGAGCACTAATGTCAAGTGTTTCTTCGCTTCAGAGTGAGTCAATCCCCTCTGTTGCTCACGGAGTTTTGTTGGCAGGCGGTGATTAAATGAGAGAAATAACAGGCGCACTCAGAGTTGTTAATACCGCGCTCAGAACAGTCAGAATAATCGATGTCATAAAGAAGCTCGTTATTGCGGTTGCGGCTTTGCTTTGCTGCATGTTTGCATTCAGATTCTGGCGAAAATGAAAGGATGACGGCGATGAAAGAAAGCATTGAAATAAAAATGAAGAATGCTGCCCGGGTTTTTAAAAGAAATGTGCGTGCATCCGGATACGAACCTGATATTGAAATGAAAACACGGCTTACGGATAATTACTATATTCTTGAACGCCAAGCTTGCAGGGCTGCTGTCGAATGCAAACGAGTCGAAAAGACGTCGGGAGGTTCGGGCTTATTTTCGGACCTTTTTACCCGCTGTGTGCAATTATGTGAAGACGGATGTTTACCCGCTGAAGATAAAATAGTTGATTTTTTCGGTGATAACGGTCTTGATGGCATATCTTCCGGATATATTCCGCTTGCTGTTGTATGTGCACTTGTTGACTGCGCTGCTAAAAGCATACAACAGAAAAATTCAAAATATCTTTCAAACGCCGTAAATTCGTTGCGAGGAATTGATGAAATCGATTTCGAAACGGTTGCAGAACGGCTTTTCAAGGCAGAAGAAATTTTACTCAAAGACCCGACCGGTATTTATTCTTCAATGGATAAGGATACAAAGAGGTTTTACAGGCGCAGTATTGCCGTGGCTGCTTTTAAAAGCGGAAAAACAGAAAGTGAAATTGCTTCAACCGCGCTCAGAAAAGCTCAAAAAAACAGAAAGCATATCGGCTTTTATCTTGTTAACACGGCTAAGAATTCCAAGCGAGGTCGGTTATTCCTTGCAATGGAATTTGTTATGCCATTCACCGCTGCAATTGCGGCAGGTTTGTTCTTTGCAGAGCTGTGGGTTGCCGCTTTGTTATTTTTCCCTTTTTGGGCAATTTTTCGCAGACCGATAGAAAACTCATCGCTTAATGGTGTAATACCTGTCAGATTCCCAAGACTGTCTGCCGATTGTGAAACGGTTGCACAGGCTCGGGTGCTGTTGACTGTTTCAACGCTTTTGCCGCCTGCCGACAGAATGAAAGAGCTTGAGGAACGGTTGCAGCAGCATTATCTGAGCAACTGCGGCGGCAACATAAGAGTTTGTTGTCTTGCAGATTTTAAGGCAGCGGGGATGCCGCGAAGACCTGATGACAAATACATTTTAAAAGCAGCAAAAGAAGCTGTTGACCGACTTAACCAAAAACACGGCGGCGGTTTCATTCTTGCCGTCAGACCGAGATCGTATTCGGAAACGCAGAATGAGTTTATTGGCAAAGAGCGAAAAAGAGGCGCAATAACGGAACTTATCAGGGCAATAAAAGGCAAGTCAAAAGGATTTCTTGAGATTTACGGAGACAAGGAAGAACTTGAAAAAGTCCGATATCTATTTGCGGCGGATTGGGACACTTGTCCTGTGTTTGATTCGGTAAAAGAGCTTGTTTCAATTGCAATGCATCCTCTGAATCAGCCTCGGATTGCAGGCGGTAAAGTTATTTCCGGCTATGGTTTGCTCGTTCCGAAAACCGAAAACCAATTAAAAAGTAAAAATGAAACACGGTTTTCGGCTTTGATGTCGGGCAACCCCGGAGTTATGGCTTATGACAGTCTCTCAAACGAGAGGTATCAGGATTTGTTCGGCGAAAGTATTTTCTGCGGCAAGGGTCTGATAGATATTGAAGCATATTATGAATTGCTCGATAAAGGGCTGCCGAGAGAAACCATACTCAGCCATGATATTGTTGAGAGCGGCTATCTCAGAGCAGGATATGTTCCCGATATACAGATAACCGAGGCATTCCCGAAGACGGTTAATGCATATTATCAGCGACTTCACCGTTGGGTTAGGGGTGATTGGCAGAATATCAGATTCATTTTCTGCAAAAATCCGATGAATAAGCTTTCGAGATATAAGATGTTTGATAATCTCAGGAGAAGCCTTACTCCTGCCTTTTGCATAGCCGCTTTGGTTTTTTCTGCGCTGTTTCAGGGCTATGAGGGGGTAACCGTTGCTGTTCTGTCGCTGCTTGCACTTTGTGCGGATGAACTGTATTCCGGCTTCAACTCTTTAAAAAACTGCGGCATCAGTGCTGTTACAGGTCTTTATTTCTCGAAAACCCTGCCGCCTGCGCTTGAAGCGGCAGTGAGAGGCTTTGTTTCCGTTGCGTTTTCGGCAAGAGAAAGCTTTGTTTGCATTGACGCAGCGTTCAGGGCGCTTTGGAGGCTGTTTGTCAGCGGCGACAGGCTGCTCGAATGGGTTCCTGCAGCTCAGAGTGAACGCAGCGAAAGTATGGGGAAACTTGTTGTTTCATGTATTCCTTCGGTTTTGACCGCGTTGGTTTTGCTGCTGTTCGGGTTGCCGGTTCACAGGTTGGCAGGGTTGCTTATTCTTGCCGATATTCCGTTGACACTGTTCAGTGGTGCAGAAATAAAAAACAAAAAATCTGCAATCGCGGGAAACCAAAGAGAAACGCTGCTTTCCTATGCGGGAGAGATGTGGGGGTTCTTTGATGAGCAGTGCGGTAAAGAAAATAATTTCCTTCCGCCCGACAACATTCAGTTTTCACCCGCAAGAGCTGTTGCAAGACGCACATCGCCGACAAACATCGGATTGATGCTTGCCTGCTTTCTTGCCGCAAGGGATCTGGGTTTGATTTCAACTGCAGAGCTTTATATGCGCCTTAACCTTAGTTTGTCAAGTGTTGAAAAACTTAAAAAATACAAAGGTAATCTCCTGAATTGGTACAGCACGATAACTCTTGAACCGCTGAACCCTCGTTTTGTTTCTGCTGTTGACAGCGGTAATTTTCTTTGTTGTCTTACGGCGGTTAAAGAAGGACTCAGGGAATATACGGGGGAATGCAAATCTCTTGAAGAAATAATTGTGAGAATTGAAAAAATAATTGCAGAAACTGACCTGATGCCTCTGTATGATGAGCGAAGGAAGCTGTTCTGCATAGGTATTGATGCAGAGAATGGTGAGAAAAGCAGAAGTTTTTATGACCTTTACATGAGTGAAATAAGAATGACTGCGTATTTTGCTGTTGCCAAAAGGCTTGTTCCGAAGGAGCATTGGAGTGCAATGGGCAGAATACCGGTTAAAAGCGGCAGATATACGGGCCTTGTTTCATGGACAGGCACCATGTTTGAGTATTTTATGCCAAATATCTTTTTACCTTTGTTTGAAGGAAGTCTGAGCAAAGAAGCGCTCAGTTTTTGTTTTCAAAGCCAAAGAAAAAGAACAGACAGACGTCCTTTCGGCATCTCGGAGAGCGGTTTTTATGCTTTTGACGGTGATCTGAATTATCAATATAAAGCTCACGGTGTGCAAAAATTGGGATTAAAGCGGGGGCTGGATTCGGAAACGGTGGTTTCTCCGTATTCCTCCTTTTTAACATTAACACTTGCTCCCAAGCTATCTTTAAAAAATCTTAAAAAACTTGAAAAAATGGGTTTGAGAAACAAATACGGCTTTTTTGAAGCGGTTGATTTTACAAACGGGGTGCAAAAAGACGGATTTTCGATTGTCAGTTCATACATGGCGCATCATGTCGGAATGAGTTTGCTTTCAGTTGCCAATTTATTGAAAGATCAGTGCATGCAAAGGCGTTTTATGAACGATATTTCAATGCGAGGCGCGCAAAGTCTCCTTGAAGAAAAGTGTCAAACAAATGCGAAGATATTCAAAGATGCCGGCAAGAAAGAAATACCGGCGATAAGAGAACGTGTGTACGGAAAAAGCGCCGTGTCGTCAAATCCGAATCCGTTTTATCCAAAGGCAATGCTTCTCACTAACGGCAGGATGACATCATGTTTTTCAGATATTGGAGCAGGTGTGAGTCTGTTCGACGGAATTGATGTTACGGTTAACAGCAATGACCCTGTTTTCAGGCCGCAGGGGGTCTTCGGCTTTTTTGTTACGGAAAACGAAAAGCTTTCGTTTGTCAGAGCAACGGAAACAAGCGGAAAGCAGAAATTTGAAGCGGAGTTTTCAAAAAATGCCGCTGATTTCAGTGCAAAAAGTGAAGGCATAAGGCTTGAAATGCAAGTCAGACTCTTTGCTGCGCATAATTGTGAGGTACGAACCTTTAAAATTGAAAACAACTCGCACAAAAAGCCGCTTAACGGCAAGCTTATTATATATTTTGAGCCGTGTCTTGAGAAAAGAGCAGTTTTTTCTGCGCATCCGATGTTTTCAAAGCTGTTTTTGACGGATGAATGGGACGAAGAGAACGGATGCTGCCTGTTTTCAAGGCGTGCAAGGGATAGTGATATCCCCTGTGCCGTTGCGGCAGGATTTCTCAATGCTGATCAGGCAACACATGAAACGTCAAGAGAAAAGGTATTAACAACGCCGAACGGCATTTTTTCGATCAGTGAAAAAACCGGTTTCAGCGGCGGGCGGGGCAATCCTGACTGTTGCTGTGCTTTTGAATTAAAAATCGCATTAAAACCGGGTGAAAAAGCATCATATGATTTTGCAATAGCAGTTGATGAAACGAAGGAGCAGGCACTCAATGTTTTTTCGATTATCAAATTCGGCAAAGGCAAGAAAAAATTTGCTGAAAATCCATTTCACGGAGAGTCTGTTGCCAATTCGGTTGCAAACCGACTTTTGCCGTTTGCAATTTATCCGAAGCTGAATGAAAACGGTACAATGGCAGGTGAAAAATGCAATTTCAACAAAAACGATTTATGGAGTTTCGGGATATCGGGTGAACTGCCGATAATTACAGTAAAAACAGATAGCGCAGAAGATGCGGCAGAGCTTGTTCCCTATTTAAGATTCAACAAAATCCTCAGAAGTTCGGGCATAGCAACTGATTTGGCAGTTCTGTATTCGGACAAAGGCGGCTATGTTTCTCCTATAGCTGATGCAATCAGAGAAAGGCTGAAAAAAGAAGGCTGCAGCCTTATGCTTGGTGTCAGCGGGGGAATTCATCTGCTCAATTCTTCCGCACACAGCTATCAGGAACTGTGCGCTCTTAAGGAAAATTCGGCTTATATATCTGATGGGAAAGAAATGTGTGCCAAACACTGTCAAGATTCGTTTGAACCGTTAAAGACAGTGACTTCAATTGAAAAGCCAAAGTTACCCCTAAATGTAAAGGTGTATAACTTTACACAAGACAAAATCATGATAGATAAAACACCTGCAAACGTTGATATACCTTGGAGTTTGGTTTTGTCTAACAGAAGCTTCGGAACAATGATATCTGACAAGGCTTTGGGCTTTACATGGGCGGTCAATTCCAGGGAGAACAAACTGACCCCATGGTATAATGACACAATGAGTGATAACAGGGGAGAAATGCTAATTATGAAATATAACGGTGTTTTATTTGATTTAATAAGCATCGGAAAAGCAGAATTCACTCCGGAAAAAGCAGTCTGGCATGTTCAAATCGATGGGCTTGAGGTTACGGTATCGGTCAGTGTTCCGCGTAAGGGTATGACAAAAAAATGCAATGTTAGAATTACCAACAAGTCCTCCGAAATCAAAAGCTTTGATTTGTTATATTATGCTTTGCCGGTGCTCGGGGTCAGCAGAGACGACAGCGGTGTTTTGTTTGCGAGCAGGAAGGGGAATGCGGCAGTTTTTGAAAATTCCGGGTCTGACATTCCGGGATTTATGTCGCTTGAATGCGAAAGTGCAGAATATTTTTGCTTTTCGCGAAAGCATTTTTGGGAAGGCAATTTCAGTTCTGTCGATGAAAGGATTCCTAAAGATTCCTGTGTGGCTGTTGGCAGAAGTTTTGATGTTAAACAAGGCGAGATGGTTAAGACCTCTTTTTTCCTTTCATGGGGTGCTTGCGAAAAAGCCGCTTTGCTGATGCCTAAAGCATCAGACTTCACTCCTGCGATGCTGAATCCCATGAAAATAGCCACAAAAAACAGCAATCTCAATGTTTTCTTCAATTCTTTTCTTTACTCACAGATAAAACAGAGCCGTTTTTGGGGCAGAACGGGATTTTATCAATGCTCGGGTGCTTACGGCTTCCGTGACCAGCTTCAGGATTGTCTGGCGTTTATTGATTTCGAACCGGAGTTGGCTTTTGCTCATATTGTTCGTTGTGCCGGCGTACAATTTGAAAAAGGCGATGTTTTGCATTGGTGGCATGTGCTTGTTGATAAGAGACAGATTATCCGCGGAATTCGGACAAGATGCAGCGATGATATGCTTTGGCTGCCGTATGCCTGCATAGAATTCTTTGAAAAAACAGGTGACAGGCGTATTTTTGAGGTGAAAGCACCGTATTTGAAAGCTGATGAGCTTGCGGAAGACGAGAAGGAACATTATTGTTCACCTGAAAGAACCGATTTTTCGGAAAGCATTCTCAATCATTGCATCCGAGCGATAGATTATTCAATGAATTTTGGCAAAAACGGGCTTCCGCTTATCGGTTCATGTGATTGGAATGACGGTTTCAGCCGTGTTGGGGATGCATACCGTGCTGAAAGTGTGTGGTTGGCAATGTTTCAGAAGCGGATATTTAAAAAAATGTCAGATATCTGCATGCAATTTGATATGAAAAATAAAGCGGATGAATATGATGAGCATGCTCGGAAAATTGAAAAGACGATTTTAGAAAATGCTTGGCAGGAAAATCGATTTGCGCGATTGATTGCTGAAAACGGCAGTATAATCGGTGAAGATAAGGATTTTATTGATATTTTACCGCAGGCATTTGCTGTTTTATCGGATATCGGGAGCAAGGAACAGCAGATGAATGCACTCAAATCGGCGATTGAAAGATTGTTTGATGAAAAAAGCGGCGTAATACGGTTGCTTTCTCCGCCATTTGGTGTTGATGACAAAGAAACGGTGGGATATATCGCTTCATATCCCGAAGGAATCAGAGAAAACGGCGGACAATATACTCATGCCGCGGTGTGGTTGGCACTTGCTTTGCTCAGATCAGGAAAGCTTGATGAGGCGGAAAAGCTGATTTTTGCCATGAATCCGATGTCGTTTTATTCAGACGAGCATCGTGCTGAGAAATACAGGGCTGAGCCGTATGTTCTTGCAGGTGATATTTCTTTCGGAGAAGGGATAATCGGTCGGGCAGGGTGGACCCATTTTACCGGTTCAGCAGCATGGTTTTATCGCTGCGTTGCCGAATATGCTTTCGTGACCGGAATGTCAGAAAAAAACAAATGTAAAGCAGATAACCATTACAAAGGTCAAAGAAATGCAAAAACAGAAAAATAAATGGTTTTTTTGAGTGCTTCAGAGCAATTTACTTGAAATTTTGATGAAGAAAACACTTTTTGTTGCAGCGATTTCTTTTGAGCTTTTGTTACAATCTGAAAAGTAAAAAAGCTTTACAAACCGGCATAATATTCACAGATAGAAAAATAATTTCGAGCTGCTTTGTGAAAATTACTATACCTTTTATATATATGCACTCACAGAGACGCAAAAACGGCATTTTTGTTTTTGCGTCTACATATCATTATTATGCAAGATAAGTAAAGTGAAAAAGCTTTACAATCAGTGCATTTCCATTAGTAAACACTTTAATAAAAAAGACACTGTCACTTTGCCCAAAAAATTCAGGAAGGCGTTGTGAAATATTAACAAATTATGAAATCAGAATTGAAAATCGTTGACAACGGTTCGAATTTTGGGTATATTTAATATGACCATATAGTGGTTTTCCGTCTGCGATTATGCCTTTTTGGCGCATTTGCAGAAAGGAAGCTGCAGGGGCAACTTATTTATAGCGTTTCGGCTGTCGCTGGCATCAGGTTGTTGATGTTGCGATTATTAAGGAGGTCGGTCGAAACATGGCGGTCGGGCAAACACTTTTTCAGACGGCTTTGCTATTGGATTTTGGTGCCCCAAACCATTACGTTGTTCAAATTTTTTTGGAGGTGTACAAATTTGAAAAAGTCAATCCGCATTCTCTCAATCCTTATGGCTTTTGTAATGCTCATCGGAAGCTTCTCCGTAATGGGTAGTGCATATCAGGCTTATAAGGGCGAAGCAATCGCAGGAATCTACAATGACGTTGATTCACCTGCATTCTCACTCGAGCAGTACGCATCGATGGGTCTTGACGAAGTCGATCGTATGCTGGCAAAGGAACAGATGGTTCTTGACCTTCTTGGCCTTCTGACCCTTGACATCACCAGCATTGACAATTGCCTCGGCAGTGTTAATGAGTTCCTTACCACAGGTAAGCCCCTCATCGCGCTCCTCGGCGATGCTGCTACATTGGACACACTTTGTAATCCTATTAAAACTGTCAGAAGATCCAACAGCGACGACACAGCTGTTATCTATGCTCTTCTTGACTTTGTAGCAAACCTCAGAGATATCGCTCGCAACTATGTTACAGGCGACATCAATGTCGGTATTCTTCAGGGCTTCATTTCTGATTACATTTTCAATGTAAGAGAGCTTGCAATCGGTCTTGTTTACGGCATGACCAAAGAAGGCGACGCTATCGACTACGATTACATGGATGACAGAGAAGATGATGACGGAGTTTCGATTCCTTCTCAGTATCTCAACAATGACAACGGTGCCATCAATCTTCTTCAGCAGCTTCTCAACGACCTTGTTCTCGGTGAGTGGAAGTGCCTCAACGAAGAGTTCAATGATCCTTCGAGTGCTGTTAACTATTACAGCTATGCATTCCAGGCTGAATACGGCGAAACATATTTCGACACCGAGAAATACTATTATTATGGTTGGGTTCATCCCAATGATTGGGTAACAGTTGGTCTCGGCGGCTGCGAAAGAGTTCTTAAGACTGCCGGCACTTACAATGAAGATAATCTTCCTCCCGCTGAATACAGTGTTATTGACATCACTGCCGGCAAGGTAGGTTACGATTTCATCGAAGACCTCATGCAGACGGCATACAACTATGTTGCTGTTCCTGTTCTCAACAGAGACACAAGACCTTGGATGCGCAGACTCTGCGGTGTTACCTATAATGACGAGTTTTACAGACCCACAAAGTATGTTGGTCTCACAAATCCCGACGGTTCACCCATGCTTGACGAAGAAGGCAACCAGATTTTCGAGTGGCAGGTTAACACCAGCTATGATCCCGAATATGACGGTGACGAGCCCGAAACATGGACAATCTTCAAGGATCTCTTCAACATTGACGGCGTGGTTCCCACAGTTGATGTTCCCGATGATACAACATTTGTTAACTACTTCAACACCATCCTTGGTGATTTCGCAACAATTTTCCTTACCAATAACGCAGTTATTGACGGTGTACCATGCTCCTGGACATGGGATTACACAGCTGATCCCAAGAACGGTAACTCCGCTCTCTTTGATAACATTGTCAGCGTTGGTAAGTATGTTCTTTGCATCACAGGCGACCTCTTCTTCAGCGACAGAGCTGAACTTCCCAGCGTTACAGAAATCATGGGCGACGGCACTGCTGAGAACCCCGGCTATGACGGCCAGAAGGTTCTTGCTCTCATCATGAGAGAAATTCTCAACAACTCCGTTGACTACATTTATGTTGACGACAGCTATGTAACAATCGTTGACGTTGCTTACAGAGCAGTTGAACAGCTTGCATGGCAGGATATTCCTCAGTATACATACACCAAGCCCGTTCTCGGCGAGCCAGGTGCTGAAACTGAAGAAAAATATTATGCAGCAGTTGTTGATAAGATGATTGATATCCTCTTTGATATCGCTGTTTACAACCTCAACCAGGGCTTCGATATGAACCTTGACGATGACGGTTCGAATCCTCTCACAGATACCGGTCTTCTCCAGTATCAGGATGATGACGGCAACTACGAAGTAAACCTTGTTAAGATTGCTGCTTGGGCTATCTCAACCTTCGGCGATGTTCTTGCTCTTGACCTCAGATGCGATAATTTCGACGGCAAGGTAGGCTCTCTCACCGCTGACGACGTTTGGATGGATATCGATACTATCCTCAACCAGATTATCCCCATCAAGGGTGCAGGCGCATGGATTGCTGATGAAATCGCAGGCGACGGTTCAACAATCGTTTCCAAGACCTTCATCTTCGATTATATCCTTAAACCTATTTATACTCTCAACGCAACAAACCTTGCAACAATCTTTGAGAGAAATCCCAACGGCGCATTCGCAACAATGAATGGCGTTCAGATCATCGTTGACATTCTTGACAACGTATTCGATCTTCTCTTCCCCAACGTATTCCAGCCTCAGACAACCCTTGACCAGGTTCTCCAGAATGATCTTCTCGGCGACATGGTTTATGACCTTATCGGTTCTATCGGCTACAGCTCATTCACTTCTTCAAAGAACACAACCTTTGAAGGCAGAGGCGGCTACATTGCTGCAACAGCTCTTCCTGTTGTTTGTATGCTTCTCGGCCTGAGCGATGACCAGGAATTCGAGCAGATGGAAATCTACCTTCCTGAAAATATTAAGGCAGGCGTACCGAACGTTTCCTTCGAAGTTTATAACGGTTCAAGCGGTATCAACACCGGTTATACCGATGTTAGCGGCAAATTCACTCAGGATAAGCTTTATGAGTATGTTATCGACACAGTTAACGTTTATACTTATGATGCAAGCGGCACCGAAACCGGCGCTCTTACAGTAAACGGCCTTTCAAGAGGCAACACCATCTCCGGTGGTGACAGCGTTAACGTAACTCTTAACGGTTCATTCAACAATGATGTTCTTGTTAAGTTTGACGTAACATATACCGTTAACGGTGAAGACGGAACATCCATCACAGATGGCGTTCTTCAGACAACAGTTTACTCCTACATCTCCACAGTAAGTGAAGATGACGATGCTATCGAAAAGGAAATCCCCATCGCTGATGGTCGTTACATCAGATATGAAGAAGCTATCTATCTTGACGGTGGCGACAGCCTCGACGATTTCGACAGCTACATGGTCCGCGTTAAGGATAACGATAAGGAAGCTGCAACCGTAACAGGTGTAGTTACAGGCATCACAAACGATTCAGCAAAGCCCTTCGCTAAGCTTAACTCAGATGCAGATGCTATCACTGAGTCAATGAACGGCACAGGCGGTATCTACTTCTTCACTCCGTTTGAAATCAACACATATGAAGAAGTAGACGAAGAAACAGGCGAAACCGTTACTAAGAAATACGAAAGAGTCGAAGACATCTACGAGCGTGATGAAGACGGCGAAATCGTATATGACGAAGAAACAGAAGAGCCCGTTGTTATCGGCCAGACCGACGGCGTTCCCAACGGCAAGTATAACCTTTCAACAAAACTTAGCGTTAACGGCGTAGAAACAGAAGTTAAGACAATCCTTAACATTTATGATGACTACGGTCTTGAATCCGCATTCGAAAAAGCTGTTCTTGAAAACCGTCAGCAGTCCAACTATAACACAAGCTCTGTTGCCGGTTCAGGCGCATGGAACGCATATGTTGCAACTCTTGAAAAAGTAGCAAGATTCGTTCTTAAGCCCAAGTCAGCAGCTAACTTCCAGACAACAATCGCAGCTACTGCAGCAGAAAAAGACGCAGGCTACGAAAACAGATACGAAGTTCTTGCTGAAGAACTTGAAACTGCAATCGAAAATCTTGAAGCATATGCAACCAACTCAGGCGTAGCTGCAATCAAGAGAGTTATCGATCAGTACAGCGCAATCAACTATTCAATCATTCAGGGTGCAGACGGTCCCTATAAAGAAGAACTCGAGTATTACGATGAAGATTACGAGTACTTCGGCATGCGCGACTACGTTCCTCACACCTATAACAGATACAAGGATGCTCTCAACAGAGCTATGGATCTTGTAAATTCACAGGAAATCGTTGTTCCCGCTCCCTTCGAAGAGGACTATGAACCTTCAACAGAAGAGCTTGAAGAATACAACAAGAAGCTTGCTGACTATGCATTGGCAGTTGAAAACATGGAAGCAATCAGCTCCATCGATTCACTCTATGCTCAGCACATGCTCAACCTCACAGGTTCTCGTCTTATCAAGCTTACAGCAGATACCTCAAAGCTTGCTCTTGTTATTGCAGATTTCTCAGGTAAGGTTCCTGAAGCTGACGAAGGTCTTTACACTGTTTCTTCACTTGAAGATTACAGAAACGCTGAAGCTTTTGCAGCAAGAACAATGACAACAGCAAACGTTGCTCCTTCACAGGTCAACAGAGCAACAACAGAACTTGTTTACGCTTGGAAGCACCTTACAAAGGGCGCTGACTACACAGCTCTTGACGCAGCAATCACAGAAGCTGAAAAGATCACTGCTATTTACGGTGAAAAAGCTTCCGCTCAGTCAAAGTACACTGAAGAATCCTATCAGGCATTCCTTGATGCATACAATGCAGCTAAGGACCTTGACAGAGACCTTGGTGATACAGACAGCGGCAACCAGCAGATTTCTGAAGCAACAACCAAGCTTACAAGCGCAATGTCTCCTGAAAATCTCATCGATAAGAGCACACTTTCAGCTGTATTTGAGCTTACAACAGAAGACCCCGGCGTATTCTTCGATGCATCAATGAGCTACACATTTGCTCCTTATCTTGATGTTGAATCACCCTTCATGAACGCAACAGTCCTTACTCCCGAGGGTGAAGAATTCAACGCATATGTTTACACCGGTGTCGATGTTTGGGATGAAGACACACTTCTTCTTGCATTCGGAACCCTTGAAAACGTAGATGTTGAAGTAACTCCCGACATTAACGGCGGTTACAGCACAGGTACAGTAGTTAAGTTCTATAATGCAACCACAGGTACTCCCGAGGCTACCTATGTTATCGCTGCTCACGGTGATACCGACTGCAACAACATGATCGACGCAGCTGATGCCGACGCAATCCTTCTTCATGACGCAGGCTTTGCCGAGCTTTGGGAACACTACACTTGGGGCGCTGCTGACGTAAACTTTGACTTCATGGTAGACTACGCCGATGCCGAAATAATTTATATGGCAGACGCAGGTATTCCCTACGACATGATTACAGGTCTCCCCATCGAAGGCTAATTAAAACTATATTGTGATACACCCGTGCTCAGATGCGGGTGTATCACCCGGCTCTAAAAATATCCGATGATGTTTTTTATATGCGAAAAGCATATTAATATAAAAGGAGGAAAATGAGCTAATGACAAAATTTAAGCGTTGCTTGAGTGCTTTCCTTGCATTTGCAATGGTGCTTGGAATGTTCTCCGGCATGGGCAGCATCTTTGCTCCCGAAGCTGCAGCAGCAGGCACTTCAAGCATTAAATCGTTTGAAACCCTTGCAGCAACATATGAAAATTTCATTTATGTCGGTGTTGATGTTTATGAAGTAGACACTGACACCCTTACCGATGGTAAGGTTAAGCCCGGTCAGTGGCTTGACTACCGTATCTATATCAAGTCGGACATGTGGATTGGTACAAACTCACCCACACTCCTTTTTGATAACAGATTCTTTGACACAAAGAATGTTCTTGATACCACAGTAGGCACAAGCTATACAACAAACCAGGCA
>JAZLCS010000117.1:0-7064 GCA_045614385.1 Acutalibacteraceae bacterium | reverse complement strand
GGAAATGCTCGGCAAGGACGTAACTATTATTGCTCTTACCGCAACTCCTCCTTATGACAGTGCACCTGCCGAATGGAACAGATATCAGGCTCTCTGCGGTGATATTGACGAAGAAATCTTTGTTCCGCAACTCGTTATGCAGAAAACGCTCTGCCCTCATCAGGACTATATCTATTTCAGCTATCCCACCGAAGAAGAAGCACAAACACTTGCAAACTATAAGGCGAAAGCCGTTGTGGTTACCGATGAAATATTAAAAAGCGGTCTGCTTTCAAAAGCATTGCAGGCTTCAAATGTATCGGGCAACGAAGAAGTGCTTTATGATAACATAAACGGCTTCAAATCGCTTATATGCGTTGCAAAACACGGCGGTGCAAATATTTCAAAAAGCCTTGAAGAAAAGGTTTATGAAGGCAGAAAAGCACCCGCTTATTCAATAACCGAAGCCGAAAATGCTTTTCAGTTTATCATCGACTCCCCTGCTGTTTTCTCTGAAGAAATCAGCGAAGAATTAAAGGCAATTCTTTCAAAAGAAGCACTTATCGAAAAAAGAAAAGTCCGTCTTGCATCAAACGATAAAATCAATAAAATGCTTGTTTCTTCAACAGGAAAACTTCAGAGCATAAACAAGATTGTGGCAAGTGAATATCAGAATCTTGGTGATGGTCTGAGAATGCTGATTCTCACCGACTATATCAAAAAGGATATGCTCAAACTTGTCGGTACAAACGAAGAAATCCACGCTCTCGGAACTGTTCCCGTTTTTGAATCAATCCGCAGAACAAATCCCGACTCAAAGGTTGCCGTGCTTTCAGGTACACTCGTTATACTTCCCGATTCCGCAGTTGAAACAGCACAGGAAATCGCATATAACGAAGGTGTTCCTTGCAGAATCAAAAAGATTGAAAATACGAATCATACTGAAATCATTTTCAGCGGTTCAAATAAAAATAAAGTAAGTATTATCACAAAAGCATTTCAGACCGGTGTTATCAATGTTCTTATCGGAACAAAGTCTTTGCTCGGCGAAGGCTGGGATTCACCGAACATCAATTCGCTCATACTCGCAAGCTTTGTCGGCAGCTTTATGCTTTCAAATCAGATGCGAGGCAGAGCAATAAGAATTGATAAAAAGAACCCCGAAAAGGTATCTAACATCTGGCATCTCGTTACTGTTGAACCCGATTCAAAAGATGAAATCATAAGCGATGATTTTGAAACAATGAAACGCCGTTTTGCGTGCTTCCAGGCGCCTGCATATAACAGCGACGTTATTGAAAGCGGAACGGACAGAATAGATATTCTCAAAGCGCCGTATGACGAAAACGGACTTGAAAACATCAACAATCAGATGCTTTCTCTTGCATCGGCACGAAACGTTATGTCGGGCAGATGGAACGGTGCGGTTAAGGGCAAAGCAAGACCTGAGGTTGAAGAAGTCAGCGAAATTCCTGCAGAGGTTCAGCCTGCAAGTGCCGTTCATAAGAATAAGATTTATGCGGTAGTGCTTGCGATTCTCATTGTTCTTGCAATCATTATTATCGCAACTTCCGGATTCTTCGGCGGTCTGCTCGGATTCATCATTGCGGCGGTCTGCGGCGTTCTTCTGATTAAATCCGCAAGCGTTGTTATGAAGAACTCATCGCCCGAAAAAACCGTTTCAAATATTTCAAATGCCGTTCTTCGCACTCTCAAAGAAATCGGTGAAATCGAAAGCAGAGGCGCAACGGTTTCCGTTAAGAAATCCGAAAAGAAAAATACGGTCAACTGCTCTCTCGAAAAAGCAACCGTCAGAGAAAAGAACGTTTTTGCAAAAGCAATATCCGAGCTTCTTTCTCCGATTGATGACCCGAGATATCTTCTCATCGGCACAAAGGGCATTTCAAAGCTTGAAACAACAAACTATGTTCAGAGCTATGCCTGCCCGTCAATAATTGCCGTGAATAAAGAAACTGCGGCAATTCTTGCAAAGAATCTCAAATCCGCAGGCGGCAAGTTTAACCTTGTTTTCACAAGAAACGAACAAGGCAGAAAAGAGCTTTTTAAATGCCGCAAATATTCCTATATCAACGCAAACAGCAGGCTTGTTAAAAATAAAAAGATTGTAAAATAAAACAAATTGATTGCAAAAAGCCGACAACACAAAAAATGATGTTGTCGGCTAAAATATTATCTTATATCAGATAACGGGGTATAATCTGTGTTGTTTTGCAAATATTCTTCCATCTTGTCGCTTAGAAGCAAGCTGACATAACTCATCGGCTCGTTGTAAATAAGATAATCAAGTTCCGATGTTTCGTACATATTGTTTGCATATTCGTTTTCGACAGCGATGCAGTCGATTGACACCATAGAACCGTCGGTAAGTTTTATTTCAACGTAGGCGGTATCGATGTTGAATTCACAAGATAAAATATTGTTTTTCATAAGTTGCAATTCCTTTCAGTTGTTAATGATAGCTTGAAACAATGTGTGTTTAACCGCCTTTAACAATTTATTCATCGAATACGTTATGAACACTCGTACCAGAAAAAAAGAGTTATACCGTCAGGTATAGCTCTTTTTTGTTTATAAATGAGAGTTGGGATTCGAAAGCCCGTTAAGAAAACGCTTCGGGGAAGCGTTTTTAGGGCGTCGAGTTAATTATGGTTTTCGCAGTCCTCAAGCAACCGAAAGTCGAGCACTCAGAAAAATTGTTTTTCAGCAATCCCTAACTCTCCGCCAGAAAAGATACCGCAGTTGATACAATCGTGTCGACTGCGGTATTGTTATTTTTCGATAATATGCTATAATAATCATATCATAAAAAAGGAAAACTGTTATGAACAATCTCACTCTCAACCAAATAATAAACGCCGATTTCAAAATGAGCAAAAACAATCCTGTTCTGAAACCGTTTCACGGTTCATTTGTTGTTGCCGACCCTTCGTTGCTGACACCCGACAACTGCCATGACGGCAAATGGCATATGTTTTTTCACACAACATTCGGAATATGGCATTTCATAAGCGATGACGGCGTTGATTTCAAAAAAATGCAGAAGGTCACGGGCAGAGCCATGCGCCCGAATATAAATTGCATCGGCGGCAGATACTATCTTTTCTATGAAAGAACCCGCCCTCTGTTTTTCAATGCTCTGAACGTTGTGAATGCGGTTAAGTGGAAATCGGAAATCTTTGTTACGGAAAGCACAGATTTAAATAACTGGTCAAAGCCGAAGCCCGTAATAACCAACACACGGGATTTTGAAAACAGCGAAAGAGGCATGTCGATTTCAAATCCGTTTCTCCTTCAAGAAAACGGCATTAACCGTCTTTATTATTCCTGCGGGCTGACATTTATTAAAGACTGCGGCTTCTGTGAGCCGACATACATAAGCTATGCGGAAAGCGAACGCATTGACGGCGGCTATGCTTCCGCAGAAAAGCCGCTTATTTCGCCCGACAAAAACGACCCGTATCTCAACCTTTGCAGCGGATGCCTTAAGGTCTATAAGCTCAGCGACGGATATATCGGAATCCAGAACGGAATATACGAAAAAGACGGCAAAAGCCACTCGGCAATAATTCTTCTCACCTCAACCGACGGGCTGAAATTTGATTTTAACAAAATTTTGGTTGAACCGCAAACCGTTGACGGAAGCGACTGGATGAAGCAATTCGTTTATGCCAGCCACCTTGTCAGACACAAAAATACCCTGCGCCTTTATTTCAACGCAAGGGATACGTCGGATATGATTAAGGGCAGAGAATGCATAGGCTTTGCTCAAGCGGAGATATAAAAACACAAGGGGCTGTAAAAACAGCCCCTTGTTCATTTTTTTACCAGAATCTTGCATTTTCAAGAATCACGGTTAAATAATCGATTAAATCGGTAAGCGCTTTCAGAACATTTTCCATTCCGCTATAAATATAGTATCCTATTTTTTCAAAGAACGGCATTTCAAAACGCTCTTCCTCTGTCTTTCCACAAACTGTACAGGTTCTGATTTTTGTTCCTGCTTCGCTTGCAGTTGCTTCCTTTTCAACCTGCCAATCGCCAAAGCTATGGCCATTTGCGGCAATGCCTGTGATATAACTGTCACCGCATGCGCAGGAATAAGTAATAACGCCTGCCGTCTCGCAACCGGGATTGGTTGTCACTGCCGAAGAATAGCTGTGGGTATGAGGAGTTGAGGGGTTAACGGGAACTATCGTTGAAACATCCGATTGAAAAATTTCCGAATCCAAAACGAAATTCAAAACAGGACGAACACCCATATACGTATATGCAGACAAGTTGTAATAATTTACATATCCGTTATACTCAACATCACATGTTGAATCCGAACCGTTGCCGCCGGGAGTGCGCAGAAGCCAATATGAATTACCCGCATAATCAGCAAGGTCACTCACAGACAATCCCTGACATTTTGCATAGTCACTTCCCTGAGCCTGACGGTAAATATCCGATTTAGAGAATGATGAATCGAAACCATAGTCTGTATTTATTGCTTCATCATACGAAAGCAAATAGATTTTATCATTTGTGTTTTCAGAATCAAACGCCGAATTTACAAATTCTCCGTCATATGCCGAATTATCAAGAGCTGTGTATGCAATTATATCCTGCTGTTCTGTTGAAAAAGCAGTGTTATAAAAATCTTCATTAAGCCATTTTCTTATGCTGCTGTTTGAATAGTCACAGCAATAATATGTTTTTGAAGAATCGCCCCAGTTTTGACCGCCATAAAGAATATAGTTATTATATGCCTGGGAATCAAGAAGCGTTTCGCTCATTACCATACCTGTATCAGGGTCAAGCACACGCCATTTAATCGGCTCATATTTGAACCAATATACCGTTCCGACATAATAACCGTTTTCAGCCTGGAAAGTTGCATTCGATACCTCTGCGGTTGTTTTTTCGCCTGTGTAAAACGGTCTGTATGTATCAAACACAACGCCTCGGTATTTATCCGAACCGTATATTACATCCTTATATCGCATGTAATCGTCAGCAGTCATCTTTCCATCATACCACGAACCCGTACCGCTGTAGTATCCATAAGAAATCCACTCGCCGTCAGCCGCATTGAGCGCGGCAATGATTTCGCTGTCGGTAACTTCAGACTGCGGATACCAGCCAAATTCAATAACATCGCCCTGCTTATAGGATGTTATTGTTGCAGCAGAATCTTCACCGCTGCCGGAATTGTAATTATAATGAATTGTTACATCATCAAACGAATAATTGTAGTCACCAATCGACACAGCTTTCCATTCTTCTTCTGTGCCGGTATAATAAACGTCTTTGAGAGATTGGCAATTAGCAAACGCCGCCTCACCTATGCTTTTTACACTCTTAGGGATAACTAAACTTTCAAGGGAGTCGCAATTATTAAATGCACCCGCGCCAATACTTGTAACACCGTCTGAAATTGTTATATCTTTAAGAGATATACAATAATCGAAAGCATCATCGCCAATGCTTTTCACACTTTCAGGAATAATTACTTTTGTCAGATTTTTACACCACAAAAAAGCACATGCCCCGATTTCCGTAACTCCGTTTGGAATGGTATAGCTTATTGCCGCACCTGCCGGATAACAAATTATTTCTGTTTTTGCTTTGTTAAACAAAACCCCGTCAACGCTTGAATAGTTGGGATTACCTTCATCAACTGTAATTTCTGTGAGCGAGGGGCAACCGACGAAAGCGGCCCCACAGATGATTGTAACACTTTGGGGAATGGTTACACCTGTGAGTGATTCAAGATGAGAAAAAGCGTTTTCGGCTATAATTCTGGTTCCTGACTGAATCTGACATTCACCGCTGATTTCGTATTTTGCTTCAAGCAATATGCTGCCTATGTATAAAACATCATTCTTCCAGTTAGCCTCATTATTATAATAGCTTGTATCCCAAAACACACCGGTACCAATACTTGTAACACTCTCGGGAAGAGTTATGTTTTTCAGAGAAGTGCAGCCTTCAAATACATAAGAATCGATAGCTATTACACCGTCTGGAATGTTTATGCTTTCAATCAAGATACAGTTGCTAAACGCTTCCCTGCCGATACTTGTAACACTTCCGGGGATTGTTACGCTTGTGAGAGCTTCAAAATCATAAAATGAATAATCACCAATACTTGTAACACCGTTGCCGATAACAACTTTTTCTGTTTTTTCACGTTGTTTGACCCAAGGATATGTGTAAGCCATATCCGCCTCATAATCACTCATCTTTCCGTTTCCGCTTATTGTGAGCGTTTTGGTGCTTTCGTCGTAAGACCATGTAACATTCTCGCCGCATGCACCGGATGTTGCTGCTTCAGTGCCCGAAACACTAAACGCAACCATGCTGAAAATCATAATTGCCGCAAGTAAAACAGATATTACTTTTTTCATGTGATTACCTCCGAAATCAAATTCTAAAAGACCTTTAGTCAAATATTAGAATATCAAAGCTTTTTAACACTGTCAAGCAGTTTGCAATAATAGTATTGTGATATTTGACATCGGAGGTTTTTTCTATGCTTGGCAAGCGTATATACGAATTAAGAATTGCACATGGTTGGAATCAGGTGCAACTTGCAGAAAAATTGAGTATTACAAAGCAAACCGTTTCAAATTGGGAAAACGAAAATATTCAGCCGTCAATCGAAATGCTTGTCCGAATCGCAAAGCTCTTCCGTGTTTCCGCCGATTATCTTCTGGGGCTGGAAGAAACTCCGACATTAAACGTTGAGGGGCTGCCTATTCAGTTTGTCGCCCACATAACACAAATTATTGACGATTACAAATCAAAATAAATATACAATGCAAAAACCGCCCCGAAGCCGTAAAACTTCGGAGCGGTTGAATTTTTGTTATCTGTTATTGATAAGCTTTGTGAGCTCAACGGGGTCAACAATTTTGCCGTCTTTATAAACGCGCATGTTGCCCGAAGCGATTTCGTCAATAAGAATAACTTCGTCATTGTTATAGCCGAACTCAAACTTGATATCCCAAAGGTCAAGACCGATTGACTTGAGGTCGTCGGCAACAATCTTTGTGATTGCAAGAGTCTGAGCCTTCATG
>JAZLCS010000116.1:0-21516 GCA_045614385.1 Acutalibacteraceae bacterium | reverse complement strand
ACCGGTCAGAAACAACCAATATTCAGTTTTCGATTTCCGTCAAATTTCCGTTGCCGTCAATCTTATAAACCCTTGTGCAGTATTGCAGCATACTCGGTCTGTGAGTGGTGATTATTCTTGTTCTGTTGGGATAAGCCTTCATCATATTCGCAAGAACTTTCGCTTCCGTATCGGCATCGAGAGCGCTTGTCGCTTCGTCCATAACGATAATCGGTGCGTCGCGGAGAATGGCTCTTGCGATGGACATTCTCTGCACCTGACCTTCGGAAAAATTAACGCCCTTTTCGCTGATTTCGGTGTTGATTCCGAGGGGCAATTCTTTGATAAAGCTCCATGCATCGGCGGTAACGAGAGCGCCGATAATTTCGTCATCCGTCGCCTCGGGTTTAACGATTCTGAGGTTATCCGCAACCGTTCCCGAGAATATTGAATTCCCTTGAGGTACATAGGAAGAGAACCTTCTTGTGCACTCCGAAACATTGATTTTTCTGCCGTCTTTTGTTTCCAGAACAAGCTCGCCCGAATCGGCTTCAACAAGACCGAGAATCAGCCTGAGAAGCGTTGTTTTTCCTTCGCCCGAAGGACCTACAAAAGCAATCGTTTCACCCGGATTTGCCTTGAACGATACGTTAGCCAGAACAGGCTCATCGCCATCGGGATACGTGTATTTTATGTTGCGGCAACTGATTGTAACTCCGCTTTCATCGGCGGAGTTTTCCATTTTTTGAGCCTTTTTTTCGTCTTTGTGTTCTTCAATCGGGAGATCCGTTATTTCCATGATTCTGCCTGCCGATGTAGCGATTGAAATTGCACTCGGAAGAAGCGAAACGAGCGAAGAAAATGAACCTGTAAGCTGACCGAAAATTTGCAAAAACAGAGTCATTGTACCGTATGAAATCGCTCCCTGCCAGAGCCTGTAAACGCCCCAGCCGTAGCAGGTATAAGCAACAGCAAGTCCGATTATCGAAAGACAAAGGCTCATTATAATCGAAAATCTGTCGTGGTCGAGCTTTATTTTTCTGTGAAGCTGAAGATTTGTTTTCATCTGCTCAACATAGCGTTTTGTAATGTCAAAAGCCTTGATTGTTTGCAGATTCTGAATGGATTCGGAATAAAAAGAAAGGATTTTGCCGTTCATTTCACGGCTTTCCTTGTTGTATTTGCGAATCATTTTTGTTGTTATTTTAGAAGAAAAAACGAGGAAAGGTGCGCTCATAAATGCGAAAATTGCCATCGTCGGATCATAATAAAGAACAACCGCCAGACAGCCGATAAATTGCGCCGAAGTGGTGAAAACATTGGGAATAAAGGAAATTATGCTGCTTGAAACATTGCCGACATCGCCTTCAATTCTGTTGAGAAGCTCACCCGAATGATATTTGCGGATATCCTCCCATTTTGAATAGACAACACACTCGTAAACGCCGCTTCTGATTTCCATGCTGATTTTCGTTCCCACAACTCCCGCAATTCTCGAAACCACGGCACCGACAACAATCTGCGTTACTCCGAGAGTGACAGCAATTACCGCGCTTTTCAGAATAGTGCCGCTGTTATGCGAAACAACGGAATCTATCAGATATTTTGATGCAACGCTTGCGCCGAGACCCATTGCGGTGCTCAGAAGTCCGATGACAACATAAAACGCAATCTGCAAGCGATACTTCGAAACATATCGCAGAAGCCATTTCCATTCCTTGCCGAGCGAACGGAAAAGCTCGATATATTCACTTGGTTTTTTCATATATTCAACTCATTTCAATTCGGTCTGACCGAAACAATATAAACCCAGTTTGTATTTTATCATATTCAGTTAAAAAACACAACAAAATATTTTTTAATTTTTTATTTAATATTAGCTATATTTATATTGACTTTATAAAACGAAAGGTTTATAATTTCTACGATTATAATGGCATGATATGTTATCATGCCGTAATATCAAATTTTTTGTGCAGGGAAAGTCGCCATGAAAAAGTTTTATCGGATATGTAAAAAACTGATTTGCATTGATGCCGAGTCTTTTCCCGGCGACAATCCGATGTGGAAGCCGTTTGAATCAGACAGCGGCGATGCCGATATTAACATTACCTGCAAAATCAGCGATGATTTCCCCGGAATTCCGAAAGGAACACAGACAGGAGAATTTACCGTATCTGTTGACGGCAACACGGTTTACAGAGCTTTCCCGATGGGAATCGGCAACGGTGCGTTAACAAAATACACACCTGACGATACTTCTCACAGCGAAACTCTCTTCACTCCGAGAAGCTTTCCCGTTATGATGGATAACAGATATATGTGGGCTTCGCTCTCATTGGCTCAGCTTATGCTTGACCAAAATGCATTTTTCATTCATTCGTCGTTTATCGAAATAAACGGCAAAGCGATTCTCTTTTCCGCACCCTGCGGAACGGGCAAAAGCACGCAAGCCGCGCTTTGGGAAAAACACCGCGGTGCAGAAGTTATCAACGGCGACAAAGCGGGAATTCTTGTTGAAAACGGAGTTCATGCCTGCGGAGTTCCTTTCTGCGGCACAAGCAACATCTGCAAAAACAAAACTTTTCCCCTTGGTGCGATTGTTCTGCTCGGTCAGGCAAAAACAAACAGCATAAAGCGTCTTTCCGGTGTTGAAGCCATGATGGGCATTATGCAAAATGTTTATCTCGACCTTGTTGCACCTGATGAACAAAGAACGCTTGTTGATTTGCTTATCGGGTTGTTGAAAACCGTTCCCGTTTATTCATTGGAATGCACTCCCGATGAAAACGCGGTTATCTTGCTCGAAAAAACTTTGCTCGACGGAGGTGTTTTCTGAATTGGGATTGGACTATGATCTCTTCATAATGAATCTTTTCTCAAAAGCAGATAAAAGTTCTCTTCCCCTTTCAGGTGCGTTTGAACTGACTTCACGCTGTCCGTTTGACTGCAAAATGTGTTATGTTCACCGCAAAGAGAACGACTGCGAAGCAATAAAGCAAGAAAAAGACACCGAATGGTGGATAAATCTGACCGAGGAAGCAAAAAACGCAGGCATGCTCATGCTTTTGCTGACAGGCGGCGAACCGCTTTTGCGAAAAGATTTTGAAACAATTTATCTTCACGCCAGAAAAACAGGATTGTTGGTATCGGTCAACACCAACGGCTTGCTGATAGACGATAATAAGGTCAGGTTTTTTGCAAACAACCCGCCGCAAAAGCTTAATATCACGCTTTACGGTGCGTCGGAAGAAACCTACCGTAATCTATGCGGCAACGGTGAAGCCTATCAAAAGGTAACCGATGCAATAATCAAGCTGAAACAAGCAGGCGTTAATGTCAAGCTGAACTTTACAGCCACACAATACAACGCTCACGATGCTGAAAAGATTTTTGAGTTTGCAAAAAAGCTTAAGCTCCCCGTTCAATCTGTCAGTTATATGTTCCCGCCCGTAAGGGTAGGCGGCGAGGCAGACAGAATGGCTCCCGAAGAAGCGGCAAGGGTGCAGTTTAACTGCCGCCTGAACGATCTCGGAAGCGAAAGGCTGAAACAGCATCTTGAAGCAAAAGAAAAACGCGAAACAAAATCCGAATTTACGGAAGGCGGCGAACAGATTCCCTGCAGAGCAGGTCTGAGCACCTTCTGGGTAACATGGGACGGAAAGATGTCTCCTTGCGGAATGATGACAAAGCCTGTGTTTGAAATTGAAGATTTCAACGAAACCTGGGAAAAAATCCGTAATTCGCGAACAAATATCATTCTTCCGTTAAAATGCAAAACCTGCGATTTAAGAAAATACTGCGATATGTGTGCCGCAGTATCATTTGCGGAAACGGGCGATTTTAGCTCTGTTCCCGAATATGCCTGCAGGAAAGCGGCGGAATATAAGAAGCTTTGCGATGAGTATTTGAACAATAAAACGCAGTAGCCTGTTCCTTGGGCTTCCTCTGCTGAGGTGAAGAAACAGGGAGAATTGCCGACGCTCCAAGGAAGGCAAGTCGACCATGTTTCTGAGGGCTCTGGTTTACCGCAGGACTGAAGGAGAGAAAGATTTTGCGAAAGAACTGAAAAAGCATTGTAACAACGGACAGTTCTCTCCCACCGTCTTTTGCTTCGCAAAATCCACCTCCCTCATCAGAGGGAGGCAATAAACACTCTGCACTCAAAAAATCATTATCCGAAAATAATTTCAAAAACAATTTTTGGATTTAATATAGATTTTTTCAGCAAATTTTATGGAGGTAACTTTATGAAAAAACATGCAAAAAAGATAATTATTGCAATGTTGGTTGTTGCAATGCTTATCCCTACTGTTGCGATGATTTATTCATCAGCTGCAACTCAGGTGCCTGTTGAACTTGGTTTCAACAACCTTTTCCTGTTTGAGAACTGGGCAACCAACAGTCTTTCATCAGCCCTTATCAAAGACGGCACAGTCATTTCGGGCAATAATACCAGTGAGGGCGGCACTCTCTCGATTAATATCGCTAACGGCAGCTTCACAATGACCAAAAACGATATGTCAATCCAAGAACTTTACACTGCCTTTGCAAACAGCAGCACTAATCCTGAATTAAATCAAGGCTATTACAAAATCGACGTAAAAGCCAACACCACATACAAGTTCTCGTTCAAGCTCTCCGGTACCACCCAGGCATTTGTTCCCTATATCTTCTTCTATGATTCATCAAACAAGTGCATTGATAACTTCTACAGTTTTATCAACGGCGCAGGTGAGCAGAGCATGGATTTCACAACTCCTGCAAACACCACTCACATTCAGGTTCGTTTCACTGTCAGCGACACTTCAACATCCAGACCCGGTGTATCCTCTGTCACAGCAACAGTTGACACAATCAAGCTCAGTGAAGTTGTTCCTGTTCAGTCAGACAACCTTTTCCATTTTGACGATTGGGCAACCACCCTCTCATCAAAGATTGCAACAGGCAACGCTACATTGACAACCGATAAGGTCAACAATTCATTCACCATCACCAGAACAAGCGGAACCGCAGAAATTTACAACACCTTCTCGATGAGCTCAACCGATCCTGCTGCAAACACAGGTCTTTACTCCATCGAAGTTCAACCCAACACCGAGTATTCACTTGTTTACACCACATACAACACCACCGAAGCAGCTTTGGATACATTTTTCCCTCTGATTTTTGTTTTCGATAAGGATAACAAATATATCGACGGTCAGATGATTCAGGGTACAAGCAACGGTAACATAGATAAAAACGAAGGCAGTGTTGACCGTGCGTATACTTTCAGATACGACTTCACCACTCCCGCAAACGCAGGCAACGTTCAGATCAGATTCACTTTCCAGGATCCCACAGCCTCAACCACTGTGAGCGTTAAAAACATTGTTTTCTGCGAATCTGAAATTATCAGCCAGAATAACCTGTTTGATTATGACAAATGGTTAAGCACAGCAGGTACAGCAAACGGCGGTATCAGCATAGCTCATCCTAACGGTACTTTGGCAACAAACGCAGAAGACAGAAGCATCGCTATTACCACTAACCCCAACCCTGCCAGTGTTACTCTCACATATGTTGATTTCGCAACTATCGACCAAGGTTATGCAATCCCCGTTGAACCCGGCAAAACATACACCATCACCTATAATCTGGATTTCGGTAGTTGTGTTGGTATCACCGCTTTCACCGAAGTCAGAATTTTCACCGCTTGGTATAACTCTGAAAAGACGTTTAAGGGTTATGCTAACTATTTCCCTTCAAACATTGCAAACAAAGGTGAAAACACAATTTCCTTCACCGTACCTGCCGGCTATTACTACATTGAACTTGCTTTTGCTAACTACAAACCTGTAGCAGGTTCTAAAGTGGTTCTTAATAACGTTGAAATGTACGAAACCGACATCAGCAGCTACGGTCTCTTTGAAGAAACAGGCGAAAAGCCTGAAGATATTCACCGTCAGGCATACACCTACGAAGGTAACGGCGAAACCTACGGCACTCTTCCCGTTCCTTCAGAAATTCCCGACGGTTACGTTTTCGCAGGCTGGTACACAGGTGAAAACGGCACAGGCAATCTCATCACAAAAGACACTCCGATTCACTACGACAGCTTGACTGTTTATCCCAAATTTGAGCCTGCTGTTGACAGCCTCAGCATTGCAACAATGCCAACAAGAGTAACCTATACCGTTGGCGAAAAGTTCAACCCCGCAGGTCTCGTTCTTAATGCAAATATTGGCGGCAACACAATTTCTGTTGCTTCGGGCTACCGTTGCTCACCCGAATACCTGAACACAGCAGGTCAGCAGACAATCACCGTAGAATACGGCGGAAAATCCGTCACATTCCAGGTTACTGTCAACTCACACGACGAATCAAGCATAACCGTTAACGGTACTGCACAAAGCGTTCAGGTTGCAAACAACAAATATACCATCGACTACACCGCACCCGCAGCTTTTAACCGCTATGAAATCACATATTATTCAGATTCATATGTAAAAGCTATCATCACCTTTGACGGTCCTGACGGCGACATCGAAGAATTCTTCCTTGAGCCTTCAGACAACGGCAGTTTCGCTTCATATATCGACAACTTCCTCAAAGGTCAGAGCCATTACGGCGTTATGACAATCGAGTTCACTTGCCTCAACAAAAAATATGGCAATTTTGAACTTTATTCATTGAACACAATCAGCACTGACGTTCCCAGCAGCACTGTTCAGTACTTCGAAAACGATAAGTACAAGGTTGGTATTGACCTTTCATTCGGCGGTGTTATTTCTTACATCGAATGCCTTGAAGGTTCAACCGCCAGCAACAACACTGTTATGGCAGCTCAGTACAGAGACTCAGACAACAACGTTTACACCAAGGTTGACTATAAAGATAAGCTCCCCGCAGGCGCAATTGCCACTGTTGAAAGCGTTAACCTTATCAACACCAACGATAAGGGTCGTTTCCTCCAGCAGTCATATTACGGCACAGATCAGGCTCCCTTCGTAATGGGTGACTATAACGGAACCCCCTGGAAATACAACCCTGTTCAGGGCGGTAACCTTGACAGCATCATCACCGACAACGGCGGTGAATCAAGTAAGGTTATTGACTACAGAATCACTCATAACCAGATTTATGTTAAGACACGTCCTCTTGACTGGGGTAAAAACTCCATTGACTACGGTCAGAACAAAAATGACCCTGCATGGAACACACCCTCATACATGGAAGCATGGTATACCTTCACAACAAGCGACAGCGATCTTGGTGCAGGTCTGATTCAGGGCACCTGCCGATTTGTTGACTATTCAGGCTATCCCTCAACCGTATCCGATCAGGAATTCCCCGCATTCTACACAATCGAGCCTCTTAACCACTATGTTTATAACAACGTCACTGCAGACAATGCATGGGAAGCTACTCAGACTCAATTCAAAAATGATTCCTACAGCAGCGACACCACAACCACAGGTGCTCAGAACATAGAAGAACCTGAATTCTGGGGTATCAATCCCAACTATGCAAAATACGCCCCCAACGGTAAGAATGTTGACGTTGACGTTGACTGTTATGAAAACTGGGCAGCTTTCACAGCCAGTGAAGATAAAGACAGCTTCGGTATCGGTGTTTATTCTCCCGGCGTAACAGACTTCACATACGGTTGCTTCCTTCCGAAGTATATGGAAAGTCAGTATAACGCAGCAGGTGAATACGGCAACACAGAAGACGGCGAATACGTCAAAGCCATGAAGGCAGGCACTCTCAGTTCTTACAAACACATTGCAAACTACAGACACGCACAAACTCTTAATCCTTCAGCAGAACTCCACACCTCATACATCGCACCCGTTAACAAGTTAACGTTCGAAAGCTACACACCCATCACCTACACTTACTATGTTTCAACAGGTACTGCCGATGAAATCCGTGAGGACTTCAGATTGGCAAAGAGCAATGAGGAAAATGCAGAAAAGGACGTTACAAAGATTGCTGTTCCCGAAACAGTTTATCTCAACCCCGCAAACAACAAAGACGGTCAGTACTACGTTAACAACATTATTAACGGCTATAACATGCTTGAAACCGTTGCAGAATCCGACGACAATATGTACTTTGGTCTCTATGCTCTTGATGCAAAGCAGTTCACAGTTAAGGTTTCTAATGTAACAAACCCCTCAGATGACATTGAACTTTATAGCCTTTCATCAGGCGCAAACGTTGAAGGAGAAACAATTCAGTATACTGCCGGCAAAACCTACATAGCAGATAACACGTACGGTCTGCGCTTCAAGACAACGGGTCTGAGCCACGGTGAAATAGCAACCGCCAAGTGGGAAATAACTGTCACTCTTAATGACAACACAACCCAAACCTACACAGCATACACGGTATTGTATGCCCCCGAACGCACCGTCGGTGCCGTTGCGGAAGCACGTCAGGTCTCTGCTTCACAGCACGAACTTTCATCTTGGATTACAGGTGCTAACGGTGTTGACCACACCAAAAGAGCTCCCCTCGGATCATTCAAGGGCGACTACCGTAACTCGGGCTATTTCAGAGAAGATCCTCTCGTTTACACCGATCCTCCTTCAGGCGGTTCAGATGGCACTGCATATGATTATATTTTAGGCTACGGTACAGCAAATGGAAGCTCAGACGACTACCATGAAAACGCTTATGTTATGCAGACTGCTACCAACGACCACGACTCATCAAGATCCCAGAGTTACCTTGGTTTGCTGACAATCGATAAATCCCGTTATTCAAACACAAACCAAATTCCCAACCTGAAAATTGGTTATGATGTTCTTCGAATCGGTAGCTATGCCAAGAACTCTCTCGGCAAATATAACACTTATTACACTTTAGGCACTGAATCAGCTTATACTTCCACTGATACTTCTGCAGCACCCAGTGGTTGGACAACATACAGTAGTTACACAGACATTTCCACCCAAAAGGACATTCCCTACCGCGAATCTTTTGTTCCTTCATACACTGTTAACGACAGTATAGACGGTCAATACATCCACGCTGTTGCACAGGGTAAAGCCGACCAGACAATCAACACCAATCAGTATGCAACTGCAGGCACTTCAGTTCTTATTGACATTACAGACAAGAGTGCTCTTCGTGATGCAGTTCTTGACGGCTACAGCAAGCTCGATGGCACACCTCTCTTCAACGAGAAACTTGAGAACGCTGCAACAGTTCTCGGTGATCCCACCGCAACTCAGGAAGAAATCGACAACGCAAAGAAAGAGCTCAGCGATGCTTTGATGTTTGCTCTTAAATACGATAACCTTTTCAGCTCCCTTGAGTTCTCACAGCACAGCGGCAACCAGGCTGTTGTTGGCGGCGGTAATGTTTCTTATGGAAACAACACAATCATCATCAAAAACGGCACTATCACAAACGGCGAAACTTATACAGAATACAGTTCAAGCAATAATTACTATAAGATCGCTCTTAACCCCAACACAGAATACGTTTTTGAATATGACGTAACAACAACCGTTGAATCACAGGCATTCCTTTTCTTCTATAACTCAAGCAATGCAAGTTCCGAGCCTGCAACAAACATTCAGGTTAAAACAGGCAACGGCTCATGGACTGCAAAAACAGAATCCAGCGCCCATATCGGTAACTATCAGAAATCTTCGGGTACAGCCCACTACGCAATCAAGTTCACAACAGGCGCAACCACAACTCAGGTTGGCTTCCGCTTCGGTAACACAACCAACAGCCCCTGCGAATCAACCTTCTCAAATATCAAACTGATTGACTCAGCAAGATATTATGAAGACGCAACTTACTCAATGACAGAAGATGAGTACGCAAAGGGCGATTCCTACGGCTCACTCATCACGCCCGTAAGACCCGGTTACACATTCGTTAAGTGGGTTGATGCCGCAGGCAACACCGTTGCAGGTTCAACTGTTGCAACAAACCATCTGAGCGTTTATTCAGTATGGACAGCAAACACCTACACAATCACCTATAATGCAAACGGTGGCAGCGTTTCACCCGCAACCCAGACATACACCACTGACACATCCGTAACTATTCCCACTCCCGCACAAAGCGGTTATCTCTTCACAGGTTGGAAGGTAACAGCATCCGACGGTTCATGGAAGGTCAACGATATGTATCAGGCAGTTGCAGTTCCCGCAGGTATGTACGGTAACGCAACTCTTACCGCACAGTGGAGCGTTAACAAGCTCACAGCTTATTTTGACACTATCCTTGATTTCAGCGAGTGGAACACAACATCTGCAAGCAACGCAACCTTCAGCAATGTTACCGATAACGGCTTCACACTTACATCAAATTCAGGTGCAGGTGAAGGCACATCAGAATCACCCTTATTCCCCGTTACCGTAGGCAAGCAATATAAAGTTGATATCGACATCACCGGAAGCAACTGGGACGTTTATGTCTTCTTCTATGACAACAATTCAAGCAGCGGCTTAGGCATCGATTTCAATGACAGTGCAAACCGTTTCTCATCAAACGGTTCCGGCAACCAGACACAGACATTCACTGCTCCTTCAGGTGCAACAAGAGCTGTTATCCGCCTTGATGCAAACGGTTCAAACAACGCAGTAACATTCAGCGACATCAGAGTTTACGAAGCAAATACCTGCGCTCCGAATGTTGATGTTCCCTATTCAAGCAAGGAAGTAACATACGGCTCAACATTCGGCACTCTTCCCACACCCACAAGAGAAGGCTATACCTTCAAAGGCTGGTATGACGGCGACACTCTCATCACCGCTGGTTCAAAAGTTACTCAGACTTCAAACGTTTACCTCAAGTCAACATGGGTTATCAATGACAGCGCTCTCGTAAGCGAGTCTGTTGTTATCGACTTTGCAACTCCCGCAGTTTTCGCACCCTTTACAAACGACACAATCTTCAATGCCGAAACCGGCACAAAAGCTATTGTCGGCTTCAGTAAAGACGGTGTGAACCCTGCAAATACTCTTGCAGGTGATTACGGTACATTCTCCTTCAGCGGAACAGATGTTACCTACACTCCCTCAGCTGTTGTAAACGGCATAGAGGATATTTACTATCACGCATCGCTCACGGTTGACGGCGTTGAAACAGTTATCAAGAATAAGATTACCGTTGCTCCCGCTTCAAACATTCTTTACGAAGAAAATATGTTCACAGCAGTTGCCGTTGGCAACAATGCCGCATGGAATACTGTTTCTGTAGACAAGGTGGCAGCAAACAAAGCTCAGTCAAACGACAATGTTTACGGCTACGACAGCAATACAGAGGGCTATAACAGAGCATTGAACTACTCGAACGGTTCGGCTTATAATGTAACCGTAAGCTCAACAAACAAGAGTTCACAGATTATGAAGTTCACCTTCACCGGCACAGGCTTCGACCTCAACGGTGTCTGCGGACCCACAACAGGCGTTTTCGTTGTTTCTATCAAAAACGAAGCTACCGGCAAGTTCCTTCCCGCATATATCGTTGATACATATTACAGTGACAGTAAATTTATCACCGAAACAAACAAGAACCTCTATCAGGTTCCCATCATTCACGAAACAAGTCTTGAATACGGCACCTACACAATTCAGGTTGCATCCTCATATCTTCCCACACATTCAGGTGCTATCAAGAACCCGAATCATGTAGCAACCCAGTCTGTTGAAGGCATGACCGTTAACACTGCTTCTGTTTATGCTGACGAAGTTCTCCGTGCCACTCTTACAGAAATGGGTATGGAAGAAGCTCTTGAAACAGGTGAAATCCAGCTTGTTTGGTTTGATGAAAATTCAGTTCTCAACGGCGGCATGGGCGTTAATACTCCTGCAGAGGATACACTCCAAACTGCAGCAACAATCGAAATTCCCCTTGACAACTACATCGACTCCGTAAGAGTTTATAATCCCATTCAGAACGGAAACGATTACTACATTGCTTCCGAACAGAATGCAGTATACTACAATGTTATCGGCAATCTTCTTTCCAATAATGTGCTCACCGGCGAAAAAATCTTCGCATACATTTCAGGTAACTCATATGTTGAAGGCACCGATACATATGATATTACCCTTGAGTCATATGAAGAGCACGGTCCGAAGGATGAACTCTATCTTGCAAAGTCAGATAAAACAACTGCCGTAGCATTCAAAATCAAGGATTATGTTAAGGACAGCGTAAGGGTTATGATAAGCCTCAGAGCTGCTTACGGCACTCCCGAAGTTAAGATCGGCGAATACGAGTTCGATGTTCTCAGCAACACAGAAATGTATTATGACATCACCGATTACATCGGAACAGACGGCACGGTTACAATCCAGAACCAGACCGCAGGTACTCTTCTTTCAATCGGCTCGCTCAAGATTACAAGCGAATCTCTCGCCGGTGCATCTATCTCATCCGAAGTTGATCTTGAGGTTGCAAGAGCAATGATGTTTGCCGTTGCAAGGGATGTTGAACCCAACACGCCCGTTGTTCCCGACGAACCCGAAGATACAACAACACCCGACGAACCCGCAGATGATAACAACGGTACAACTGACGAACCCACAAATGACAACAACGGTACTACCGATGAACCCGCAGATGATAACGGCACGTCCGAAGAACCCGCGGAAGACGAAAGCACGGCAGATGACTCGGATGAATGCTGGCTTATCAGATTCTTCAAATGGCTTATCGGAGTATTCGTAAATATCTTTAATTTTGTAAAAGGTATTTTGGGTTTTTAAGAAAGGAGTAAGATAATGAGCAAATATATTAAACCAACAATTTCAGTCCTTAGCGCAAACGCTGTATCTGCAGCTACATCATCTTGCTCAGGCAGCACCGTCGATGCAAAAGAGGTTCTTGATTTGCTTTATGCAATGGGTTATGACCCCAAACAAGCATTTTCAGCAACAGACCCTTGCGAGCAACCGATTGAATTTGTGGACTATTGCAAATTCACATCCGGCGTTCAGGTCTTCTATTCCTAATAATTTCAACACCCTGCACGGTTCGTTCCGCGCAGGGTGTTTTTCTTTCATCATAAAGTGTTATCAGATATAAAACTTTAATGCAAACTTTTATGGTGTTGATTTTTGAACCTTCGTGTGATAGAATTTAAATACATTAATATTGTATATCGGGTCTGTGCTTTTGTCGTTCAAAACAGCTATTGATAAAGGAGTGCTTATAATGAATAATATCGTTATTAAAGGAAAGACTCAATTGTCTTTTTTGCATCTGGCATACAAAATCGGGAAAAAATTAGGTAAAAAAGATAAAGAAATAACAAAAATGCTTTTGGATAAGCCCGTCAGAACAATTCCGTCGCTCTCCGACGATATAGCTCAATGGATTGAAAACGACAAACCTATGTTACTTGCACGTTTAGGCGGAACAGAGGGCGTTATTGCCGGCCAGTATTGTGAACGCAAACTAAAAATGAGAGATAATTACAGTGAGGAAATGCTCAATTGGCTATTTACAACATCAGGCTTTTTTGCTGATGATTACGAAGATAAAACTCAGGCGGTAGACAGATATGCAGAATTAACTATAGAAGGAATACCTGACTGCGACTATCTTTCCGCAATGTTTCCCTCTAAAATTTATATGCCATATTTTTTTAAGAGATTTGCCAAAAATGCCGTGCCCACTTTTTCCGACCTCGGCCCTTATTTTGATATAGAAACAAATAAAACCTGGATAAAAGCACTTGAAGGTAAGAAGGTTTTGGTAATAAATTCTTTTACGGATTCAATAGAGCATCAGTACAAAAGAAAAGACAAATTGGTCAAGGATAAAAAATTTGAGCTCCCCGATTTTGAGCTGATAACATATAAAACGTATGTCACTCAGGTAGGAGAAAGACCCGGGGGATTCAAAAATTCGTTTGAAGTTCTTGAAAAAATGTTAAGCGACATCAAAAAAATTGACTTTGATATCGCACTTATAGGTGCAGGTGCATACGGTTTTCCTATAGCGGTTGAAATCAAGCGTATGGGTAAAATTGCAATTGAAACCTGCGGAAGAACACCTCTGTTCTTTGGCGTTTACGGAGACAGAGATGTGCAGCAGGGGATCGAAAAAAATCTTACAGATGCATGGATAAGGCCTATGGAGAAACCACCCGAAAAATTTAAAGAAGTCGAAAACGGATGCTATTGGTAAACAGGAGAATTTTACGTTATGAATAAAAAAATTGCAATATTGGTTAATTCATGTGATTTATACGAAGATGCATGGGATCCGTTCTTTGAGTTATTTAAGATACAATGGCCTGATTGTCCGTATAAAATTTATTTGAACACAGAAGAAAAAAATTATACATGCCGCTCCTTAAATGTAAAAACTATACTGACCGGTAAAAATGTTCTATGGACAAAGCGTATAAAAAAGGCTTTGGATGAAATAGATGCCGACTACATCCTGTTTATGTTGGAAGACTTTTTCTTGCTTGAACAAGTAAATAAGGAAAAGTTTGAAATTGTATTGTCCGAAATGCATAAACAAAGTGATGTTGGTTTTGTCTTTTTTTCTCCGAGAGGGGTAAAATATGATATGGAATACAAGGACGGAACTATATTTACTGACGTGAGCAAATATGCTGATTACAGAGTGAATGCTTGTTTAGGCCTTTGGAAAAAAGAATTTTTACTACAAATGCTGTATTTGGATGGCAGTCCTTGGGAATTTGAACATAATGCCACTCGTTTATCATGGTTGTCCAAATCCAGATGTTGCGTGATAAATCCTGAGTTTTCTTCAATCTTTACTTACTCTATTCTTATCTCTGAAGGATATGGTATAACGCAAAGAAAGTGGTTGCCAAAAAACAAGGAACTTTTTGATAAGCACAGTATTAGTGTCAATTTTGACAACTTAGGCATTTTAGAAAAAAAGACGAACTCTTCAGGCAAAAACAATCAACCAAAAAAGAGCAATAAACAAACAGGTGTTTCAAGACGATTACACAAGTACCAAAAGCGATTAAAGAAACAGATCAGATACCTTGACGATTTGATCCATATGAAGGCAAAATTTGTTAGCTATTGTAATGATTTAAGAAAGTAATAATGTAAAATACGGATGAAATGAGGTTGTTGCAATTATGAAAAATGCAAAATACAATTCATTGACAAGTGAAAATTGTACAATTTTAGTTAATTCTTGCGATTTATACGAAGATGCATGGTATCCGTTTTTTAAGCTTTTTGAAATTCAATGGCCTAATTGCCCGTATCCGTTTGTTTTAAATACTGAAACCAAAAAATTCAATTCGCCTTTTACAGGCATTACAATATTCAACAGCGGAAATATTCCTTGGTCCGACAGAGTATTGAATGCATTGGAAACAATAGAATCAGAGTTTATATTGTTTTTCTTGGAGGATTTCTTTTTGATGTCCCCCGTAAAAAAGGAAGTGTTTGATTCAGCTCTGTCATTAATCAACGAAAACAAAGAAATCGGAGTTATATGTTTTAATCCGGATGTTGATGCACGGGCATGGAAAACAAAAGGTTCTTATACCGAATATTTTTCAGAGTTAAAAAAAGGCTCAGTCGCTCGAATAAATGCCGTTGCTGCTTTATGGAGGAAAGATTTTTTGGTTAAAATGTTAAAAAGAGGAGAGTCTCCTTGGGAGTTTGAATCGAACGGAACGAAAAGAGGAGAGGCTTGTGAAGAGCTTGTGTTGTGTCTTTCCGATGTTAAAAACACGCCCTTCCACTTCCATTTTTGTGTAGGATACGGATATGGAATTACCAACAAAAGCTGGCTTCCCAAAAACAAAATACTATTTGAGAAGTATGGTATAGATGTAAATTTTGATAATCTTGGTTGGTATTCTCCGCCTCCCAAAAGAGAAAAAAGAACATTCAAAGAGAAAGTATCATTGATATATAAGAACCCCAAAGAATTGATCGCGATGTTTAATGTTAAAATAAAGAAATTTTTCATCGACTTTTTCAGAGTCTGAGTCGATTAGAAATGTTTGTTAAAGAGTCAAATATCTTGATAACCACAACAATACATGTAAACACATATTTATAGCCTGTTTGCGAGAAAAGAATAAGCTAGGCTATACCTCTATATTATCAAAATTTTTGTGACTTCTCCTTTTTATGTTGCTGTTGTATAACAGCTATTAAACAAGTAATCAGCTCCCTGTATTCCAAAGAATATGGGGAGCTTTTGCATAGCAAGAATAAGATTAAAGCTATATAATCTGTTTGATACCGTAGGCTTTTAACGAGCTTGTTAGCTTTTAATATAAGTCTGCAATTCTCTTTTACTGCTACTTTATTTTAATGCATCTTTCGCAAACACATCTGAATCATATCCGTTTTAAATATTGTTCAGACAGTATCGAAGACAACCAAAAATTAAAAGTTTACAGCTGTCAAATATAAATGAAAATAATAAAAATATATAATAATATGTTGACTTTAATGTCTATACTATAGTATTATATATAATGTATAATTATGTAGTAGTGGAGGTGCGTCATGGTCGATATTCATTGTCATATTCTGCCCGGATTTGATGACGGTGCGGACAATATGGAGGAGTCTCTGCGCATGGCACGCATCGCAGCAGGCGGCGGAACAAAAGCCATAATCGTCACCCCCCACAGCAACATTCCCGGCCCTCAGCAAAACTATCTTGATAAAGCTTATGTTGACACATTCAAAGAACTCAAATCAAAAATAAAAGAGCAAAGAATTCCGCTTGATATTTATCCCGGTCATGAAATCTTTGCAACAAACGATTTGGTTGAACCTATAAAAAGAAAAAGACTTCTCACCCTCTGTAACTCGGATTATCCGCTGGTTGAATTTGCTTTCAATGAGCGTTCCGAATCTGTGTATCAGAAATTGCAACTTCTTGTTGCAGAAGGGCTCACGCCGATTGTTGCACACCCGGAAAGATATGCTTTTGTTGCCGAAAACGGCTCTGCGCCGTTGATGCTCAAAAAAATAGGGTGTCTTCTGCAGGTTAACAAGGGAAGTCTGAAAAACAAATTCGGCGACAAGGCTTATGCTGTTTCGCAGGCTCTCATCATACGCGAGGTTGCGGATTTCGTTGCAAGCGATGCACACAGTCCATATATGAGAACTCCTTATCTTGCGGATGTTCATGAAATTGTCTGTGAACTGCACTCCGTGCAATATGCAGATTTGCTTTTGAAAACAAATCCCGGAAAAGTTCTTAAAAATGAAAAATTCATATGATTATAAGGTGAACTGAATGAAAGCGTTTAAAATAGTTGTTTTAATTGCATTTGTGTTTATATCTATAGCAGCCACAGCTGTGTTTATCGGCGAAAAACTGGGCACAGACAAAACAATTCCTGTAATTACAGTCGAGGAGGAAATGATTGAAGTCAGCCTAAAGGCAAAAGACGAAGAAATTCTCAAAGGCGTTACAGCCTATGATGAAAAAGACGGCGACCTCACGGATAAAATCATAATCGAATCAATTTCCCGATTTACGAAAAAAGGTGTCAGCAAGGTAATCTATGCCGTTTGCGACAGCAACAATAATGTTTCCAAGGCGTCAAGAATGATAAAATTCAAAGGCTATGAATCGCCGAAGTTTCAGGTTGTAGGCAATCTTTGCTTTTCGCTTTATGAACATATTGATATCAGAGAACATATCCTTGCCACAGACAGTCTTGAAGGTAATATTAAAAGTAAAATCGTAGTCACTTCTGATGACTATGCAACATCAATTGCCGGTGCATTCTCGCTTAATGTTACGGTTACAAACAACAAAGGGGACTCCTCAACAATCAAGCTTCCTCTCATTATTGAAGACATCCCTCTCTCTGCACCGAAAATCGAACTTAAGGAATATCTTGTTTATACAAAAAAAGGTAAAACAATTGATTTTAACTCATATATTGTCGATGCTTTGGATGCACAGGAAGTAAGCCTCAAAGATAAGATTACGATTGAATCAAACGCTGATTTTAACAAACCGGGAACATACAATGTTCACTATTATGTCACAGACAGTCTTGGCCTCAGAGGACACAGCGTACTGACTGTTATTGTTGGAGAATGATAGACTATGAAGAAAAACAAAATTACAATTGAATTATACAGCTTACTGAATGATGTCATCAAAAACATCTGGGTTGTTATTCTTTGTGCGCTTATCGGTGCTATGGGTTTTTTCCTTGTTACACATGCTGCTTATGAGCCGATGTATACATCAACAGCAACCCTCACCGTTCTCAACAGCGGCTCGGTTACCGCTTCATACTCAACATACACAATTTCAACCGAAAAGGCAAATGTTCTTGTTAATGTTTTTACCGAACCCACAATAAAAGAATATGCCGCCGCATATCTCGAGGTTGACAGTTTTGACGGTACGGTTTCAGCCAAAGTTCTTGACCAGACAAACTTCATTGAATTAAGAGTCACGGCAGACCACCCCGAAAAAGCATACAAGCTTCTCAATGCAGTTATAAAATCTCACCACAAAGTTTCAAATAAGATTTTCAGTAATGCAGGTGTTACCGTTATCGGTAATCCCACCGTCCCCAGCGGTCCGTCAAATCACATTTCAAATTCGAACCGTAACATGGTAATCATTGCATTCGCAACTCTTTCTCTTGCATTGATAATCGCTTTTTCTCTTATGCGTAACACCGTAAAAAAAGAAAGCGATTTTGATGATAAGATAGAGTCGAAGCTCATCGGAACAATCGCTCACGAAGATAAAAGAATGACGTTGAAGGATATAAGACAAAAGAAGAAAAAAGGTCTTCTTATCCACAGCAATGCATATATAAGTCTGCGATTCACTGAAAACTTCCATAAGATTGCAGCAAAGCTTGAGTATAGCAAAAAACGTTCCGGAGAAAAAGTTTTTGCTATCACAAGTGTTGCAGAAAACGAAGGTAAATCCACCTGTTCCGCTAATATTGCGGTTTCGCTTGCAGACAGAGGTAATAAGGTTATACTTTTGGACCTTGACTTCAAAAAACCTGCTCTGTATAAAATCTTTAGTGAAGAAGCTATAGAAAACGGTGAAATTTCGGATTTGCTTGCCAAAAAAGTTGCTTTTGAGGATTTTGTTTTCAGACAGTTCAAAAAAACATCTCTTTCTCTTGCAATCGATATGAAAGCTAATCCCGATTACCGTAATTTTGTTGAAGACAAAAGTATTTCCGACTTGATTGAAAAACTCAAGACTGAATATGATTACATAATCATTGATACCGCACCTCTTTCTCAGGACTCAACGGTTACGGATATTATCAATATGGTTGATAAGACAGTTCTTGTTGTCAGAACAGATACTGTTCATGCAAATGTTATCAATGATGCAATATCAACAATCAGTAAAATCAGTTCAAACCTTGCAGGCTGTATTCTCAACGATGTTCACATGAATGTCCTTCCCTTCAGCTTCACGGGTAATGACGAAAGCAACCGCTACGGCGGATACAGATACGGTAAACACTCTCATTACGGTCATTACGGTAAATATCCTGCGCCGAAATATGATATTGAACCTCTCCCCGAGGAAAATGACGGCGAAGTTCAGACCGCTCCCGGAAATGCGGATACAGTAAACGAAGAGGATGCAACCGAAGATATCTGACAACCAACACTTAAAATTCACATTGAAAGAAAAGAGATTTGAAAATGAATCAGACCTCAAAAAACAATCAGACATCGAAAAATAATCAGACAAACGAGAGTATAAAGGATGTTTTCGTTTCTGTTTATCTCAATGATATCATCAAGGCCCTGCAAAGATTCTGGTGGGTATGCGTAGCTGCTGCTGTGTTATTCGGCAGTTACAGTGCAATAAACCAAAGAATCAATTATGTGCCCGAATATCAGTCAAGTGTAACACTTACGGTCAACACTCAGAATGCAAGCAGCTCAATCAGCGGCGTTTCGGTTTATTCATTCTATTACGACTCAACCACCGCATCGTTGCTTTCCTCGACCTTTCCCTATATTCTGAGCTGTAATCTTCTTACAGAAGCAATGTGCGAAGACCTCGGTGTTTCGTCTTTACCTGCGAAGGTGAGTGCAGATGCCGTTGCCGGCACAAATATGTTTACTCTCACAGCAAGAGGTCGTGATCCTCAGAAAACATATGATGTTTTGCTTTCGGCACTCGAAAATTATCCGTCCGTTGCAAAGTATGTTGTAGGTAATATAACCTTTGAAATTCTCAAAGAGCCCATGGTTGCAACATCGCCTTCAAACAAGGTCAACTATTTCAACGAAGCAGTCAAGGGTGCTGCCGTAGGCTTTTTCTTCGGGCTTCTGTTTATCTTCATTTATATTCTTCAGAGAAGAACCGTCAAAACAAAGACCGACATCAAAAACCAGCTTAATCTTGATTCGCTTGCGGTTATTCCGCAAGTTACATTCAAGAAACGAGCCATGCCCGGTGATAAGTCGCTTCTCTTTAACAATCCCGATATCGGCAGCGGCTTCCCCGAGTCATTCCGAGTGCTGAGAAATGTTTTTGTTTCTTCTCTTAACGAAAACGAAAAAATCGTTATGACAACAAGCTCTGTTCCCGGAGAAGGCAAAACAACAATCGCAACAAACCTTGCAATTTCTCTTGCTGACCATAACAAGAAAATCCTTCTTATTGATGCCGATATAAGACATCCGAGCATCGCGCCCCTTCTCGGAATTGACACTGAAAATATCGAATATGAGACCGTTACCGATCTCTACAAAATTGCTTATCTTGAAAAATATAAGCTTCATCTTCTCGTCCCCACTCCTGCCGAAGAAGAGGAAAGCGGATATTTTTCCTCAGGCAATATCAAGCAAATGTTTGAAGCTTACAGGGATTTATATGACTATATCATTGTGGATACTCCGCCCTGCGGACTCATTTCCGACGCTTTGTTCGTTGCACAGTATTCAGACGTGGCAATCTTTATAACATATCAGGATGCAGTTAGAATTTCAAGAGTTAAAAGCACTCTTGACAGCCTCATGTCTACGGATATTCGAATCCTCGGCTGTGTTCTCAACGGAGCTGTCCAAGGATTTTCCGGCTATGGCTATTACGGCTACGGATACGGCTATGGTTACGGTAAGTACGGCTACGGATACGGCTATGGTTACGGTTATGGATACGGTAAGTACGGCTACGGCTATGGCTACGGCGAAGAAAAAGGCAGACATCGCCGTTCCGGACGCAGCAGGAAACGCTCTTCAAAAGCCGTTTCGGTTGAAACTTCTTTAAAGGAAACAACAAAAAAACAAAAAAAGAAAAAATCTTCGAAGCCCGCTGCTGCCGCAGAAACCGCAATTATAACAGAGAAGATTGCAGAACCTGCCGAAAGCAAAGCTCAGGTTATCAATGAAGATGATCTGTCCGTCAAGGAAGGAAACGACAATGCCGAAATCGAAAACGTTTCCGAGAAAAACGCTTCTCTCTCAGACGCAAAAAATATCGCCGAAGAAAACCAAATGACCGACGATGAAAAAAGTTCTGATAAGGAAATCATTGAAAAGTCTGCCGACTCTTTTGAAAAAGCAGATGAAACAAAAGAAG